>NZ_CAXUSM020000001.1:4950000-5467500 GCF_964254105.1 Rhizobium sp. LjRoot254 | reverse complement strand
TTCGCTCTGCGGTGCACAAAAAAATGCATTCTGCCCCGACTTTTTCATATTTTCTCCCAGAAACACGCCGAACGGAAGATGCACGCGGGCCGGCGAAGTCTCTTATATGTCGTTAATTTGACTTAACGCCGCGAATATTGCACTCATTGGGCCGCCGACAGGCGGGTGGGAGTTCATCGTTCATCCATGACAGACGAGAAGATCATACGCTCGATTGGCGCAGAAGCGCCGATCCTCGCCGAGGGCCGTCGTACGCCCGATCGGCGCGAGGTCTCTCTACGCTGGCTGTCCGGAACCTTCCTCACCGGCGTTACCGCCTCTATATTAATGGGCGTCGCGCTTTTCGCAGCACTTGAAGGCCGCGAGATGCTGACAACGCCGGCCGAAGCCTCGGCGATGACCAGGCCCGGCCGCGACGATGACCGCGGCGGCACTCTCGCTGCCGTCACCAAGGGCAAGCGGCTGATCTCGACCGCCATAGCCGCCAAGCCGGCCGACAAATCAGTCATGGAAGTGCCGACCGTGGTGATCGAGGGCGACAACCAGGTCGTCCGCAAGCGCCCCTTCGCGCATGTGAAGATGGCGCTGGCCGCAAACTATGCCACCGACGAGACCTATCCGCGCTTCGACCCGCTCAATATAGTCTCCGAGGGTGAGAAGAATGTCGCCGCCGCGCCCTCACCGGTCTTCTATGGTTCGGACGTC
Source organism: Rhizobium sp. LjRoot254 (assembly GCF_964254105.1). Lineage (NCBI taxonomy): Bacteria > Pseudomonadati > Pseudomonadota > Alphaproteobacteria > Hyphomicrobiales > Rhizobiaceae > Rhizobium > Rhizobium sp. LjRoot254. The sequence continues at coordinate 5,466,795 of NZ_CAXUSM020000001.1, read as the reverse complement.
GAATCGGAAGTCGCGCTGAAGACCGACATCTTCCCCGCCGATCATGCCCCCTTCCCGCTCGCACCCTCGATGTCGATCGACGAGGTCGAGGAGAATGTCCGCACCAACGGTTCGGTGCTGACCGATGGCACCGCGCAGGTCGCGACACTCTATTATGTCGACCCGCAGCGTTTCGCAGCCGATACCGACGCGCTCGACCTGCTCTCGCGCGTCTCGGCGAAAGTGGTCGAGGAGAATACCACGGTCGCGGTGCCGACGGCGATCAACAGCCTGACTCCGGAATATGCCGACGACATCGTGCCCGTCCGCAAGGCCGCCAAGGTGAGCGCCATCATGCTCGGCGCCGGCTATGCCAAGGCGGATTCGCAAGCGATCGAAAACTATTTCGAACAGGCGCTTGGCCGCAGGGAACTTGCCGAGGGCGATGTCCTCCGGCTCGGCATCATCCAGGAAGGCGAGAAGGCACGGATCGTGCGCGCCAGCCTCTATTCGCAGAACACGCATCAGCTGACCGTTGCAGTGGATGACGACGGCAGGCTGGTGACCGGTACCGAGCCGCCCTATCTCGTCGCGATCAGCACCGCTTTCGATGACAGTTCGGTCCAGATCGCCGATACCAGCGACCTGCCGCGCGTCTATGATGGGATCTACCGCGCCTCGCTTTCCTATGGGATGAGCAAGGAGATGACGGGCAGGCTGGTGCGGCTGCTTTCGTCGAGCGTCGATTTCCAGGCGAGGTTGAAGCCGGCCGATTCGCTCGAAGTCTTCTATTCGGTCGAGGATGTCTCGGGCGAGGCCACCGAGGAATCCGAACTGCTCTTCGTGCATGCCAAGTTCGGCGACAACGACATCCGACTCTACCGTTTCCAGGATTCCGACGACAATACGGTCGATTATTACGACCAGGACGGCAAGAGCCTCAAGCAGTTCCTGATCCGCAATCCGCTGCCGAACGGCCAATTCCGCTCCGGCTTCGGCATGCGCCGGCATCCGATCCTTGGCTATATGCGGATGCATACCGGCGTCGATTGGTCCGCACCGCGTGGCACCCCGATCATCGCGGCCGGCAATGGCACGGTGATCCAGGCCGGCTGGGACAAGGGCGGCTATGGCAACCAGACGCTGATCAAGCACCCCAACGGCTATGTGACGTCGTACAATCACCAAAGCGCCATCGCCAAGGGGATCAAGGAAGGTGCCAAGGTTCGGCAGGGGCAGGTCATCGGCTGGGTCGGCTCGACGGGACAATCGACCGGGCCGCATCTGCATTACGAAGTCATCGTCAACGGCAACAAGGTCGATCCGCAGCGGATCCGCCTGCCGGGCGGCAAGTCGCTGAAGGGCGACGAGCTTGCGAAGTTCGAGGACGAGCGTAAGCGCATCGACACCCTGCTCGGCAATGCCGAAGCGACCAAGGTCGCCGAGACCCAATAGTTTTTCCGACGACGGGCAATGAAAACCGGCGGCATCGCTGCCGCCGGTCGAATGTTCGCTTGGAGTTACGCGGCTTCCGCCGGCGCCGCCTCGATGGGACGGCTGGCCGAGAAGACCAGCCTGTCGGACCCGGCCGAGACCAGGATCTTCGACCCATCGGGGAAATCGCCGGACAGGATGCGCTCGGAGAGCGGGTCCTGGATATAGCGCTGGATCGCACGCTTGAGCGGACGGGCGCCGTAGATCGGGTCGTAACCCTTGTCGGCAAGCCAGCCCCGCGCATCGGCGCCGAGTTCCAGCACCATCTTGCGATCGGCGAGCAGCTTCATCAGCCGCTCCAACTGGATATCGACGATCGCGCCCATCTCCTTGCGATGCAGGCGATGGAACAGGATGATCTCGTCGACGCGGTTCAAGAACTCCGGACGGAATGCCGATCGGACCACGCCAAGCACCATTTCGCGCACCGAATCGACCTCGTCATTCTCGCCGAGCTGGGTGAGGAATTCCGCGCCCAGGTTCGAGGTCATGATGATGATCGTGTTCTTGAAGTCCACGGTGCGGCCCTGGCCATCGGTTAGGCGACCGTCGTCGAGAACCTGCAAGAGCACGTTGAACACATCCGGATGCGCCTTCTCGATCTCGTCGAACAGGATCACCTGGTATGGCCGGCGGCGGATCGCTTCGGTCAGCGCGCCGCCTTCCTCATATCCGACATAGCCCGGAGGTGCGCCGATCAGGCGCGAGACCGAGTGCTTCTCCATATATTCGGACATGTCCATCCGGGTGATCGCCGTCTCGTCATCGAAGAGGAAACGGGCGAGCGATTTGGTAAGCTCGGTCTTGCCGACGCCGGTGGGGCCGAGGAAGATGAACGAGCCGATCGGCCGGTTCGGATCCTGCAGCCCGGCACGCGCACGGCGGACCGCGCGCGACACGGCCTGCACGGCTTCGCCCTGGCCGACGACGGACCTTGCCAGCTCGTCTTCCATCCGCAGCAGTTTTTCGCGTTCGCCTTCGAGCATCTTGTCGACCGGAATGCCGGTCCAGCGCGACACGATGTGCGCGATATGGTCCGGCGTCACGACTTCCTGCACCAGGTCGGCCGTGGTTTTGTCGCCATGGCTTTCGGCGGCTTCGAGCTGCTTCTCGAGACCGGGGATCACGCCATAGGCCAGTTCGCCGGCGCGCTGAAACTCACCCTTGCGCTGGGCGATCGCCAGTTCATTGCGGGCGTCGTCGAGTTGCTTCTTGATATCGGCGGCGAGGCCGAGCTTCTGTTTTTCGGATTGCCAGCGGGCGGTGAGCGCACCGGCTTCCTCCTCGATCCTGGCAAGATCGAGCTCAAGCTTCTCCAGCCGGTCCTGCGACGCTTGGTCGGTTTCCTTCTTCAAGGCTTCGCGCTCGATCTTGAGCTGCATGATGCGACGATCGAGTTCGTCGAGCTCTTCGGGCTTGGAATCGACCTGCATGCGCAGCCGCGAGGCGGCCTCGTCCATCAGGTCGATCGCTTTGTCGGGAAGGAAGCGGTCAGTAATATAGCGGTTGGAAAGGGTAGCCGCCGCGACAAGCGCCGAATCGGAGATCCGGACCTTGTGGTGCTGCTCGTACTTTTCCTTGAGGCCGCGCAGGATCGAGATCGTGTCGATCACGTTCGGCTCGTCGACGAAGACCGGCTGGAACCGGCGGGCGAGTGCGGCGTCCTTCTCCACATGCTTGCGGTATTCGGCAAGCGTGGTGGCGCCGACGCAGTGCAGCTCGCCACGGGCGAGCGCGGGCTTCAAGAGGTTCGACGCATCCATCGCGCCTTCCGCCTTGCCGGCACCGACCAGCGTGTGCATCTCGTCGATGAACAGAATGATCTCGCCGTTCTCCGATTGCACTTCGTTCAAGACGGCCTTGAGCCGCTCCTCGAACTCGCCGCGGAATTTTGCGCCCGCGATCAGCGAGCCCATGTCGAGCGCCATCAGCTTCTTGTCTTTGAGCGATTCCGGCACATCGCCATTGACGATGCGGAGTGCGAGGCCCTCGGCGATTGCCGTCTTGCCGACGCCAGGCTCGCCGATCAGCACCGGATTGTTCTTGGTGCGGCGCGACAGAACCTGGATCGTGCGGCGGATTTCGTCGTCGCGGCCGATGACCGGATCGAGCTTGCCGTCGCGCGCCTCGGCGGTGAGGTCGCGGGCATATTTCTTCAGCGAATCGAAGCCCTGTTCGGCATTGGCCGAATCGGCGGTGCGGCCCTTGCGGATCTCGTTGATCACCTGGTTGAGGCCGACAGCCGAAACGCCCGCCTTCTTCAGCGTGTCGGCGGTGGAAGCCGTGGTCTCGATCGCCAGCGAGACGAGCAGGCGCTCGACGGTGACGAAGGAATCGCCGGCCTTCTTGGCGGCGTCCTCGGCAGCGTTGAAGATGCGGGCGAGCGGTTGGGCAAGCGAAAGCTGGCCATTGCCGCCCGATGTCTTGGGCAGTTTCTTGATCGCCTCGTCATTGGCCAAACGCGCGATCTTCGAATCGCCGCCGGCGCGATCGATCAGCGATGCCGCCATGCCCTGCTCGTCATCGAGCAGCGCCTTCAGCACATGTTCGGCGGTGAATTGAGGGTTGCCCTCGCCAAGCGCATAGCTCTGGGCATTCTGAAGGAATCCGCGGACCCGCTCGGAATATTTCTGTAGATTCATGATGTCTCTCCGTTTCCCGCCCCGCCCTCCAAAGGCGCGAAGCGTTGGTCAAGATCGGCCCCCCGCAGGCTGGCCGTGCCGGGATGAATGATTTCCCGGTTGACCGCAATATGGGTATGGATTTGACGGAAATAAAGGGGATTGAGGGGGAGATTTTTGAGGGTTCGAAGTGAGCGCCGTGCACTGGATACCCCCTCTGCCCTGCCGGGCATCTCCCCCCACAAGGAGGGAGATCGGATGGGGCGCGCTCATTGCCCAAATTGACCGTCCGTTGCTCAGCATTCGACGTTGCAGTGTGGCGAGGTCAGCGCGCCCAGCCACTCTCCCCACCTGTGGGGGAGATGCCCGGCAGGGCAGAGGGGGGCGAACTGGCCGCGACGAAATTGATTTGATGACATCTTCCCTCCAAATACACCTCCGCATTCACGCGAGCCGTTCCGCCCCGTGGTCTGACCATGCACGTCCCCGATCCCTTCGCTCTGCGCATGAGAGATCGGCCGGGGCACGTCTCCGTGCCAGGGTAATAGGCCGCCTCGCGGCAGCCGGTTAAGACACGTCGCCGTGCCCCGTTAAGCGGTGTGCTCCATCCTCGAACTCGCCAGCTCTGCCCCCGTTGTCCCGCAGCCTTTGAGGAGCCTTGGGGAACGGGCATGTGCACATGACCAATGTGCGTCCGGGTCGAGGCCTTGCGGCCTCGGCCCAGAGGGCTGGCCCTTCTCTCGGACGCCCCGCATGGAGACTTACGTCGCTTCCCCATGCCGGTCACCGGTTCCGCCTCGCCCTGACGCCTCAGGGTGTAGCCGATACGGAACGGGAGGGAGTATGGCATGGAGTTGGGAGTTTTGGAAGATGGAAGAGGATTATTTTCCTAAATTGGGAGATAAGCGGTTGATTTGAAGAAAAGAGAATATCAGGATCCGTGCAGTTATGGGTCAAGAAAGACCCCGCCCCGAAACCCCTCCCCACAAGGGGGAGGGGCCAATCCGTGGGGTCGGCTCCGACCAAAGCAAGATCTGAACATGTTGGGCCGAAGAGTACCCCATGCGCGACGTTAAGCAGGGCGGGGCCGTGCCGCAGGTTAAGCCCCTCCCCCTTGTGGGGAGGGGTTGGGGCGGGGTCTTAAGTAGAGCCACCACACATTACATTCCGACTCGATGCAAGGTACCATCAAGGACGGAGTCTCACGGAGGAGCAGAGCATGACCGCATGGCGCATCCCTACATTCGACGATGTCAAGGCCGCGCGGAAGCGCATCGAGGGCATCGCGCATGTGACACCGGTCCTGACCTCCCGGACCGCCGACGCGCAGGCGGGAGCACTGCTTTTCTTCAAGGCGGAGAATCTCCAGCGCGGCGGTGCATTCAAGTTCCGGGGTGCGTACAACTCCATTGCGGCGCTAGATGCCTCGACCCGGGCAAGCGGCGTGGTCGCTTTTTCCTCCGGCAACCACGCCCAGGCGCTCGCCTATGCCGCTAAGCTCCAGAACATTCATTCGACCATCGTGATGCCAAAGGACGCGCCCGACATGAAGGTGGCGGCGACGAGGGGGTATGGGGCGGAGGTGGTGTTCTACGATCGCTACACCGAGGACCGCGAGGCGATCAGCCGGCGCGTTGCCGTAGCACGAGGGGCCACGCTGATCCCGCCGTATGACTATCCCGATGTGATTGCCGGCCAGGGCACGGCGGCGCTGGAACTTTTTGAATCCGTGGGAGAGCTCGATATTCTTGTAACACCGCTTGGCGGCGGAGGCTTGCTCTCCGGCAGCGCCCTTGCTGCCCGTGCCCTGTCGCCGGGGTGCAAGGTGATCGGCGTGGAGCCGGAAGCCGCCAATGACGGGCAGCAATCCCTGCGCAAGGGCGAGATCGTCCGCATTCCCGTGCCTAGATCCATCGCCGACGGCGCGCTCGTGACCCATGTCGGCGAGCACAACTTTCCCATCATGCAGGCCAATGTCGATGACATCGTCACGGTGTCCGACGCTGAGCTCGTCGCAACGATGCGGTTCTTCGCCGAGCGCATGAAGATCATCGTCGAGCCGACGGGGTGCCTTGCCGCGGCAGCCATCCTGCATGGCGTAATCGCCTGTTCCGGCAAGCGGGTCGGCATCGTGCTCAGCGGCGGCAATGTCGATCTGGCTACGTTCGGGGCGCTGCTCGGAGAGCACTGAGCATTCCAAGAAACGGTTTTCGACGCCGTTCAAAAAAACATCGACCCACTGTCGGCTTCGGCAGATGCCCATCGTCTTTCATCCGACGCCGGGCAACGGCCCGTCTCGAAAAATCAGGAGAGGTTTCAATGTTACGCAAGATTTTGATGGCGCTCGCGCTGATGATCGCCGCACCTGCCGCCGCCCCGGCCATCGCTCAAGACAAGCCTGAGGGCAAGCGTGTCGAGGTCAATGGCATACAGATGTATTATGAAGTGTCTGGCCAGGGCGAGCCGATGGTCGTGCTGCACGGTGCCTATATGAACATCCCGTCGATGGGCAGGATCATTCCGAAGCTCGCCGAGACGCACAAGGTCTATGCGATCGAGTTCCAGGGCCACGGCCGCACCACCGACATCGACCGGCCGATCACCTATCCCAACCTCGCCGACGACGTGGCGGCATTCATGGACAATGTCGGGCTGAAGAAGGCCGATATCTTCGGCTATTCCATGGGCGCCGCCGCCGGGCTGCAGCTCATCATCCGCCATCCCGAGAAGGTGAACAAGGCGGTGCTGGCTTCGGTCGCCTATGACACCAAGGGCTGGCAGCCGGAATTCATAGCCTTCATTCCGCAGATGACGGTCGAGATGTTCGTCAACATGCCCTTCGCGCAGGACTACAAGAAGCTCGCCGCCAATCCGGATGGGTTCCCGGCCTTGGTCGAGAAGCTGATCGCGCTCGAGAAGGAGCCGATGGCCTGGGAGGAGGACGTCAAGAAGATCAAGACGCCGATTCTGATCATCGCGGGCGATGCCGATGTGTCGACGCTCGAACATTCCGTCGCGCTGTTCCGGCTGCTCGGCGGCGGCGTGATGGGCGACATGGGCAAGCCGCTGCCGGCTTCGCGGCTGGCGATATTGCCTGCGACCGCACACACCGCCGTGCCGGACCAGGTCGACCTGCTGATGGGTTTCATCGAGCCGTTCATCAAGGGCGAGATTCCGAAAGGCATTTTTGAGTAAGGCGCTGTCATACGGCATTCCCTTCAAAGAGGGGAGTGCCCGACACCCCTTCCCGCCTCAGCCGAGGATTTCACTCCAGTCGGCGACATTGCCGAAATCGGAAAAGGCTTCGAGCACGCGCTCGCGGTTGCGGCCGGTGATCGCGGCGCCCCGGCCGGCAATGCCCTGGTTGAAATGGACATGATCCATATTGCCGCCCCGCGAAAATACGCGCGCGATCTCGTCTTCCTCGGCCTCGGTCTTCGCAAAGACCCCCGACATGCGGGCGGCGAGCGCGGTGGCGTTCGCGGCGATCTCGTTCTCGTACGAAATCCAGAACGGTTCGACCAGCCCGCTCTGTTCGGCCAGCGTCCAGGATACGTAGTAGGAGACGTAGAAATTCAGATTGCGGTCGAGCAGGCGGGAAATCCGCGCCTCGAAATCGAGGTGACGATAATTGTCGGGCAGGCCCTGGCGGAAGAAATTGTCCGTGCCCTCGGCAGCGGCGTCCTCGCCATATTTGCGCAGGAAATCATCGAGGCTGACGAGCATGTCGAAGACGTTGCGGCGGATCAGGATGATATCGAGCCCGTAAAGCGAGGCCTGGCGGCAAAGGAAGGGCGAGGCCAGCATATGATGATGGGCGAGAAAGCCCGAGGGCCGGCAGCAGGCTGAAAGCAGCGCCAGTTCATCGATCTCGTGCGGCCGGGTGGCGGCGCCGTAGATCGTGTAGTCGTAGGCGCGGGCGAGCAGCATGATCAGGCTGATCCGCGGCACGTCGAGCGCGGTCGCCAGTGCCTTGGATACGAAGGTCGAGCCGCTCTTCATCGGCGCGGCGACCATCATGCGGCGGGTTTTCGTGTTGGCGGCGGTAATCCGCGCCTGCGAGACGACATAGAGCCATTGCGTGGCATTGAGTGTCGGCTGCGAGACCTCGCCATGCGGCACGAAGAAGGGATTGAACGCCGTGCCATTGACGATACAGACGTTCCTGAGCTTGTCGTCCTTGATGCCCTGCACCGCGTCGCCGATCGTCCGGACGCTGTCGAGCGAGGTTGCGCGGCCCAGATATTCGATGACATCGTCGGCTTTGGTGATCATGGTCTGTCCGTCCGGTGGTGGCTTGCCTGCAACTTTGCAAACTACCATTGCCGGCCTTGCCCAGACCTGTTCTCGCGCTGCTACAGGAATGAACGGCTTGATCCGGGCTTACATCCGCATGCCCGGAATCGCGAGCGGGTTTTCCTCCAGCGCCTGGCGATCGGCCTGATCTATCCTTGGCGTGCCGGTGAAGGCATCGAACAGGCTCTGCACGAATTCGGCCGGCAGGTCCCTGGTGATCAGCACCATGCGGGTGCGACGGTCGGACGGATCGGGCCAGGCGGGCAGCCGTTCGGGCTGGTGGAAGATGGACTGCACGCCATGCAGCACCAGGGGCCGGTCGGGATCATCGGCCAACTGGACCACGGCCTTCATGCGCAGGAGCTTCTCGCCATGGGCCGAGCGCAGGAGGTCGATAAACATGCCGAGCGCCGCCGGATCGACCGGGCGCTCATGGACGATCGCGAAGGACTGGATCGCCTCATCGTGGTGATGATGATGATGGTGATGATGGTCGTGGTCGTGATCATGATCGTGATGATCCTCGTCATGCAGCCAGCGCGAGACATCGGCGATCTTGGTCGCCGGGTCGTAGAGGCCGGCGGATAGCATGGCGTAGCCGGCCGCTTCCGGCGCATCGCCATCGATCAGCGGGGCGCCGGGATTGAGCTTTCTGAGCCGTGCGGTGACATCGGCGATCGCTCGGGCATCGGCCAGCGTCTGCTTGGTCAGGATCAGCCGGTCGGCGACGGCGGCCTGGCGGCGGGCCTCTTCGTGATTGTCGAGCGTCGAGAGACCGTTGACCGCATCGACCAGCGTGATGACGCCATCGACCGAGAAGTCGCGGGAAATGTCTGTCGCGCCGATGATCGACTGGATGACCGGCGCGGGATCGGCAAGCCCCGTCGTCTCGATGACAACACGCTTGAGCGCCTTGATCCGGCCATCGGCCAGCGCCTCGCGGAAATAGATCAGCGTGTCGGTGAGCTCGCCGCGCACGGTGCAGCAGAGGCAGCCGTTGGAAAGCTCGACCATGGAATCGCCCGAAGCCTCGACCAGCAGGTGATCGATGCCGACTTCGCCGAACTCGTTGATGATGACGGCAGCGTCCTTCATATCAGGATCGCGGAGCAGGCGGTTGAGCAAGGTCGATTTGCCCGCGCCGAGAAACCCCGTGATGATGGACACCGGGATGCGATCGGACGGCTGGACCATCAGTTGACGGGCCGCGGCTGCGGAACCGGAACGGAGACCTTCCTGCCGTTAACGACGAGGAGGCCGGCATCCGCGACTTCCTCCACCGCTGCGTCAGCCTCGGCCGCTGCAGAATCCTTGCCGGCGGGAATGATGGTGATCTGCGCCATGGCGAGCGGGCGGGTGAGTTGGTGGACCCATGGCGACGTCTTCTTGTCGCCGACCTCGTCGGTTGATTCCGAGCGGACCACCTTCTTCTTCTTGCCGCGCTTGCGGCACATCATCTCACTGATGTCGCTCACCTGATCGCGGGCGGCGCCATAGGGCTTGAGCTTGTAGACCGTGGGATCGCCAAAGCCGGTGCCTTCGGTCAGGCCCTTCTGGAGAAGATCGGCGGAGAGGACCGTGCGGCCGGCGAGGCTGTCGGAGCCGAGCACCACCGAGATCACAGCCTTGCCGTTGCGGGTGGCCGTCGAAACCTGATTGTAGCCCGACGCGCAGATATAGCCGGTCTTCATGCCGTCGGCGCCGTCGAAGCGGGCGATCAGCTTGTTGTAGTTGCCGAACTTGCGCTTTCCGACCTGCACGCCTTCGAGCGAGAAGTATCCCGAATACTGCGGGAACTCGCGCTTGATGGCGAGGACGAGCACCGCGAGATCGCGTGCCGTCGTGTACTGGCCGCCCCCCGGAAGGCCATGCGGGTTGATGAAGTTGGTCGAGTTCATGCCCAGCCGGCGCGCCTCGGCATTCATCATCGCGACATAGTTGGGCATCGTGCCGCCGAGATTTTCGGCGATTGCATAGGCGACATCGTTGGCCGACTTGACGAGCAGCACTTTCAGCGCATCGTCCAGCGTGAGCGCCTGGCCCGGCTTGAGACCGAGCTTGGACGGCGGCTCGGCGGCAGCGCGCTTGGTCATGACGATGGGCGTCTGCATGGTCCACTTGCCTGATTTGACCTGCCGGAAGGCGACATAGGCCGTCATCAGCTTGGTGAGAGACGCCGGATACCATTTCTGGAACGCATCCTCGTGCTCGATGACCTTGCCGCTCCGGATATCGACCAGCATATGCGGTCCGGCATAGGCCGGGGCGGTCATACCAATGGCAAGTGCGAGACCCAGGGTTGCCGCCGTAGCCCTGGTCATTGCCTGCCGGATTGCATTTCTCATCGTGTCGCTTACCTTCAAATTCCACCGGGAAGAATATTTTGACCGGGCCATATTTAGCCTATATGGCAGAGAAATGGCAGATGCCTTGGAAAGATTTTGCCGGGAAACCCGGCATTTTGCAATGCGCATGACAGGTGAGCGAGAATGCCGATCATAAACCGTGCCAGCGAGATGCATGACGAAATCACGTCCTGGCGCCGCGAACTCCACCAGATGCCGGAATTGGGTTTCGACGTCGTCAAGACCGCAGGCTTCGTCCAGGCCAAGCTCAGTGAATTCGGGGTCGACGAGATCGTGACAGGCCTTGGGCGCACCGGCGTCGTGGGCCTGATCAAGGGCAATCGCGGCGCGGGCGCCACCGTTGGTCTGCGCGCCGACATGGACGCGCTGCCGATCACTGAAAAGACCGGCAAGCAATGGACGTCGCAGACAGCGGGAACGATGCATGCCTGCGGCCATGACGGACACACCGCCATGCTGCTGGGTGCGGCGAAATACCTCGCCGAGACACGCAATTTCGCAGGCACCATCGCGGTGATTTTCCAGCCGGCGGAAGAAGGTGGCGGCGGCGGCCGCGAGATGGTCCAGGACGGGATGATGGAGCGATTCGCCATTTCCGAAGTCTATGGCATGCACAACCTGCCGGGCTTGGAACTCGGGAAATTCGCCACGCGCTCCGGGCCGATCATGGCATCGACCGACGAGTTCAACGTCACCGTGCGCGGCCGCGGCGGCCATGCCGCCATGCCGCACCAAGGCGTGGATCCGGTGGTGATCTCAGCCCAGATCATCACCGCGCTCCAGACCATAGCGTCCCGCAATGTCGATCCGCTCCAGTCCACCGTCCTGTCGGTGACGATCCTGAAAGGCGGCGACGCATCCAACGTTATTCCCAACGAGGCGAGCTTTGCCGGCACGATCCGTACGCTCAATGCCGAAATGCGGGAACTCTCCAAGAAGCGCCTCAGGGAAATCGCCGAAGGCATGGCCGCAGCACTCGGCGCCGAAGCATCGGTCTCGATTCACACCGGCTATCCCGTGACCAGGAATCACGGCGAGCAGACGGGCGTGGCGCTCAATGCCGCCGGCGACGTGGCGGGACTGGTCAATGTCGATCCCGACATCAATCCGACGATGGGCGGCGAGGACTTCTCCTACATGCTGAACGCCCGGCCGGGCAATTTCATCTTCATCGGCAATGGCGACACCGCCTCGCTGCACAATGCGAGCTATGATTTCAACGACGAGGTCATTCCGCACGGCGTCTCCTACTGGGTGCGGCTTGCCGAAAGCAGGCTGTCGGATCTCGCGGCCTGAACAGTGTTTGCCAGGCGGAATCCGTTCCGCTAGCTTCTCAGCCATGACAGACTTGGGTTCCGGCCTGCGACGCGCCGTGATGATCGTCGCATTTGCCAATCTGGCCTATTTTGGGGTGGAGTTCGGCGTCGCGCTGGCCATCGGCTCCGCCTCGCTGCTGGCTGACAGCGCCGATTTTCTCGAGGATGCTTCCGTCAATATCCTCATCTTCTTTGCCATGACGTGGTCGGCCAGGAATCGTGCTCGGGTCGGTGCGGCGATGGCGGCCATACTGCTCGCTCCGGCTCTGGCCTTCCTGTGGATCGCATGGCAGAAGTTCTTCAATCCCCTTCCGCCTGCGCCCTTTGCCTTGTCACTCGCAGGACTCGGCGCGTTGGCGGTCAACCTGGGTTGCGCCTATCTCCTGGCCGCATACCGCCATGCCGGCGGTTCCCTGACGCGGGCCGCGTTCCTGTCGGCACGCAACGACGCCTTTGCCAATGTTGCAATCATCGCTGCCGGATTGGTGACGGCGTATCTCTGGCATGCCGCATGGCCTGACCTGATCGTCGGCTTTGCAATCGCAGCCATGAATCTGGACGCGGCGAGGGAAGTGTGGCAAGCGGCGAAAGAAGAGCATAACGCCGCAGCATGAATCAGGAAGGCCGCCCGAAGGGCCGGCAGAGAGATCGCATAGGCAAGTCATTCTTACCGGGGATTAACACCATGACCGCTCAAAGCTGGATCTCTCTCGCCACCCATCGCGACTGGCTGACTGGCGAGGCCAATCGCCTGTTCGAATTCTTCCAGCATCGCTCGATCAACCCGAAGGGCGGGTTCTACGAATTCGACGATTTAGGCAATCCGCTTGGCGGCGACGATCCGGCGCGCGGCATCCACATCACGGCGCGCATGGTCCATTGCATGGTGATCGGCCATCTGCTCGGCCGGCCGGGTTGTTCGCAGCTGATCGACCACGGCATGGATTATCTGTGGAATCACCATCGTGACCGCAAGCACGGTGGCTATTTCTGGACCATGGGCAATGACGGGCCGAAGGACGCGACCAAGCAGGGCTACGGCCATGCCTTCGTGCTGCTTGCCGCTTCTTCGGCATCGCTGGTCGGGCATCCCCTAGCCGACGAGATGATCGACGACGTGACCGAGATCCTCGAAACCAAATTCTGGGAAGACGAGCATGGTGCCATATCAGAGGAGTTCGAGCCGGACTGGACACCGATCCCCGGCTATCGCGGCCAGAACTCCAACATGCACCTGACCGAGGCCCTGATGTCGGCCTATGAGGCGACCGGCGAGGACCTCTATCTCGAGCGCGCCGAGCGAATCGCCGATCTCATCATCAATCGCAAGGCGCGCGAGACGGGTTTCCGCGTCGGCGAGCATTTCGACGAGAACTGGAACCTACTGAAGGATTATCGCGGCAACGAGATGTTCCGCCCCTCCGGCACCACGCCCGGCCACTGGCTGGAATGGGCGCGGCTGATCCTGCAGCTCTACGCGCTGGGCGGCAAGGAAAAGACCTGGATGCCGGAAGCGGCCGAACAGCTTTTCGCCCAATCCATGGCGCTTGGTTGGGATCACAGACAAGGCGGCTTCTTCTATACGCTCGATTGGGATGACCAACCTGCCAAGCGCTCCAAGCTCTGGTGGCCGATGGCCGAGGCCGCCGGCGCCGGCGCCTTCCTCAACGGCCATGTGCCATCCGACATGCACGAAAGCAGCTATCGGCTGATCTGGGACACGATCGCCGCGCATTTCCTCGATCGCAAGCATGGCGGCTGGCACGAGGAACTGAGCGAGGATCTCAAGCCCGCGCACACGATCTTCGCCGGCAAGGGCGACATCTATCACGCGCTGCAGGCCTGCCTGATTCCGCTTTATCCCGCCGAGGGATCGGTCACCAAGGGGATCATCGACAGCCAGGAGACGTAGTTCTTGAAGAAGCAGAACCTTCTCTTCGTCTGCAGCCAGAACAAGCTGCGCAGCCCGACCGCTGAACAGGTCTTCTCACAATTTCCCGGCGTCGAGGCCATGTCGGCGGGCACCAACAACGACGCCGTGACACCCGTGGATGGCGAACTTGTCGAATGGGCCAACGTGATCTTCGTGATGGAGAAGAGCCATTTGAATAAGGTCCGGCGCAAATTCAAGAAGCACTTGAACAACAAACGCGTCATCTGCCTTAACATACCGGACGACTACGACTTCATGGACCCGGCACTGGTGAAGCTGCTCGAGGCAAGAGTGCCGCGATACCTTTGATCAAGCGTGAAGGGAAGACTAGCCGAGCGATCCTTGCAGGGCTGCAGGATAGCGCTGATTGGGGTAGAGCGCCCACGACGTCAGTCGTCCGCTCGGCATCCCGTCTATGACATTCTCCGCGAAGTTAGGCCATCCCAAGTAAGGGGGGTAAGACGGCAATATCGCTGACTTTTTTTGGGTGCATCTGCTCCGGGTGCCGAAGCTGACGCCGCGTCAGGTTCCACTCAATGTCAGGGCAGCGACGGTGACATAGCGGCCAAGCTTGGCGATCGTCACGACAATGAGGAAAAACCAGAGCGATTCCTTCATCACGCCGGCGACGATGGTCAGCGGGTCGCCGATGATGGGCACGAAGCTGAGCAGCAGCGACCAGCGGCCGTATTTATGATACCAGCGTCCCGCCCGCTCGATCGACACCTCGGAGACCGGAAACCAACGGGTTCCGCGCAGCCGCTCGATCCCGCGCCCCAGGGTCCAGTTGATCATCGAGCCGATCACATTGCCCACCGTGGCGACGGCAACAGCGATCCAGACCGGATCGTCCGACGTCAGGAGCAGCGCGACGAGTGCTGCCTCCGACGGCACCGGCACGATGGAACCGGCGGCGAGTGCGGCAAGAAACAGCCCGAAATAAGCAGCGGCATCGGCAATCAATTGAGCGCCACCGCATGGCCGGCCGGCATGGCGATGTCAACGATCACGGGCAGATGATTGGAGCCGATATCGCGGCCCCGGCGCCAGTCTGTCACGCGCAGCTGCGGCGAAACCGCAACGTGATCGATGGTTGAACCGAAATAGACGAAGCTTTTGGCCCGCGTCCAGAAGCGGGTCACCGGCAGGTACCAGCCGGGCCGTGCGAAACGATAGCCGGTCTTTTCGAAGAAGCGGTCGAAGAACACGGAATAGGCCGGCACGTTCCAGTCGCCCGCCACGATGACAGCGGCATTGTCGGCTTCCCGGCGAACGGCGTTGGCGAGCAGGTCGAGATAGGCATTTCTGCTGTGCCATTGACGGAGGCTGCGCGAAGTATCCGGATGGATGGCGTAGAGGATGATCGGGCCATCGGGTCCGTCGATCACCAGGCGCATGGGATGGCGCCTCAGCGGGGGCGTGCCGGGCGCGTCGCTGATCTGTGCCTGCTCGCGGATCGGGTAGCGGGAAAACACCTTCTTGTCGTCATTCGCCGACGCCGTTCCCGTGCTTTCGAACGGATAGAGCCCGGAGCCCCGGACGGCATCCACGAAAAGGTTTCGGGTTTCCTGGGTGACCACGATATCCGGCTGTTCACGCGTGAGCAGCGCGACGAACGCGGCGGTGTCGCGGTTCTCGTTGAGAAGATTGGCCGTGAGCACCCTGAGCCGGTTGCCCGCCGTGGCATCCGGCGCCGGCGGCAGCGCGAAGATCGGATAGAGGGTCGCCGCAACCGCGATAATCGCGAGAAGCCTGGAGACCTTGCCGGGCGCAAAAAACGTCGCGAGCAGCAGAACGACGGCGAAAAGTGCGACCACCGGCCAGAAGAAGGTGACCAGATCGACCAGCCAATATTCGCCGCCCAACGCCTTCACCGAAATCGTCAATGCAATGAGTGCGGCGGCAACGGCACCAAGGATCGCGGGCATCGAATTTCCTCTGGGCGGGACACGGCTGCCCGACGCGAGCACATATTGCAGCGCACAGGGCTACTGGCAAGCGATACTGTCAGGGACATGATGAGGCAATTGGGCAGCCCCCATAAAAAGAGCCCGGCAATTGCTTGCCGGGCCAAGGGCGGAATATGTGGATCATAATCCGCGACGGGATGTTCAGCGGCGCGGAAATTGTTCCGCGCCGCAAGCCCCTTAGCTGTGGTAGGCGGCTTCGCCGTGCGCCGAAAGGTCGAGACCTTCGCGTTCGGCTTCGGGCGAAACCCGCAGGCCGAAGATCAGGTCGACGACCTTGAAGAGGATTGCGGAACCGATACCGGACCAGAGCAGCGTCACGAGAACGCCCTTCAACTGGCTCATGACCTGGGTCGCGGTACCGGCATAGCCGGCGGCGAAATCGGCGGTCGAGTAATCGACGACGCCGGCACCGCCGAGTGCGGGGTTGACCAGGATGCCTGTCATGATGGCGCCGAAGACGCCGCCGATGCAATGGATGCCGAAGACGTCAAGACTATCGTCATAGCCGAACTTGTTCTTCACCGCGCTGACGAAGAAGTAGCAGAGCGGCGAGACGAGGAGACCGAGGACGATCGAGCCGAGCGGACCGGCAAAACCGGCGGCTGGCGTGACCGCAACGAGGCCCGCGACAACACCCGACACGGCGCCGAGCATGGAGGCCTTGCCACGCATGAGGCTTTCAACCAGGCACCAGGACACAGCCGCCGCAGCGGTGGCAACGAAGGTGTTGATGAAGGCAAGCGACGCATAGGCGTTGGCTTCGAGATTGGAGCCGGCGTTGAAGCCGAACCAGCCAACCCAAAGCAGGGCCGCGCCGACCATTGTCAGGGTCATCGAATGCGGAGCCATGATCTCCTTCTGGAAACCGATGCGCTTGCCGAGCATCAGCGCGCCCACCAGACCGGCGATACCGGCATTGATGTGAACGACGGTGCCGCCGGCGAAATCGATCGCGCCAAACGAGAAGATGAGACCGGAAGGATCGCCATAGGCGCTCGGGCCACCCCAGAACCAGACCATGTGGGCGATCGGGAAGTAGACGAATGTCACCCAGAGGAGCGCGAACAGGATCATCGACTTGAACTTGATGCGCTCGGCGACTGCGCCGACGATCAGGCCGGGCGTGATGCAGGCGAAGGTCATCTGGAAGATCACGAAGGTGAGTTCGGGGATTGCCACGCCCTTCGTGAAGGTCTCCGCCAGTGACGATGTCGTCACACCATTGAGGAACATCTTCGAGAAGCCGCCGACGAAGCTGTTCATGCTGCCGCCGTTGGTGAAGGACATCGAGTAGCCGTAGATGATCCAGATCAGCGACACCGAGGCAGCGATGACCAGAACCTGCATCAACACCGACAGCATATTCTTGGCGCGCACCAGGCCGCCGTAGAAGAGCGCGAGGCCCGGGACCGTCATCAACAGCACCAGCGCCGAGGAAACCAGCATCCAGGTATTGTCGCCCTTGTCCATGGTCATGGCAACCGGCGCGGCGGGCGCTGCGGCATCTGTCGCGGCCGGTGTTGTCGCGGTTTGCGCGAAGGCAATGGCCGGCGCCAGCATCACGCCGAGCGTCAGCCAGGCTGTGCTTATTGGATTGGTAAATTTCGAAAGTGACATCAGGTAGAACTCCCCTGCAAATGTGCGGCCGTCAGAGCGCGTCGGAATCGGTTTCGCCGGTGCGGATGCGAACGGCGTGGTCAATCGAATAGACGAATATCTTGCCGTCGCCGATCTGGCCGGTCTTGGCGGCCCCTGCGATCGCCTCGACCGTCTTGTCGACGAGTTCGGAGGACACGGCGATTTCGATCTTCAGCTTCGGCAGGAAGCTGACGGCGTATTCCGTACCGCGGTAGATTTCCGTATGCCCCTTCTGCCTGCCGTAACCCTTGACTTCGGTTACGGTGAGGCCCTGGATGCCGACAGCGGTGAGCGCTTCGCGCACTTCATCCAGCTTGAACGGCTTGATAATAGCCATCACTATTTTCATCTGGTTTCCCATCCTTTGACGAATAATTCCGGCGGGTGACCGCCTTTGGCGTGATCGCGGGAAATGTTCGCCCTCCCGTGACTTGCATCTTGAATACAAGCCCCGTGCCAGTTTCGGATCTGGAGATTAAGTAGCTGAAATTTAACGAAGAAAAATAGAGGTTCTAAAAAACGGGCACGCCTTGAAACATAGACTGAGTAAAATTTGTGCAGAATCCAAAAAATGCGCAGAGATTAATCAGTTGCACGTTTCCGAATCAAACCTTCCTGCGCGGTCGAGGCGATCAGCCTGCCCGAGCGGCTGAAAATCGAACCCCGGCTGAGGCCGCGAGCGCCGCCTGAAAAGGGGCTGTCCTGGGTATAGAGCAGCCATTCGTCGAAATCGGGCGTGTCGTGAAACCACATCGCATGGTCGAGGCTGGCGCCCTGGATCGACCGGTCGAAGATCGACATCCCATGCGGAAAGAGCGTCGTGTCGAGCAGGGTCAGGTCGGAGAGATAGGCGAGGACGGCCGACTTGATCGCCCGCTCCTCGGGCACCTGACCATTCGCCTTGAACCAGATGTGCTGGACCGGCGGCAGCGGCTTGTCGGAGACATAATGCTCCATCGAAACCGGCAGGATTTCCACCGGCCGTTCGCGGAGCCAGAAACGCCGCACATGCTCCGGCGCATCTTCCAGATAGGTCTCGTAGAGCTCTTCCGGACGCGGCAGATTCTCCGGCAGCGGAATATCGGGCATTTCGATCTGATGCGAAAGGCCTGCTTCATCGACCTGATAGGATGCCGACAAGGTAAAGATCGGCTTGCCGTGCTGGATGCCCACCACCCGGCGGGTGGTGAAACTGCCGCCGTCGCGGATCCTCTCCACCTCATAGAGAATGGGCACCGTGGGGTCGCCGGGCCGGAGAAAATAGCTGTGCAGCGAATGGACGAACCGATCCTCGACCACTGTCTGGTTGGCCGCAGCCAGCGCCTGGGCAATCACCTGCCCGCCGAACACCCGCTGCCAGCTTGAATCCGGGCTTCGCCCACGAAACAGATTCTCCTCGATTTTCTCGAGCGTGAGAATACCGACGAGCTTCTGCATTTCCGAAAGGGCATTGTCGGGGCGCGGCATTTTGGGCTTCTCTCCATAGTTCCGTCACGATTGGACTTCCTCTATACTCCCCGGCACAACGGCCGCAAGCCGGGAAAATTCAAGGAGTTGGCCATGCTGGATATTCTGGTCGCGGGCGGCGGATATGTCGGGCTTTCGGTGGCTGTATCGATCAAGAAGGCGGCGCCGCATCTCAAGATCATGGTGGCGGATGGCGCGCCGGATGGAGCCTGGCAGCGGGATGGCCGGGCTTCGGCGATCGCCGCGGCCGCCTCGCGCATGCTCACCGCGCTCGGCCTGTGGGACGAAATGCTGCCGCATGCCCAGCCGATCAACAAGATGATCATCACCGATTCCAGGACATCGGATCCGGTGCGGCCGGTCTTCCTGACATTCGATGGCGAAGTCGGCAAGGACGAGCCTTTTGCCCACATGATTCCCAATCCGGCCATGGTCGGCCCCTTGCTCAAGGCGGCAAAGGAACTCGGCGTCGAGTTGAAATTCTCGACCAGCGTCGAGACATTCTCCGCCGGGCCGGTATCGGTCAGCGCGAAGCTCTCGACAGGCGAGACGATCGAGGCCCGGCTGCTGGTCGCCTGCGACGGCGCCAAGTCGAGGCTGCGCGACATTGCGGGCATCAAGACCGTGCATTGGGATTACGGCCAGTCCGGCATCGTGACGACCGTCGAGCATGAGCGCCCGCATGACGGCGTCGCCGAAGAGCACTTTCTGCCGGCCGGCCCCTTCGCCGTGCTGCCGCTCCCCGGCAACCGCTCGTCGCTGGTCTGGACCGAACGGACGGCCGATGCCGACAAGCTGGTCGCCGCCGACGATCTCGTTTTCGAGGAGGAGCTGGAGCGCCGCTTCGGCCACAAGCTCGGACCGATCCGCGCCGTTGGCGGCCGGCGGGCATTCCCGCTCGGGTTGACGCTGGCCCGCGCCTTCGTGGCGAATCGCGTCGCGCTGGCCGGTGATTCCGCGCATGGCATCCATCCGATCTCCGGCCAGGGCCTTAATCTCGGCTTCAAGGATGTCGCGGCGCTGGCCGAGACGATCGTCGATGCCGACCGGCTCGGCCTCGATATCGGCGCGCTCAACGTGCTGGAACGTTATCAGTCCTGGCGGCGCTTCGACACGTTCCGCATGGGGGTGACCACCGACGTGCTGAACCGGCTGTTCTCCAACGATATCACGCCGATCCGCATCGCGCGGGATTTCGGATTGGGTGTCGTGGACCGCATGCCGGGATTGAAGAATTTCTTCATCAAGCAGGCCTCGATCGCGACCGGCGCCGACCCGAAACTGCTGGGCGGCGAGATGCCCTGAACCCGCGAGGGCGAATTGGCTAAAGCCCCTTCCTTGCGCGAGGCTTGCCGGGTTAACGAATGAAGCTAAATAGTTAACCCGCCTGTCTTGAAAGTTTTAAGGTTTGATGACTATCTTTAACCATCCGGGGCGATTGCGCCGGGTGCATGACTGTTAAGGATAGAAAGGACAATTCTCTGACAACAGTACACGCGAAAGGAGTGGCGTCATACGCATACTCCCGGAGCATGGAGCGTAGCGAAGACGCTGCGGCCAACGCTCTCAAGCTGGTCCTCGAAAGCCTCGAAGACTCAAAAGCTGAAAACGTCACCTCAATCGACATAGCTGGCAAATCCGCGCTGGGCGACTACATGGTCGTCGTCTCCGGGCGCTCGAATCGCCATGTGACCGCGATTGCGGAACACCTGCTCGACGACATCAAGGCCGGCGGCCTTGGCAATGCCCGCATCGAGGGCCTTGAGACCGGCGACTGGGTGCTCATCGACACCGGTGACATTATCGTTCACGTCTTCCGCCCGGAAATCCGCGAATTCTACAATCTCGAAAAGATGTGGGCCGCGCCGGATATGGACGAGGGAACGCTGCACTGATCGTATCTCATCTGCTTTTCGAGGCGGATGAACTGCGACAAAAGCATCTCGAAAGGTCATTCCTTTCGTGGTGAGAAATTTGGTCCGAAATCGAGGTGCCCATCGTGCGGATTTCTCTATTCGCGGTGGGCAGGCTGAAAGCCGGGCCCGAAAAAGAGCTTGCCGAACGGTATCTCGACCGTTTTGCCAAGACCGGCCCCGCTGTTGGGCTCGAACTCGCCAAGATCACCGAAATCAATGAAAGCCGTGCCAGCAATTCGGAAACCCGCAAGCGCGAGGAAGCGGTATCGCTCGAAAAGATGCTGGCCGACGGCGCCGTGCTGATCCTGCTGGACGAGCGTGGCAAGGCGCTTGACAGTCCCGCCTTCGCCGAACTGCTGGGCGGCATCCGCGATGCGGGCAAGCGCGAGCTGGTGATCGCCATCGGCGGGCCGGACGGGCTGGACCCGGCGCTGACTTCCAAGGCAACGCATATGCTGTGCTTCGGCAAGATGACCTGGCCGCATCAGCTGGTGCGGGTGATGTTGGGGGAGCAATTGTACCGCGCGGTGACGATATTGTCGGGGCATCCGTATCACCGCGCCTGATCAGCGCGCCGGCCGCGACCCGGACGAGGCCGGTCAAACATGCGACTCCGCTTGAGCCAACAGAACCGGTTCCATTTCAATGCAAGAGGCTCTAAGCTTTGGAAATGGATAGCTTGAAGGAGGGCCCACAGTGGCATCTCCCAGTGCGCCGGCGGCGCAAAACTGGCGGTAGTATGATGAGATTTCTGGGATTGTGCATCGCCTTGTCATTGGTGCCGAGCTTACCGGCATCGGCGCAAGGCGTGAACCCTCAGCTAAGGTCGTGCAGTACCGCCAAGGATATCCCCTATTGCAAGGTGCAGCGGGGCCAGTTCAGCCATGACTGGACCAAAGCGCACCGCGGAGACTACGCATCGCAACGCAACGTCGCCTTCTGCCTCAGATTCGGATGCGACGGCGCCGTGAAGGTGAACAAGGTCGCCGCATGCGCGTGGCGCATCGTGATTATCGGCTCGGACGCGCCGTGGGAGAGAGGCGATGTCATGAACTACAAGGCCGATTGTGCCGGCATCGGCCAGCGCGGCGACGCCATGGCGCACATTCTGTTTAAAAAGATATACAGACGACCGCTCGAGATCGTCGCCGAAGAAGTCGCGACGTCTTTGACACGCGAACATCCGAAGCAGCCGGATCGATAAGCTACGTTCCCAATCTACCGAACTGACCAGACTGGCGCCGAACCGTCACGGGCTGGACCGCGCCAGTCGCCGGCGGCGGCGACCCCGAGGCGAAACCGCCGGGCGGGACAAGCGCAAGAACGGCGATCCCGGCATAGAAGACCCAGCCCAGCACCTGCACGACGTCTGCCGGCAGCGGCAGCGCGATGAAACGCGGCAGGAAGACCGGCGCGATCGCAAACAGCCAGAATTGCGGCCAGCCGATATCCCTCAGCCGCGCCGAAACCATCCAGAGCAAGGTGATGATCGTGATCGCCGTCATCGCGATGACCGCCGCTGGATAAAGCGCGGTGAGCGCCGAATGACGGTTGGCGAGATCGACGACTTCCTTCGGCGCGTCATGATTGGGCATGAAGGACAGTGGTGTCTCTTTCAGCCGCGCGCTGATCACCGCCTCGAGTTCCTTCTTGCTGTACTTGCGGCCTGATTTGACGATGTCCCGCACGATATCCTCGTGTGCCTGCATCATGAACGGCATCGGGCGGCCTTTGATCATGGACACATCGGCCGAACCGTCGCTGGTGACCTTGCGCGGCTTCAGCAGCTCCTCCGCGGTCGCATCCTGCAGGCGCACGATATAGCGCTCGATCGGCTGCTTGGCGAAATCGAAGCCGAGCATCAAGAGGATGATCACGATATATCCGATGCGGCCCAACCGGGATTCGCCGAAAATCGACATGGAATTACCTTCGCCTCATACAGCCTATGAGGGTTTATCGCGCAATGGTTGAAAATTTCACCTAATCCGATCCGTCGGAATTTAGCTTTTTGCAAGTTTGCGGTCGATCTGACGCCCATTCCCCTTTGCCGCAAATCAGCTTAACTTGGCGCCGATAGTGCGAGTGTGCCTTTGACGAAGCAAAACACGGTGTGGCGAAGACGATATGTGCTTATGGCGGCGGCGGCCGCCTTCGGCATTGCCAGCCTGTCGCCGCTCGTTGCCGTGCCGCAGGAAATGGACCCGATCCCGACCGAGACCGGCCAGATCGGCGTGCTGACCATCAAGCGCAATGCCACCGAGAGCGAACTCCGCGAACTGGCCAGGACCATTGCCGACGCCAAGGCGCGGGCGGCGAGCCTCGAAGCCTCGATCGCCGACGTCGAGAAGACCACGTCCGGCCTGCGCGAGGCGCTGGTGGCGTCCGCCGCCAAGCGCAAGGATCTCGAGCGCCAGGTGATCGCCAACGAGGACCGGCTGGCCGGACTGGCCACTCGGGAAAAGGGCGTCAAGGCTTCGCTCCATCAGCGGCGCGGGCTGCTGGCGGAAGTGCTGGCCGCGCTGCAGCGCATGGGGCGCAACCCTCCTCCAGCGCTGCTGGTGACGCCTGACGACGCGCTGTCCTCGGTGCGCAGCGCCATCCTGCTCGGCGCCGTTGTGCCCGGTATCCGTGGCGAGACGGAGAAGCTGGCAGCCGACCTGAAATCGCTCTCCGACCTCCGGACCGAGATCGCCGCCGAGCGGCAGAAATACGTGACCACCATGGCCTCGGCGATCGAGGAAGAGCAGAAGATGACGCTGCTCGCCGCCGAGAACGATAAACTGAATGTGAAGAACCGCGCCGAACTCGACAGCGAGAAGAAGCGGGCCGAGGAACTGGCAACCCGTGCGACAAGCCTCGAAGGCCTGATTTCCTCGCTCGAAAGCGAGATTTCCTCGGCAAAAGCTGCATCCGAAGCGGCGAAGGCCGAAGAGGCCAAACGCCAGAAACTGACCCCTTCGGAGCGCGCCAAGCTTGACGCGGACCCCGCTTTGCCCGACAAAAACCGTATTGCGCCCGCATATGCGTTTTCGGTGTTGAAAGCCAAGCTCGACCTGCCGGTGGCCGGCGACGTATTGCGTGCCTTCGGTGATGACGACGGGACAGGACACCCTGCCCAGGGCATTACCGTAGCGGCCAAATCGGGAATGGTGGTGACCGCACCCGCCGATGGTTGGATCATGTTTGCCGGCCCTTTCCGGAGCTATGGTCAGATGATCATCATGAATGCGGGCGACGGCTACCACATCGTCATGTCGGGCATGGATTCGGTGACCGCAAGACAGGGACAATTCGCCGTGGCGGGAGAACCCCTCGGCACGATGGGTGAAAAGAGAATCGCAAGTGCGGCGGGCATGCATCTGGAAACCGAGCGGCCCACACTGTACATAGAATTTCGCAAGGATGGAAAACCGGTCGATTCGCGACCATGGTGGTCCGCCAAAGACCTCGGAAAGGCACGCAATGCTACGTAAAACTTCTCTTGTGCTTCTCGGCGCGCTTCTGGGCTCTACCGCCATGGTCGGCGTCTATGCGGCCGGCATTCCGGCCAATGCCGCAGGCTCCTCGACCTATAAGGAACTGAGCATTTTTGGCGAGGTCTTCGAACGCGTGCGCGCCCAATATGTGACGCCGCCGGATGAGCAGAAGCTGGTCGAATCCGCGATCTCGGGCATGTTGTCGTCGCTCGATCCGCATTCGAGCTACATGAATGCCAAGGATGCTGACGACATGCGCACCCAGACCAAGGGTGAGTTCGGCGGTCTCGGCATCGAAGTGACGATGGACCAGGACCTGGTCAAGGTCATCACCCCGATCGACGACACGCCCGCCTCCAAGGCCGGCGTGCTGGCCGGCGACCTGATCTCGAAGATCGACGGCGCCGATGTGCGCGGCCTGAAGCTCGAGGAAGCGGTCGACAAGATGCGCGGCGAGGTCGGTGCGCCGATCACGCTCACGATCATCCGCAAGGGGGCCGACAAGCCGATCGATATTACGCTGAAGCGCGACATCATCGCGGTGCAGGCGGTCAAGGTCCGCGTCGAGGGCGATGTCGGTTATCTCCGCGTCATCTCGTTCACCGAAAAGACCTATGACGACCTGAAGAAGGGCATCGAGAAGATCCAGGCCCAAGTGCCGAACGACAAGCTCAAGGGCTTCGTGCTCGACCTGCGCCTCAATCCGGGCGGCCTTCTCGACCAGGCGATCAATGTCTCCGACGCCTTCCTCGACAAGGGCGAAATCGTCTCGACCCGCGGCCGCATCGAAAGCGAAACACGGCGCTTTACGGCAACCGAAGGCGACCTTTCCAACGGCAAGCCGGTGATCATCCTGACCAATGGCGGCTCGGCTTCGGCATCCGAAATCGTTGCCGGCGCATTGCAGGATCTCAAGCGCGCCACGGTTCTCGGCACACGGTCCTTCGGCAAGGGCTCGGTCCAGACGATCATCCCGCTCGGCGATTCCGGCGCGCTGCGCCTGACCACGGCGCTCTATTACACGCCGTCGGGCAAATCGATCCAGGGCATCGGCATCTCGCCTGATATCGTCGTCGAACAGCCGATCCCTGCTGAACTGCAGGGCAAGATGGAAAAGACCGCCGAATCCTCGCTCAAGGGCCACATCAAGGGCCAGGACGAGAATGACGAGGGTTCGGGTTCGCAGGCCTATGTGCCGCCGGATCCGAAGGACGACGTGCAGCTTGCCGCCGCGCTCAAATTGCTGCGCGGCCAGGAAATCAACGCAGCCTTCCCGCCGGACCAGAAGAAGGCCGTCGAGGTCGAGCAGAAGAAGCTGTGATAATCACGCGGCGGGGCGACCCGCCACGTTTCTCATATCGAGTGCAGGCGGCCAATTGAGCGGCATCAATACGCCACTGGGACAAAACCGGAAGCCGGCGAGACCATCGCCCGGCTTCTTTTCTCTTGTCCGGTTCATTGCCGTTTTCGGCGGCATATTCCTCGTCGGCCTGTCGCTCTATGTCGCCATGCGGCCCGAGGAAAACCTCAAAAAGCCTGAAGTAGCCGGCGTCGAGGTCAAGCCTGTCGAGCAGGTCGTGGGCGAACAGCCCGAGGCCAGGGATGCCAGCCAGGCCGACAAGCTGGTCCGTGCCCGGCCGCATGATGGCGCCAATATCGATCGCCAGGTGATGGACGACGGCTCGGTCGTCACCAAGTTCACGCCGAAGAACCGCGACAAGGATGGCCCCGTCGTCATCGACGCAACGGCGCAAAGCGCCCAGGACGAGCGCACCGCAGCCCTTCCCGACGAAGCCCTGATCGAGGGCACTCCGGACGGCAAACTGCCCATCGTCGCCACTGACGGCACGCGGCCGGTCGATCGCTACGCCCGGCCATGGTCGGGCGCGCGCGGCACACGCATCGCCATCGTCATTGGCGGCCTGGGACTGAGCCAGACCGGCACCCAGCGGGCGCTGAATACCCTACCCGAGGAAATTACGCTCGCCTTTGCCGCAACCGGCAATTCGCTGTTTCGCTGGATGCCGGAGGCGCGCCGCGGCGGCCACGAAATCCTGCTGCAGGTGCCGCTCGAACCCTTCGATTACCCCGACAACAATCCCGGCCAGCTGACGCTGCTGCATACCGATTCCGAGGCGAGGAACATCAAGCGGCTGCACGAGGCGATGGGCAAGATGACCAATTACACCGGCATCATGAACTATCTCGGCGGCCGCTTTCTGGCCGATGCTCCGGCGCTGGAGCCCGTGATGCGCGATATCGCCGGCCGTGGCCTGCTGTTCCTCGACGATGGTTCCTCGGCGCAATCGCTGTCCGGCACCTATGCCAAGGCCTTCAGCGCACCGCATGCCTTCGCCGATGTCGTCCTCGACCAGGAGGTCAGCAAGGCTTCGGTGCTCAAGAAGCTCGATGAACTCGAGCGCGTGGCAATGAAAAACGGCTCGGCCATCGGCGTGGCCTCGGCATTTGACGAGAGTGTGGATGCGGTGACGGAATGGGCGCGCGAGGCAGGTGGACGCGGGATAGAGATTGTCGGCGTGTCGGTGCTGGCGGATGTGCCGAACTAGGAACTTGGATCCCCGTTGCCACGCAAATTCACCCCTCACCAAGCGCGCCCAAGCATTCGACTTTGTCTCATGCGGGCTTGCTATCCTCTCCCGCAAGGGGAGAGGTAAAACTCGTGGCGCGGCCCCGCCTCAAATGAAGGTCGAGCTTGAGGCACCCTACCTCTCCCCTTGCGGGAGAGGATACGAAGGCCGGGTGAGCGTAGCGAACCCTTGGCCGAAGTTGGTGAGGGGTGAATCCTATTGTGCAAAGTCAATGCAGGCGATTATTCAAGTGCCGACCCTATTCGAGGAACTGCCCATGACTAAATCCAAAAAAATCCGCGCTGAAGACCTGCCCTATCGTCCCTGCGTCGGCATCATGGTGCTCAATCGCGAGGGCCTGGTCTGGGCCGGACGGCGCACGCCGATCGGCAATTCGGAATATGACGGCTCGCCGCAACTCTGGCAGATGCCGCAGGGCGGGATCGACAAGGGCGAGGACCCTGAAAAGGCCGCCTACCGCGAACTCTACGAAGAGACCGGCATGACGACGGTCACATTGCTGGGACGCACAAAGGGCTGGATCAACTACGACCTGCCGCCGGAACTGATCGGCATCGGACTGAAGGGCAAGTATCGCGGCCAGACGCAGGCCTGGTTCGCGTTCCGCTTTAACGGTAACGACAGCGAAATCCAGATCGCGCCGCCGCCGGGCGGGCATGAGCAGGAATTCGACGAATGGGCCTGGAAGCCGATGGAGGACTTGCCCGCGTTGATCGTGTCCTTCAAGCGCAACGTCTATGACCGGGTCGTCGCCGAATTCCGCCACCTTTCCGGCACCCAGGCTTAATTGCCGGAATTTGCTTGAGGAAACGGGAACAAGCCGCTCACGAAAATCTTATTAGAAGTGATTGCCATCCCCCATGACACCGCACCGCGGTATCACTAAGAGGAAGTGGAGAATCGCAGCCAAGATTTGTAAGGAGCTCCCATGGCCATCTCGAACACTCTCAATCCCTGGGCGCCTCGCGTGCTCTCGATCGTCCGCATCGTTGTCGGCCTGATCTTCATGGAGCACGGCACACAGAAATTGCTGGGTTTTCCGGCCGCCGTGTCGCCCGATATGATCCCGTCCGCCTTTTCCATGGGCTGGTATGCCGGCGTGATCGAGTTGATTGCCGGCGCATTGGTCGTGCTCGGACTGTTCACACGCCCAGCGGCATTCATCGCCTCCGGCATGATGGCCTTCGCCTATTTCCTTGCCCACGCGCCCCAGAATTTCTTCCCCGTCAACAACATGGGCGATGCGGCCATCCTCTATTGCTTCGTGCTGTTTTACTTCGTCTTCGCAGGCCCCGGCCCGTGGAGCATCGACGCACAGCGAGGCGCTGCCTGAAGGCTCGTGACTGCTTGAATGCAAAAGGCGCCGGTCGCGAGTCCGGCGCCTTTCTCTTTCAAATCGTATCAGGCCTTGAAGAAGGCCAGCAGGTCCGCATTGACGATATCGGGATGTGTCGTCGCCATGCCATGCGGCAGGCCCTTGTGGACCTTTAGCGTGCCGTTCTTGAGCAGCTTGATCGCAAGCAGCGCGGAATCGGCGATCGGCACGATCTGGTCGTCATCGCCATGCAGGACGAAAACCGGCACGTCGATTTTCTTGAGGTCTTCCGTGAAGTCCGTCTCCGAGAAGGCCTCGATGCAATCGTAATGGGCCTTGGCGCCGCCCATCATGCCCTGGCGCCACCAATTTTCGACCACGGCTGGCGAAACCTTGGCGTCCGGCCGGTTGTAGCCGTAGAACGGGCCGGCAGCGACATCGTGATAAAACTGGGCGCGGTTGGCGAGCAGCGCGGACCGGAAGCCATCGAAGACTTCGATCGGCAGGCCGCCCGGGTTCTTCTCCGACTTGACCATGACAGGCGGCACGGCACCGATGAGGACTGCCTTGGAAACACGGCCGCCACCGCCATATTGCGCGACATAGCGAGCGACTTCGCCGCCACCCGTGGAGTGGCCGACATGGATAGCATTCTTGAGGTCAAGATGCTTGGCAAGTTCCGCGACATCGGCGGCATAGGTGTCCATCTCGTTGCCATAGGCGGTCTGGGTCGAACGGCCATGGCCACGGCGGTCATGGGCGATGACGCGATAGCCCTGGTCGAAGAAATAAAGCATCTGGTTGTCCCAGTCATCGGCCGAAAGCGGCCAGCCGTGATGGAAAACGATCGCCTGGGCATCCCTGGGACCCCAGTCCTTGTAATAGATGCGTGTGCCGTCCTTGGTGGTGACAAAGCCGTCGCTCATGGTCGTGTGCTCCTTGTTGGCGGTTTGGGAAGCTGCCTGGGCAGGTTGGGGGAAATTCTGGGCAGTGGCAACGGCAATCAATCCGAGCCCTGCTTTCATGACATTTCTACGTGTCGCTTTTGTCTCAAACATTGCCGTCTCCATGTATACCGCGATATTTGATATCGCGATATTGATATTCTTAATGCGAGGTTCTGGAGTTGTCCAGCGATTTATTTATCGCGATATTATTTTTTGTGATATCGTATTCACATTGGACCAACAGACGGGTTTCACGATGACCAGAGCCTCACCCCGCCCCCTCGACGAACAGCTGTGTTTCACGCTCTATTCGGCAAGCATGGCTGTCAGCCGCATGTACAAGCCGATGCTCGATGCGATGGGCATCACCTATCCGCAATATCTGGTGCTGAGCGCGCTGGACGAGCATGACGGGCTGACGATCGGCGCCATTGCCGATCGGTTGGCGCTCGAATCAAGCACCGTGACGCCGCCTGCGAAGCGACTGGAACAGGCAGGCTTGCTCGAACGCCAGCGCAGCAAGGAGGATGAGCGGCAGGTGCATGTGTTCCTGACGGCTGCGGGTCGCAAGCTGCTCGGCGATAGCAAATGTCTCGGGGATACCCTGGTCGAGCGCTCGAAGATGACGCCTGCCGAGGTTCAGGGGCTGAATGAGCGTATGCAGGGGTTTTTGGCGGCGGTGAATGACGAGGGCTAAAGCCCTAACAACAAGACCCCGCCCCGAAACCCCTCCCCACAAGGGGGAGGGGCCAACCCGTAGCACGCCTATCGCCCTAAACTACCGTTCCCGATATGTTGGACTGAGGAAGTGCTTCTCATTGGGCGTCGAGTAGGGCGAGGCGGCGAGGCTGGTTAAGCCCCTCCCCCTTGTGGGGAGGGGTTTGGGGCGGGGTCTTACTTTCTACCCAAAAACGTAAAACCCCGGCCGCAATACGACCGGGGTCTAAAGCCTGAAGCTGCCGAAGCTCACTCGGCCTCGTTCGCCGGCTCCGCGTTGAGCTGGCCGTATTTCTCCACGCCCAGTTTCCCAAGCAAATCGAGCTGGGTCTCGAGGAAGTCGATATGGCCTTCCTCGTCGCCCAGCAGTTCCTCGAACAGCTTCATGGAGACATAGTCGCCGGCGGCGTGACAGATGTCGCGGGACTGCTTGTAGGCCGTGCGCGCGTCGTATTCGCCCGCGAGGTCGGCTTCCAGCACTTCCTTGATGTTCTGGCCGATCCGGAGCGGCGCCAGCGTCTGGAGGTTCGGATGGCCTTCGAGGAAGATGATGCGGGCGACCAGGCGGTCGGCATGGTGCATCTCTTCGATCGATTCGGCGCGCTCCTTCTTGGCGAGCTTCTGGTAGCCCCAGTCCTCGAGCAGGCGATAGTGCACCCAATACTGGTTGACCGCGCCGAGTTCGAGGAAAAGCGCCTGGTTGAGACGCTCGATGACTTTCGGATCGCCCTTCATTTTGGTTCTCCCTGCTGATTATTTCGCGATAATCAAAGCAGGATTTGGCTGATATGTCGAGCCAAATTTAGAATGATTCAAAAAAATAGAATCGTTCCAAACGAGATCGGAATGTCAGGAAAACGATGAATGGGAGAAATCAGGCGACCTGCGCCATGCGTTCCCGGCGCGTGTGGATGGCGATCTTCTGCTCTTCCTTGAAAACGCGCAGGCGCTCCATGAAAACCACGACCTCTTCGCCTTCGGATGCCCTGATGGCGTGGTATTCCTCGGTCGTCTTGACGATGATATCGACGACATTGGGGAAGCAGCCGCAGCAACGGCCACGCTTTTGCAGGGCGTGATAAACCTTGCCCGGCACGATCAACTGCCAACAGTCCTCGTCAAGCAGCGAGATGATCGCTTCCTTGATGTCTTTGTCGGTGATCAGGTTGCAGGAGCAAACCAACATGGCAGGGAATTCCGGGCCGATTCAGAAATATATCCTCTTTAATCAAAAGGGGACTACCGCTGTCAAGATAAAGGATTGCCGCAATCATAAGAAATTGGGACGGGCGACCAAAGAAAGTGACAAAATCGCGCATCCCAAGCGCTTGCCGCGTGAATGCGAACGCTGAACAGTGCGTTCAGACCTTCACCTTCTGCAGGACGAAGTCCTCGGTGCCAAAGAATTTCTTGTAGCGCTCGACCTCGGAGGCGATTCCCGTCGCCTTGTTGGGATTGTCCGAGAGCTTGACGGCCGGACGGCCATTGGCCTCCACGACCTTGCAGACCACGGAGATCGGATTGAGGCCGGTCACCTCGTCGGGCACGCAATCCTCGAAATCATTGGTCAGGTTGGTGCCCCAACCGAAGCTCATGCGCACCCGGCCCTGGAAATGCTTGTACGTCTCGATGATCGTGTCGACGTCGAGGCCGTCGGAGAAGATCAACAGCTTTTCCCTGGGGTCGCGGCCATGGCTCTTCCACCAGGCGATGATCTTCTCGCCGCCTTCGATCGGTGGGGCGCTGTCGGGGCGGAAACCCGTCCAGTCGGCCACCCAGTCCGGTGCATGGCGCAGGAAGGAGGACGTACCGAAAGCATCGGGCAGAACAATCAGCAGGTTGCCGCCATAGAGCCGTTCCCAATCCTTGAGGATCTTGTAGGGCGCTTCCGCAAGTTCCGCGTCGGTCTCGGCGAGCGCAGCGCTGACCATCGGCAGTTCATGTGCGTTGGTTCCGACAGCTTCGAGGTCGGTATCCATGGCGAGCAGCACGTTCGACGTGCCGGTAAAGGCCGGGCCGATGCCTTCCTTGAGCGCCTCGACGCACCAGCGCTGCCAGAGAAAGGAATGCCGCCGCCGCGTGCCGAAATCGGAAATCCTGAGGCCCGGATATTGCCGGAGGCGCTGCACCTTCTCCCACATCCGCGACTTCGCCCGTGCATAGATGACATCGAGCGTGAACTGGCCGAGACCCTTCATCGCCGCGCGGGAGCGGAGTTCGTTGACGATGGCGAGCGCCGGGATTTCCCACATCGTGGTTTCCGCCCAGCGGCCGGCGAAGGTGAGCTCATACTGGCCGTCCTTGCGCGAGAGCTCGTATTCCGGCAGCTGGAAGGTCGACAGCCAGGCGAGGAATTCCGGTTCGAAAATCTGCTTGCGGCCGTAGAACGTATTACCCGCGAGCCAGATCATCTCCTTCTTGGAGAACCTGAGGTCGCGCGCATGGTCGAGCTGGTCGCGCAGTTCCTGCTCGTCGATATCGTCGGCGAGCCGCACCGACTTCGACCGGTTGATCACCGAGAAGGTCGTATCGACATCCGGATGCAGCTTCCAGATCATCTGCAGCATCAGGAGCTTATAGAAGTCCGTATCGAGCAGCGAGCGGACGATCGGGTCCAGCTTCCAGGCATGGCTCCAAACACGGCGGGCAATATCGGTCTTCGCAGCCATTACGGGCTCCCGTCACAAGGTCAGGCGAGGTTCACGCCGGCCGCTTTCATCTTGTCGTTCATGGTGGCGATCGAGCCGCCGAGGTCGATACCGCGCGAGGCTTCCAGGATCACCGTGGTCGAGAAGCCTTGGGAAACCGCATCGAGCGCCGAGAAGGCGACGCAGAAGTCGGTCGCCAGCCCGCAGAGCGTGACTTTCGTGATGCCGCGCTCCCTGAGATAGCCGCCCAGGCCGGTCGGGGTCTCGTGGTCGTTCTCGTAGAAGGCGGAATAGGAATCGATGCCCTTGCGAAACCCCTTGCGGACGACGAGTTCGGCCCGGGTCCATTCCAGCGCATCGTGGAATTCCGCTCCACGCGTGCCCTGGATGCAATGGTCCGGCCACAGCGTCTGCGGGCCGTAGAGCATCTCGATGCTTTCGAACGGCGCCTTGCCGGGGTGGCTGGACGCAAAGCTCGAATGACCCTGGGGATGCCAGTCCTGGGTCAGGATCACGTGCTCGAACCGGGCGATCTGCCTGTTGATCTCCGGGATGATGACATCGCCTTCGGCCACCGCGAGCGCGCCGCCGGGGCAGAAATCATACTGCATGTCGATCACGATAAGTGCTTCGCCGGACATTATCCAACTCCACCAAAGATAGCCGCGAAAGGTCAATCACAGATGGACCCTTCGCACAAGGGCAGTTTCACCAAAGGTGAAGCGATTTCAATGGCCCTTGATGCCGTCGGCATGCCGCGTGAGGTTGGAGAGCAGGAGCACGATGATGAGCAGCATCGGCGTGCCGATGAAGATCGCCGCGAAGCCGGTATGCTCGGCGACGAAGCCGAACAGCGTCGGCAGGAAGAGCGTGCCGGAATAGCCCATGATCGTGACGACCGACAGCCCGACGCCCTTGGCCATCCCAGGCAGATTGCCCGCCGCCGAAAACGCGATCGGCACCATATTGGAGACGCCGACACCGCAGAGCGCGAAGCCGCCGATCGCCACATAAGCGTTCGGCGCGAAACCGGCGATCAGCATGCCGACAAAGGCGATGGCGCCCGAAACCTGCATCGTCCTGACCGCGCCGAAGCGATCACGTATACCATCGCCGAACAGCCGCATGATGGTCATCGCGCCATGCATGGCGCCCGCCGCGAAGGCCGAGATCGTCAGGGTCGAGCCGAGTTCCTTGTTCAGGTAGAGCGCCGACCAGTCGATCACCACCCCTTCCTGCACCATGCAGAACAGCGCCACGATGCCGAGCAGCCAGGGCAGCGGGCTCTTGAAGAGACTGGTCTTCGGCGCCGCCGCTTCATGGATATCCTCGACATGGGGGCCGTCATGCAGGATCATCGAGAGTGCCGAGAAAAGCACGACTGCGCTGACGCCGGTGATGATGAGCGCATGGGCCAGCGGCCCCAGCGTGTCGATCATATAACCGCTGGCCGCGGAGCCCAACAGCGCGCCGAGGCTCCAGAAGGCATGGCAGGAGGACATGATCGCCTTGCGCATCGATTTCTCGACTTCGACGGCATTGGCGTTCATCGCGACATCCATGGCGCCGGCAAAGCCGCCGAACAGGAAGACGGCGATGCCCGCCGTCCAGACATTCGGCGCCAATGTGATCAGCAGCATGGCGAATAGCCAGATCGAGCCCGTGACCTTGGCGACGACGCTGGAGCCGTATTTCGCAATACCAGCGCCACAGAAGGGCATGATGGTGACCGAGCCGACGCCGTAGCAGACGACAAGCAGGCTGACATAGAAGGGCGACAGAATCAGCCGGTCGGCGAGTTCAGGCACCTTGAGCGACCAGGCGCCGGCATAGAGCCCGTTAGCGAGGAACAGCAGCTTCACGGCAATTCGTTCGCGCGGATAGCGGCCGATCAGGGCGGGCGTGGGGAGAGTCCGGTCAACCATTGTCATGTCCAGTTTTCGACGTTCTTTTGCGGCGCGTTGAAGGCGGGTTCAAGTCCACTGCCTATCATTGCGGATGATTCTGAGGTCACGAGGGCGTGGGATGGGCGACGATGACATTGACGCCGGCGCGCGTAAGGTCGCTGATATATCCGGCCTCGGCATCATGTTCGAGCACGACGTGGTCGCGTTTCCCCACCGGCACGACCTCGAAGGGCGCGGCGGCGCCGAGCTTCTCGTTCGTTACGGCGGCAAGCACCGAGCGCGACCTAAGTGCAATGAAGCGCTTGAACTCAGCCTCGTCGAAATCCTGCGCGCTGATGCCGGTCGCCGCCTCAAAACCGCAGCTTCCCAGCACACAGATATCGGGATGGAAATTGGATGCATCGGCCATCGCCTTGGCGCCGATGACGCCACCGGTGCGATGATCGAGCTTGCCGCCCAGCACGACGACATCGATCTCACTGCGGTCGAGAAGGGCAGACGCGACCATCGGGGAATTGGTGATGACCGTGAGCTTCAACCCCGGCGGAATGGCTTGCGCGATGGCGAGATTGGTCGAACCCGCGTCGATGAACAGGCTCATTCCCGGCTCGAAAAGCGGCACGGCCGCGCGCGCCATGGCGTCCTTCCGCTCGGGCTTGAGCTGTAGGCGCTCCGTGAGACTGGAATCGTCGGTCATGACAGGAAGCGCGCCACCATAGACCCGCCGGCAAAGGCCCGCCGCCGCCATCTCGCGAAGATCCCGCCTGATCGTATCCTCCGAGATCGCCAGTTCCTGTGCGAGCGTGGCCGCGATAATCCGGCCCTCGCCCTGAAGGCGTTTCAGGATAAGGCTCTGCCTTTCATGGAGTAGGAGGTCGGCAACGTTCATGAAAATCGAATCCGGCAACAACTGGCGCAATCATGCACAAACATGCACGATTCGTCAAGCCGATCCGGCCGCGCGATATCTTGAACCAGAGCTTGGAATTTAAAGAACCGGCGCTCTTACGGCCAGAAAGATGGCGAGGCAGGCAAGGGAAAGCGTGGTTTCCAGCCGTGCGATGTACACGACTCTGCGGAGAAATTCCCCGGCACACAGGCCCAGACTACACATGATTGCGCCGGCAGCGTTGCCATAGAGCTGGAGCGAAAGCCCGGCCGTGCCGAGGAACACAGCGGCAGCCACCGACATAACCGCCGCTTCCATAACCGGCGGACTAACCTGGATCCTGAACATATCAAGGAATTTCGGCCAGCTCAGCGCAATGGCCGCGACCAGCAACACCATGGGCACCATATTGCCGTCCATCTTCACTCTCCGGCCTCGATATTCGTCCAGCGGAGCAGGAACGCCAGCCGGACAGCAGGTTCGAAGCAAGTTCGGTGCCAGACACCATCTGCTCATCGATGCGGCAAATGATGTCGGAGGCGACGCGCGGAACGCGAAAATCTTGTGCAACTATGCCAAATGTGATTATTCCATCGCCACATTCTCCCTGCCGGAGACATGGCGCCTCGGATAATTGAACAAATTCTCAGCAAAGTGCCTAAATTGAAGCTTTTCAATCCCATACTCGCCGGCGCCACTCTTCACGAGCGCCTTATCGGCTGCGCGGGTGCCCTGCTCGGCATTTGTGTGACGGCGCTCACATGTGGCTATGTATTCGGAACGCCTGAGCATTTTCCGCTGATCGTCGCACCGATCGGCGCTTCCGCCGTGCTGCTGTTCGCGGTGCCTGCGAGCCCGTTGGCCCAGCCCTGGCCGATCGTCGGCGGCAATACGATATCGGCACTGGTCGGCGTCACCGTCGCCCACTATGTCGGCAATCCCATGATTGCCGTGGGCCTGGCGGTCGGGCTTGCCATTCTGGCCATGTCCCTCACCCGTTCGCTGCACCCGCCCGGTGGCGCCGCGGCACTGACGGCGGTGATCGGCGGACCGGCGGTTGTCTCGGCCGGCTTCTGGTTTCCCTTCGTGCCGGTGGCGATCAATTCCGTCATCCTGGTCTTGCTGGGCCTTGTCTTCCACCGGCTGGCAAAGCGCAACTATCCTCACAGGCCCGCGCCCGTCGCCAATATCCACAAGACCGCGGACGTGCCGCCGGCCATGCGGGTCGGTTTCAACAAGCAGGATATCGACGCGGCTCTTTCGGAATTCAACGAAACCCTTGATATCGACCGCGAGGATCTCGACCGCATTTTGCGGACGGTCGAAGCAAAAGCTCTCAACCGTGCGCATGCCGAACTCGTCTGCGCCGATATCATGTCGCGAGACGTGGTCAGCGTTTCCGCGGAAGACGGACCAGCAACGGCACGCCGGCTGTTGCTGGAACACGATATCCGCACGCTTCCCGTCTTGAATGGCGAAAAGCGGTTGGTGGGGACTGTCGGATTGCGGGAACTGGCTGGGCTGCCGGATGACGCACCCATGCCGATGTCACGGGCAGCGACCGCCTCGCCGGACGCCCCGGCAGTCAGCCTTCTACCCAGCCTGACCGATGGCCGGAACCACGCGGTGGTCGTTGTCGGGGAAAATCACGCCGTCACCGGGATCGTCTCGCAGACCGATCTGCTCGCCGCGCTCGCCAAGAGCCTCTCAGTCCTGCGCAGGCCCGACGAAGTCATGCTCGATGGACGTGGAATTTAAGCGCCGGCCTCAGGCCGCTGCCAGCCGCGCCCTGACACCATCAAGCTGGGCTTCTTCCGTCGGCTTGCCGAACAGATAGCCCTGGCCTTCCGTGCAGCCCCAGCCGTGAAGAAAATCGAGCTCCGCCTGCTCTTCGATGCCTTCCGCCGTGCAGCGGATTCCGAAGCTGCGCGACAGGCCGAGGATCGCATCGACGATGAGGCGGCTTTCGTGGTTGTCCTGGAGCGAAGCGACGAAGCTGCGGTCGATCTTGAGCTTGTCGAACTTGCAGCTTCTCAAATGCTGCAGCGTCGAATGGCCGGTGCCGAAATCATCGAGCGCGATGGTGATGCCGGCGGCGCGAAGTTGGTCGATCGTATCGCGCGCGGTGACCAGATCGGCGACGAGCGCGTTTTCGGTGATCTCGACCTCAAGGCGGTGCGGCGAAAGGCCGGTCTCGCCGAGGATGGAGATGATCTTGAGACCAAGCGTCTTTTCCCGGAGCTGAACCGGCGAAAGATTGACGGAGAGCTTGATATGGGCGGGCCAGGTTAGGGCCGCGAGGCTGGCCTTGCGCAGCATCTGCTCGCCGAGTTGGGCCATCAGACCGCATGATTCCGCGACGGGAATGAATTCGGCCGGGCTGATCAGCCCACGCTCGGCATGGCGCCAGCGGGCCAGCGCCTCGTAGCCGATCACATCGCGGGTCGCGAGATCGACGATGGGCTGGAAAAAGGGAACGATCGAATTGTCCTTGAGCGCCTTGTGCAGCTCGGATTCGATCCAGTTGCGCTCCTTGACCACATGCTCGAGCTCGCTCTCGAAGAAGGCGACCTGATGGCGGCCGGCATGCTTGGCCTTGTAGAGCGCGATATCGGCGCGGCGCAGCACTTCGCCGATCGTGTCGCCATCCTTGCCGAAAAGCGCGACGCCGACCGAGGCACCGAGATGCAGGATCGCGTCGTTGAAATGGAACGGCTCGGTGATGCCGGCGATGCAGGCGCGGGCATAGCCGTTGGCCTCGCTCTCGCTGGCAAGCGGCGGGGTGATGACGGCGAATTCATCGCCGCCGAAACGCGCGACGAGGCCGCCCGGGAAATGCTTCTCGATACGGCTCGCATAGTCGACCAGAACCTGGTCGCCGGCGGCGTGCCCATAGACGTCGTTGACCGGCTTGAAGTGATCGAGATCGACGAGCAGCACCGCGCGGCGTTCGAACTGCGCCTTTCCGCTCAGGAAATAAGCGCCGAACTCCTCGAACTTGCGGCGGTTGGCAAGACCGGTCAGCTGGTCCTGCATGGCAAGCCGACGGCTTTCCTGCTCGGCGCGCTGCTGGCGTTCGAGCGCACGGCGCAGACGCCACGACTGCTGGAAGGCGAAGGCCGAAAGGCCGAGGCTGGCGAAGAGGCCGAAGGTCAGGATGTTGTCGAGGCTGTAGGCCGAGGCGGTTTCAGGACGGATCACCAGCTCGATGCCGATGTCGCGTATCTTCTGCCCGGTCTGGACCCACGGATCGCCATTGATCCAGGCTTGGAGCGTGCCGTAGAAATTGTTCGAAATGGCGAGCAGGAAGAGGCAGACGGTGACGCCTGCGATTGCGAGGCTCTGTAGCCTGAAGCGTGCCGCCGCCGGCACTGCGCTGTTGGAATCGATCGGGTCGTTCGTCATGGCTGTATCCAGGGAGTGCCGTGATATCGGGCCTGAGAAGTATCAACCAGCGCTGAAACTTTGATTAAAATTGAAATGAAACGGCCGACGGGCCGGAAATAGCTGGAACTATCGTAAATCGAATATGAAGAGCGCCCGCCGGCGCTTGAACTCGATGACGACCTCGCACAACCCACGACGTCATCCTCGGGCTTGTCCCGAGGATCTGCTGATTGCCCTGTAAGCCACTGAAAATATTGGCTATATTTTGCGTGGTCAGATGCTCGGGACAGGCCCGAGCATGACGTCGGAGATTGGTCAACGGTCTGAAACACGGATGCCCGGTCCAGCGCGCCTCCTATTTGTCCGCCAAAAAATCACCCGAAAACGATCAGCAGGTCCTTGGCATCGATCTGGTCGCCGGCCTTGACGAGAACCTCGGCGATGGTGCCGTCCTTCTCCGCATGCAGCGCCGTCTCCATTTTCATCGCCTCGATCGAGAGCAGCACATCGCCCGCCTTGACCTGCTGGCCGGCCGCGACGCCGACGGTCGAAATGACGCCCGGCATCGGCGCGCCGACCTGGGCGGCATTGCCCACTTCCACCTTGCGGCGGATCGCACCATTGGACGCACCATGCGCCCGGTCCGGCACCTTGATGCGGCGCGGCTGGCCGTTGAACTCGAAGAACACGGTGACCATGCCCTTCTGGTCGGTCTCGCCCTGCGCCTGGTTAAGAATGACGAGCGTCTTGCCGCGCTCGATATCGGCAAACAGTTCCTCGCCCTGCTCGATACCGTAGAAATAGGCATGCGTCGGCAGCACCGAGACCGGACCATAGGTATCCGCCGCTACCGCGAATTCGGTGAACACCTTGGGATACATGAGGTAGGAGGCGAATTCGAAATCTGAGACCTTGCGTTCGAGCTTGGTCTCGATCTCCTTGCGTTCCTTGTCGAGATCGGCGGGCGGCAGCA
The DNA here is from genome assembly GCF_964254105.1 of Rhizobium sp. LjRoot254. NCBI lineage: Bacteria > Pseudomonadati > Pseudomonadota > Alphaproteobacteria > Hyphomicrobiales > Rhizobiaceae > Rhizobium > Rhizobium sp. LjRoot254. Next base: position 5,426,928 of record NZ_CAXUSM020000001.1, on the reverse strand, counting down.
GTGAGCCGGGACGAACGGTGTAGGCCGCCTCGCCCTTGAGCGCCTTCTTCTGCAACGCTTCGGGCCAGCCAGACGGCGGTTGACCGAGATCGCCCTTCAGCATCGAGACCACCGAATCCGGGAAAGAGATTTCTTTGGCCGGATTGACCACGTCCTCGACCGTGAGGTCCTGGGAGACCATCATCAGCGCCATGTCGCCGACGACCTTGGACGACGGCGTGACCTTGACGATATCGCCGAACATCTGGTTGGCGTCGGCATAGGCCTGCGCCACCCTGTGCCACTTGGCCTCAAGCCCGAGCGAGCGGGCCTGTTCCTTGAGATTGGTGAACTGGCCGCCCGGCATTTCATGGAGATAGACTTCCGAAGCCGGACCCTTGAGGTCACTTTCGAAAGCCGCATATTGCGTGCGCACGGCTTCCCAATAGAAGGAGATGCGACGAATCCAGGCCGGATCGAGGCCGGGGTCACGCTCGGTGCCGGCCAGCGCCTCGACGATCGAGCCGAGGCAGGGCTGCGATGTATTGCCGGATAGCGCGTCCATCGCCGCATCGACCACGTCGACGCCGGCTTCGACCGCCGCCAGCACCGTGGCTGCGGCGATGCCCGACGTATCATGGGTGTGGAAGTGGATCGGCAGCGAGGTCGCCTGCTTGAGTTCGCGGAACAGCATGCGCGCCGCCTGCGGCTTGAGCAGGCCGGCCATGTCCTTGAGTGCGATGATATGGGCGCCGGCCTTTTCCAGGTCCTGCGCCAGGCCGACATAATATTTGAGATCGTATTTCGGGCGCGCCGAATTGAGGATGTCGCCCGTATAGCAGATCGCTGCCTCGCAGAGCTTGTTCTCCTCGATCACCGCATCCATCGAGACACGCATGTTCTCGACCCAGTTGAGGCAGTCGAAGACACGGAAGAGATCGATGCCGCCCTTGGCCGCCTGGCGAACGAAATATTTCACGACATTGTCGGGATAGTTCTTGTAGCCGACGCCATTGGCGCCGCGCAGCAGCATCTGCAGCAGGAAGTTCGGCGCATTCTCGCGGATCAGCGCGAGCCGCTCCCACGGGTCTTCCGTCAGGAAGCGCATGGACACGTCGAACGTCGCACCGCCCCAGCATTCCAGCGAGAAGAGATTGGGCAGCGCCTTGGCATAGGTGCCGGCGATATTGGCGATATCGAAGGTCCGGACACGGGTGGCGAGCAGCGACTGGTGGCCGTCGCGCATCGTCGTATCGGTCATCAGGACGCGGTTCTGGCTGGTCATCCATTCCGCGAATTTCTTCGGGCCAAGCTCGTCGAGCAACTGCTTGGTGCCGGGCTGCACGGGCTTGTCGATGAAGGGCACGACGGGAAGTGCCGCATCTTTCGGCGGCCGGGCGCGGCCCTTGGCCTCGGGATGGCCGTTGATCGTCACGTCGGCGAGGTAAGTCAGCAGTTTCGTTGCCCGGTCCTGGCGCTTGACCTGGGCGAACAGTTCCGGCGTCGTGTCTATGAAGCGGGTCGTGTAGGTGTTGTTCTGGAACGACGGATGCGTGATGATCGCTTCCAGGAACGTCAGGTTGGTCGCCACGCCACGGATACGGAATTCGCGGAGCGCGCGCTCCATGCGCTTGATGGCCTCGAGCGGCGTCGGCGCCCAGGCAGTGACCTTTTCCAGTAGCGGATCGTAGAAGCGGGTGATCACCGCACCGGAATAGGCGGTGCCGCCATCGAGCCGGATGCCGAAGCCGGTGGCACCGCGATAGGCGGTGATGCGGCCGTAATCCGGGATGAAGTTCTGCTCCGGATCCTCGGTCGTGATGCGGCACTGCAGGGCATGGCCGTTGAGCTTGATATCTTCCTGCTTCGGCACGCCGGATTCCGGTGTTCCGATCGCATAGCCGTCGAGGATATGGATCTGCGCCTTGACGATGTCGATGCCGGTCACCTGCTCGGTGACGGTATGCTCGACCTGAATGCGCGGATTGACCTCGATGAAATAGAATTTGCCGCTGTCCATATCCATCAGATATTCGACCGTGCCGGCGCCGACATAGTTCGTCGACTTGGCAATTCTGGTCGAATAGGACGCGAGCTCCGCGCGCTGGGCTTCGCTCAGATACGGCGCCGGCGCGCGCTCGACGACCTTCTGGTTGCGGCGCTGAACCGAACAGTCGCGTTCGAAGAGATGCACCACATTGCCGTGGGTATCGCCAAGAACCTGGCTTTCCACATGGCGCGCACGCTCGACCAGCTTTTCGAGATAGACCTCGTCCTTGCCGAAAGCGGCCATCGCCTCGCGCTTGGCTTCCACCACTTCGCGGGCCAGGTCCTTGGGATCACGGATCGCGCGCATACCGCGACCACCACCGCCCCAGGACGCCTTGAGCATGATAGGGTAGCCGATCTCCTCGGCCATCCTGGCCACCGCGGCCATATCGTCCGGCAACGGCTCGGTGGCCGGCACGACGGGAACGCCGATCTCGATTGCCAGATTGCGCGCGGCAACCTTGTTGCCCAGCCTGCGCATCGTATCGCCGGTCGGTCCGATGAAGATGATGCCGGCCGCCTTGCAGGCGTCGACGAATTCGGGGCTCTCGGAGAGAAGGCCGTAGCCGGGATGAATGGCATCGGCGCCTGACAGCTTGGCGACGCGGATCACCTCCTCGATCGACAGATAACTCTCGATCGGCCCGAGATCGCGATCGAGATGCGGACCACGCCCGACCTGATAGCTCTCGTCCGCCTTGAAACGATGCAGCGCGAGTTTGTCCTCCTCCGCCCAGATCGCGACGGTCTTGATGCCCAGCTCATTGGCGGCGCGAAAGACACGGATGGCGATTTCCGAACGGTTGGCGACAAGTATCTTCTTGATGGGCAAGGCTCTGGCCTCCTCAGGCTGCGACGTCAAAACCAGGCATGCAATGAACCGCCAATCCGGCGCCAAGCGCGGTCAATTAGCGACCGGCAACGGCCTCATTCCGCCAGAAATTGCTGCGGGGCGGTAGAAATATTGCACTCGCGAAAGTCTTAGCGCGTTGCAGTGCGAAGTCAATTTGGTTTTGACTCATTTCCGTCACATTTCGCTGACGGTTCGAGGTGCCGTTGTTAAGGGATCAGCCCCCGACGCAAACCAAGCGCTACCGCGTGGTTGCGGTTCTTGGCGCCGAGTTTTTCCTGAAGGCTGGCGCCATACCAGTCCACCGTTGTCGGCGCGACCTTGAGCAGGGCGGCGATCTCTGGTGACGTCAAGCCATCGGCCATATGGCTCAAGGCCTGGACCTCGCGATGGGTGAGTGTAATCTCGGTTCCCTCGGCAACCTTCTCGGCATAGGCATCGCCCATGAATTCGAGGAGCTTGAAATAGGTGCTGCGTGTCACCGTCTCCAGCAGCATGATTTCCGCAGGCGTCAGTTCGATTTCGCCCGGACCGCCGAGCGTCGTGGCACCCATCAGCGCATTGCGGCCGAAGACCGGGAAGATATAGCCGGAGCCGAGGCCATGGGCCTTGCCGTCCTGCATCATCTTCTGCATGCGACGATATTGCGGATTGTTCTTGTAGGCCTCCACCGCCTGCTCCCAGGAGAAGCTTCTATTGGCGCGAAGCAGGAACCGGATCGTCGGATCCGTGACGATGTATTTCTTCTCGACGTAGCGCGCGATCCACGCCTCGGGCCAATTGGCCGCGACGATGAGCTGGGCCGGGTTCTCGATCGGCTTCGGCTCATGGAAAATGCAATAGTATTTGAAGCCGAACGTATCGATCAGCTTCTCAAATTCCCGGATCGCCACGTCACGATCAGGAACTTCGCCGATCGCGACGAGATAATGCATGATGTTGCCGAAACGCACCTTGGCCCCCGTTCCAAACTGCAATGCCACGTCCAGAGACCTACGCTTTGTGACATGCGCGGGTCAATCCATCGGCGACCGATTGAAGGGTATCGCCTTTGATTCGCAATCGCTAATCTGGCATTGAATTGTCAGAATTTCGTGGCAATCGCGGAAATTTTCCGGATGACGCATAATATTCTGTTGCAAATCGTCATTTTGAGACAACGTGGCCTTCAACAAATTTATGCAGCAATCGATCGTCGCCTACCGCCGCACCGGCCTTGAGAGCGGAAACGTTTCCGCCCGCTCGCCGATAGGACGAACGGGCGGCAACGGTACAATCGGAATGACGCCGAATCAGCCCATGCGTTCGGAAGCATAGGAACCGGGACTGGCGGGGAAGACGATGGTCTTGTTGCCGTTCATGAACACCCGATGATGGATATGCGCATGCACCGCGCGGGCCAGGACCTGGCTTTCGACGTCGCGGCCGATGGAAACATAATCGGAAGCCGATTGCGCATGGGTGATGCGCGCAACATCCTGCTCGATGATCGGACCTTCATCGAGATCCTCGGTGACGTAATGCGCCGTGGCGCCGATCAGCTTCACGCCGCGCTCGTAAGCCTGCTTATAGGGGTTGGCGCCCTTGAAGGACGGCAGGAAGGAGTGGTGGATGTTGATGATGCGGCCCGACATCTTCTTGCAGACGGCATCCGACAACACCTGCATGTAGCGGGCGAGCACGATCAGATCGGCGCCCGACGCAGTCACGACGTCCATCAGGCGCGCCTCGGCCTCAGGCTTGTTGGCCTTGGTCACGTTGATGTGGTGGAACGGGATGTCGTGGTTGACGACGACCTTCTGGTAATCGAAGTGATTGGACACGACGCCGACGATATCGATCGGCAGCGCACCGATCTTCCAGCGGTAGAGAAGATCGTTGAGGCAGTGCCCGAAGCGCGACACCATCAGCATGACCTTCATCTTGTGATCGCTGTCATGGAATTCGCTTGTCATGCCGAACTTCGCCTTGACCGGCTCAAAACCCTTGGCGATGTCTTCGATCGTGGCGCCTTCCTGGCTGGTGAAGGTGATGCGCATGAAGAACAGGCCCGTCTCCAGGTCGTCGAACTGCGAACTGTCGATAATGTAACAGCCCTTGTCGGCGAGGAAACCCGAGATCGCCGCGACGATGCCGCGCGTGGATGTGCAGGTAACGGTCAATACGTAGCTTTTCGTGGGGCTGTTCATGAGGCGCGCCTATCGATCTTGCGTTGCGGAAATTCCGGGGTCAGATCGGCATTATCGCGCGTTCGAGAGCATGGCAAGGGGTTCAGCGCCCACCGTGCGCGAAGCGCTCGAAATTTGCCGGACATGCGGGAAATCCCGGATGTTCATGATGTTATTTGATGTATTTTCTCGCGCGCTTCCATAAGCGACACCAACTTGTGCGCCGCGGTAGATGCGACGTCGGAAATTCTACCAGCGGAACTGCGTTGCAGCGCGCTGTTCCGGCTGCGGCGCCTGATGGTATTCAGCCTCGTATGAATCCAGCAGCGTTGCGAGCTTGTCCAAGCGGCGGCCTTCCCATGTGCCCGATCGCGCACCCCATAATTTTCCGAATTCGGAAATCGCCGCTTCGTATTCGACGTACGTCCAGGTCGATATCTTCTCAGGCGTCATAGCTTAGCCCCGAAGTGATTTGCACGAATCATGCTGGCAATCGAAGGCTATCGAAGCCCGCGCCGGATATCCAGCAGGTTCGACGGTCTGTTCACGGCGAAATGGTCACGGATGAATTCGCTCGTTATTGTTGCAGTGCAAAAACCGTCAGCGTTTGCGCACCGTCTCCGGATAACAGATGATCGAGAGATAGCGGGCCGGGAGCTTCTCCAGCACTTCGGGTCCATGCGGCGCGTCGGCATCGAAGAACAGGCTGTCGCCCGGCTCCATCGCATAAAGCTTGTCCCCGTGCCGGTATTGCACGGAGCCTTCGAGCATATAGAGGAATTCCAGCCCCTCATGCTGGAAGGTCGGGAAGATGTCGGAATCGCCGGTCAGCGTGATCAGATACGGTTCGACCACGACGCCAGACGCGTTGTTGCCGATATGGCCGAGCAGATTGTACTGATGGCCGGCCCGCGTGCCCCGGCGTTCGAGCTCGACGCCCTCGCCGGCCTTGACGAACATCGCGTTACGCACCTCCTCGAAGCGGCGGAAGAACGCCGTGACCGGTACGCCGAGCGCCTGTGCCAGTGCCTGCAGCGTGGTGAGCGACGGGGATGTATTGCCATTTTCGATCTTCGACAGCATGCCAAGCGAAATGCCGGTGGCGGAGGCGAGATCGGAGCCGGTGATGCCTAGCTTCTTGCGCAGCGTTCGCACCTCGTGGCCGATCGCCATTTCGAGGTTGTTGACCTTCTTGTCGCGTACGGCGTGCGGATCCTGATACGGGATCGCGCTCTTCGAAGTTGCAGATTTTGCCGGGGTCTTTTCCGCCATGTTTGTCCTAAAATTTGAATATCAGGAAAGAATGTCAAATTCTGGTGGAATTGCAATAGACGAGGATAGCCCCGTCAGCGCTTCAGCAGCGCGGTCGCATCGGCGAGAGACCCGGTCAGACGGGTGAAATTCTCCCTCAGCCGGCGCTCGGTCGCCACCGCCACTTCGGGATATTCCGCCATCATGCGATGAAAGAGGGTGCGGCTGATGCGCAGCACTTCGCTTTCCACCGCCGCCGTTGCCGTGAAATGGCGCTCGGCATCGGAAATCATCGCGATCTCGGTGAGGATAGAACCCGGGCCTGCCTCGCCGATGACGCGGTCGCTGCCCGATGGCAGGTTCCGGGTCAGCCGGATCTGGCCTTGCAGCACGACGAAGGCGGAATCCGCCGCCGCACCCTCGCGGAACAGGACATGGCCGCGCTCCAGCCGCCGTCGCTCCGCCCCGAAGGCGAGCAGCCTCAAATGCTCGTCCTCCAAGCCGTCGAAAATCGACAGGCCTTTCAGGATTGCGATGTCTTCACGAAGTGCCATCCGGCGTGATCCCTACGGGATGATCTTGTAGCCGCCGTTTTCGGTCACAAGTATCTCGGCGTTGGAGGGATCTTTCTCGATTTTCTGCCTGAGCCGGTAGACATGGGTTTCGAGCGTGTGGGTGGTGACGCCTGAATTATAGCCCCAGACCTCCTCCAGCAGTTCGTCGCGCGTGACCGCCTTCTGGCCGGCACGGAAGAGATAGCGGATGATCGCGGCTTCCTTCTCGGTCAGCCGGATTTTCTTGCCGTCGGCCTCGGTCAGCAGCTTCTGCGCCGGCTTGAAGACATACGGCCCGACATTGAACGTGGCATCCTCGCTCTGCTCGAACTGGCGCAACTGGGCGCGGATGCGCGCCAGCAGTACAGCGAAGCGGAAGGGCTTGGTGACATAATCGTTGGCGCCCGCCTCGAGCCCGAGGATCGTATCGGCGTCGGTATCATGGCCGGTCAGCATGATGACGGGCGACTTGAAGCCCCCCTTGCGCAGCAACTTCACCGCCTCGCGGCCATCCATATCAGGCAGGCCGACATCCATGATCAGGAGATCGACCTGAGTGTTGCGGGCAGTCGCAATGCCCTTGCCGGCATTCGGCTCTTCCAATACGGAAAATTCCTCATAGAGTCCGAGTTGCTCGACCAGCGTCTCGCGCAGGTCGGCATCGTCATCCACAAGCAGTATGGTGCGGGCTGTCATCGTGACCGTTCTTCCAGGTTTGGAATTTTTCAATGACTGGTATGCCAGATTTGGTTGTTAAAACAAGCGCGGCATGCGCCAGGGTGCCGTTCCGATACATGTGATCAACTGCAATTAACACGATGTAGGCCATGACTCGCACCGTTCTCCCCGAAATCATCGTGCGACCTGCCCCCGGCAATCCGCGCCGTGCGATCGTGCAGGCGGGCGATTTGACATTCCCGGCAGCCCTCGGGCGAGGTGGCCGGACCAGCCGCAAGCGCGAGGGCGATGGCGCCACGCCGATCGCCGATATGCGCCTGCTCTACGGCTTCTTCCGCAAGGACCAGGTGAAATTACCGCTCGGCACCACACTGCCGATGACGCCGATCGACAAGACGATGCTGTGGTGCGATGCGCCTGATGACGCCAGTTACAACAGGCCTGTACAATCGCCTTTCAAACCCAGTCACGAGGCGATGATGCGTGGGGATCATCTCTACGATATCTGCCTTGTCATGGATTGGAACATGTCGAGCCGCAGCCGCAATCGCGGTTCGGCGATCTTTTTCCATCTGGCCAAGCCGGGCTACCAGCCCACCGAGGGCTGCGTCGCCATCAAGCGCCGCGACATGCTGCGGCTGCTGCCGTTGGTCGGGCCGGAGACGGTGGTGCGCGTTCTCTAGCCGAGCATTTTCGGCGTCACGAAATGTTCGAGCGCGCAGGAATGCGGGCCGAGATCGTCCCAGCTTCCGCCAAATGAAAGCACCGCGACGGCTGCTGTCGGAAACTTTTCGCGCAGCCGCACGTCCGCTTCGCCGCCCTCATCCTTCATCAGCAGCATGGCAAGTTGCTCGAAGCCCGGATTGTGGCCGACGACGATCAATGTGCCGACCGCTTTTTTCACCAACCTGATGACTGCGAGTATATTCTCGGCCGTCGCTTCATAGATCGCATCGCTATCCTGCTTCTTCACCGGCTTGCCGAATTCGGGCTCCGCGAGCGCCCATGTCTGCTGCGCCCGCCGTGCGGTCGAAACGAGCGCCAGATCCGGCACAAGCCCGTTCGCGGCAAGCCAAGCGCCCATCACGGGGGCTGTCTTGATGCCGCGACTGGCGAGCGGCCGATCGTGATCATCGACATCGTGCTCCCACGATGATTTCGCGTGACGAAACAGGATCAGTTGCTTGGGCATCGGGCATCTTCCGGATCGTTTTTGCAAGGCTAGCAGTTTTTTGGCCGCCGGACGGTGAAAATCCGGAAACGCCACACCTATATTGAGTTTGGACGCCGGGCCTTCCTCCCCCTCCTCCCTTGCCCGTGCGTCCCTCCCATTCCCATGCGCAACGGTTGCGCCTTTCAGACACGCTGGAGATATCCATGTCCGACCAACCGCATATTCAGTTCCATGACGGCCGTTCAATCCCGCAAGTGGGCCTCGGCGTCTGGCAAACCCCGAACGAGACGGCGATCACCGCCGTCGATGCCGCGCTCAAGACCGGTTACCGGCATGTCGATACCGCCGCGATCTACAACAACGAGCAGGGTGTCGGTGAAGGCATTCGCAAGTCGGGCGTCGACCGCAAGGACATTTTCCTCACCACCAAGCTGTGGAACGACGACCAGGGCTTCGACTCGACGCTCCGCGCCTTCGACAAGAGCTTGCAGAGGCTCGGCACCGACTATGTCGATCTCTACCTGATTCATTGGCCGTCTCCTACGCGCAACAAGTATCGCGACACGTGGAAGGCTTTTGTCAGGTTGCAGGAAGAAGGCCGCGCGCGCTCGATCGGCGTTTCCAATTTCGGCACTGAACATCTCGAAGCCATTGTCAGTGACACCGGCGTGACCCCGGTGCTGAACCAGGTCGAACTGCACCCCGATTTCCAGCAGAAGGAACTGCGCGCCGCCCACAAGCGGCTCGGCATCCACACCGAAAGCTGGAGCCCGCTCGGCCAGGGCATACTACTGGCGAATGAAACCGTGGGCGAAGTCGCCCGCAAGCTCGGCAGGACGCCGGCGCAGGTTATCATCCGCTGGCATCTCCAGCACGGCCTGGTCGTCATCCCGAAATCGGTGACGCCGAGCCGCATCGTCGAGAATTTCCAGGTGTTCGACTTCGAACTGGATGCCAGCGACCTCCGGGCACTCGACAGCCTGGACGACGCCGGCGGACGCATCGGCCCCAATCCGGCAACGGCCGGGTTCTGAGGTCATCCGGCCGGACGCGACGCCGCGCTCGGCCGGCTACCTGGTGGCGGTGAACACATGGGCGCGGAGCCGGCCTTCGATCGGACCCTGGCCGAAATGCGCGGCGAGTGCCGCAGCTACGCTTTCGGTCACCGCCTGCAGTTGGCCCGGCGCTCGCGCCTCGATCTCGTTTCTGAGAGGATTGCCCTGACAGTAGCCCGTCGCCGCATCGAGCGCGGACCTCGCGCGACTGACCTTGTCGACCGTCTCCGCATCGACTTTCGAGAACCCGGCATCCCTGACCTCCGCCGTGATCGCCTCGATGTCGTAATAGCCGTGCGGCGCCCGCTCCATGAATTTGGGCGGATCGCCGGGGAGGCACTTTGCAAGCGCCGCATTCGCGACCGTCACGAATTCGTTCGTCGCGATCCGGTCCCAGACGGCGAAAACATAGGCGCCTCCGGGCTTGAGCACGCGCAGCGCCTCGCGATAGCATTTCGCCTTGTCGGGAAAGAACATCACGCCGAACTGGCATACAGCCGCGTCGAAGCTCTGGTCCTCGAAGGGCAGCGCCTGCGCGTCGGCTTGCCTGAAGGTCACGTTTCCCCGCCCTTCTTGACGTTCGGCGGCGGCATCCAGCATCGGCTGATTGAGATCGGTGGCGACGATTTCCGCGTCCGGTCCGAGCGTCGCGGTCATCGCGCGTGTCACAACGCCGGTGCCCGCCGCGATCTCGAGTATCCTTGCTGGTCGCAGCCGGGCGACACGCGCCGCCATGTCCTGCGCATAGGGCTCGAAGATCATCGGAACGAGATATTTTTCGTAGATGGCGGGGATATTGCCCGCAAAGACCTTGTCTGCTCCAGTCATGACACGCCTCCCGCTGTCGGAATGTCCAGCCTATCGCAAGCCCTGGGCGGACAGCAAGTCTGATGCGAAGTAAGGGCTCGTTAGCCACATTTCTCAACGCTTGCTGACACGGGCGACCAACAGGCGGAATATGAGCTTCCGCGAATGGAGGTGGGTCTCATGAACACAACAGCCTGGAAGCCCGCGATCACCGTTGAAGACAGCGAGACCGGAACCCGGCGGACGGTGAGAACCGTGCGGCAGGCGCACACGGTGCTGCACCGCAATTGGCCCGACACGTCGGGCAGCCGCTACCGGCTGGCCGAGACGACCTGCGAGGACGCATTGCACGGCGAGGCGGCACCGGAAGATGCCCGCAAGGCCTTCATCGCCGCCGCGATCGAGGCACATCTGCATCTCAGCTGAGCCGCTTGGAAAGAAGAAAGCCGCCCGGAGGCGGCTTTCGGAAAGTCTTACTGCCAGTCGCGGATATCAACGAAGTGCCCGGCAATCGCCGCCGCCGCCGCCATGGCGGGCGAGACGAGATGTGTGCGGCCCTTGAAGCCCTGGCGGCCCTCGAAATTGCGGTTCGAGGTCGAGGCGCAGCGCTCGCCCGGAGCCAGCCGGTCGTCGTTCATCGCCAGGCACATCGAGCAGCCCGGCTCACGCCATTCGAAGCCGGCGGCGAGGAAGATCTTGTCGAGGCCTTCGGCTTCAGCCTGCTCCTTCACGAGACCGGAACCCGGCACGATCATGGCGTTGACGGTCGATGCGACGGTCTTGCCCTCGACGACTTTGGCCACTTCGCGCAGATCCTCGATGCGGCCATTTGTGCAGGAGCCGATGAAGACGCGATCGAGCGTGATATCGGTGATCGGCGTGCCTGGCTTGAGGCCCATGTAATCCAGCGCGCGCCACTTCGACGTCCGCTTGTTCTCGTCGGAGATTTCATCCGGGTTGGGAACGACGCCCTGCACCGAGATCACGTCTTCCGGCGAGGAGCCCCAGGACACGATCGGCGGCAGTTCGGCGGCGTTCAGCACGACGACGCGATCGTAATGCGCGCCTTCGTCCGTATGCAGCGTCTTCCAGTATTCGATCGCCTGTTCGAGCTGAGCGCCCTTCGGCGCGCGCGGACGGCCCTTGATATATTCGAAGGTCTTCTCGTCGGGCGCGATGAGGCCGGCACGGGCACCCCCCTCGATCGTCATGTTGCAGACCGTCATGCGGCCTTCCATGGAAAGCGCGCGGATCGCTTCGCCGGCAAATTCGATGACGCTGCCGGTGCCGCCGGCGGTGCCGATCTCGCCGATGATCGCGAGGATGATATCCTTGGCGGTCACATGGTCGGGCAGGACGCCATCGACACGCACCAGCATGTTCTTGGCCTTCTTCTGGATCAGCGTCTGGGTGGCGAGCACATGCTCGACCTCCGACGTGCCGATGCCGTGCGCCAGCGCGCCGAATGCGCCATGCGTCGAGGTGTGGCTGTCGCCGCAGACGATGGTCATACCCGGCAGCGTGAAGCCCTGTTCGGGGCCGACGATATGGACGATGCCCTGGCGCTTGTCGTGCTCTGAATAATATTCGACGCCGAACTCGGCCGCATTGGTGGCGAGTGCCTCGACCTGGATGCGGCTCTCTTCGTTCTTGATGCCTTCATAGCGATCGAGCGTGGTCGGCACATTGTGGTCGACGACGGCGAGCGTCTTCTCGGGCGCGCGGACCTTGCGGTGGGTCATGCGGAGGCCTTCGAACGCCTGCGGGCTGGTCACTTCGTGGACCAGGTGGCGATCGATGTAGAGAAGACAGGTGCCGTCAGGCTGCTGATCGACGACGTGATCGTCCCAGATCTTGTCATAAAGGGTGCGGGGTGCGCTCATTGGATCTCACCATATATCTGAAAATGCGAGGGAAAACGAATTGCGGCGGGTGCCGCCAAAGACGCGTCAGAGAATGTGCGCGGTCGCGAGGCCCGAGAGCTCGGCGAAAAAGCGTGCGGGCAGGCGCTTGCGATCCTGCAGCACGAATACCAGCTTTTTCCCAGTGTTTTCCATCATGGCAGGGCGAATAGCACTTTTTCGAATGAGGGGCAATGGATCGATTTCCAGCATTCAGATCGTGAATGCCGGCACACCAACGGCGAAGGCGGCTTCGAACAGATGCTTGTCGAGTGTGCAAACCTGGAATTCTTGGCGCTCAGCAATTGCCAAATGTAGCGCATCTCCCGCACGAAGCTTCAACGCCTCTTTGTTTGCAAGCGTCGCGGCACGACCAAAATCGGCACGGGTTACCTCAATGATCTGAAAGCTCTCCGAGGTGTAACGTGCAAAAAGTTCTTGGGCACCGGCACGCAATCCGGCGTCGATTTGACCGGTTCGAAGCTTGAGGGCCAAGGCCGAATGAAATTCGACAATGGTCCAATCGCTGATAACGATCTCCATGGGCTCGCACTCGGAAAACCATTGCTGGACCGCTTTGGTCTTGAGTTCAAGGACCGTGAGAGGTACGAAAATCGAGGTATCGAAATAAAACTTCAATAGCGGTCCTCATCCCGCATGCGTCTTATAAAATCGCCCGCCGATTCCGATTGGAGCGGTTGTGAGCGCGTGAATTCCTGCAAAGCCGTGATATCAATCTTTTTTTTCGGCTCCCGGTCTCGAGAGGCTACGTTCGTCCCCACGAGCCGCGCCACCGTCTTGCCGTCCTTCTCGATCAGGATCGTCTCACCAGCCTCAGCGCGGCTGACAAGCTCCTCCACCTGATCCCTCATGTCGTCAATCTTTATCACGCCCATGGCCGCAATCCTTAGTTCCCCGGGATCGTAGCACGATCGTCGTCGGTCCTCAATTCCTCCGATAGAGCCAGAGCTGCGCGGGCGGTATATTGCGCACCACGAAATCGAAATGAGAAATCGTGTAGAGATCAGGCATGGGAGGCAGCGGCGAAAGCGGCCCGTGGGTGATCTGGATGACCGGACGGCCGCGCGGAATGCGCGCCAGAAGGCTGTCCATCAAGGCCACCCGCTTCTCGAGCGGAAAGCTCAGCATCGGCACGGCGGACACCACGCAATCGAAGATCTCGCCACGGCCCTCGCCGAGAACATTGTCGAGATCGAAGACATCGCCATTGCGGACATCGATATCGGGAAAGCGCTCGCGAAGCATGTCGCAGAAATGTTCCGCATACTCAACGGAGACAAGCTGGCTGGCGCTGACGCCGCGTTCCAGGATCGCCTTGGTTATGACACCTGTGCCGGCGCCGAGTTCGAGAACCGGCAGACCGGATGAAAGATCGATGATGCTCGCCATGCGGCGCGCCGTAATACCGGATGTGGGAATGAGGGCGCCGACGCCCTTCTTGTCGCGTTGCCAACCCCTGAAAAAGCGGATTTCCTCGTCGAATTTCCGGCCAAGCCGCTCTTTCAGACCGCGAACCATGAATTCTCCCCTCAACGCCTGACCATGCAACGCATGCTATGGTTCAGCGCTGCGCATAACATAACGCATTCGGTCCGCAAAGGTTCCGCCTCAAGATTTGATAGACGTCAAATAATGGACATGGCGTTTGGCGATGTTCAGGCTGCCGGCGCCTGTGCCTGTGGCCTGTTGACCTGCTTCGAAGCTTCCATCACCAGAGGCAGCAGACCCTCACCGCCACTATCGACGATCTCGAAGAACTGGCGCCGCATGCGCGGTTCCCAGAATTTGTTGATGTGGTTCGACACGCCGGGGACGCGCGTCGCCTCGGGCTGCGACAGGAAGAAGGTCGCGATCTGGTTCGCCATCCGGACGATCTTGTCATTATGCTGCATTCGCCTCTGTCCCTATATTTACCCGGTCTGCGCCGGCGAAAATCTCGAAATCCTGGCCACGTGCCAGCGCCACCAACGACATGCCGGCACGCGTCGCCATGTCGATCGCCAGCGCCGTCGGCGCCGATATGCCGATCAGCATGCCGCTGCCCAGCTTGGCGGTCTTCTGGATGAGTTCGACCGACAGCCGCGAGGTCATGATCACGGCGCCGTCGGAGCCGGAAATTCCGTTGCGCGCCAGATGTCCGATCAGTTTGTCCAGCGCATTGTGCCGGCCGACATCCTCACGCACGGCAACCATGCCTCGGCCGGGAATGTAGAAACCCGCCGCATGGACAGCGCGGGTCCCGGCATTGAGCGGTTGGTTGGCGGAGAGAGCATTCATGGCATCCGCTATATCGCCAGCCGTCAATTGCAGCGCGATGCCCGAAACGTCGGCGGCAGGCTTCAACGCTTCTTCGATCGATTCGACGCCGCAAAGACCGCAGCCGACCGGCCCGGCCTTAGCCCGACGGCGGACACGCAAGGCGCGATCGACGTCATCCTTGAGACTGATCTGCAGGTCGATGCCGCCCGAGGCTGTTTCGACGTCGACACCGATCACCTCGTCAAGACTTTCGATAATGCCTTCGGACAGCGAGAAGCCGACGGCAAAGTCCTCGAGATCGGCGGGCGTCGCCATCATCACGGCTTCGGTCGAGCCGCCGTACGACAGCGCGATAGCGGATTCCTCCGCCACGGTGCGATGGCCGGTGGAGAGTGCGGCGTTGCGGAAGATCGTTTCGGGGACGTGGCGGGAGGTGGGGATCAAGTTCACCCCCCTCTGTCGCTTCGCGACATCTCCCCCTCAAGGGGGGAGATTACTTGGAACGCGGAGCGCGCCACATCCAATCTCCCCCCTTGAGGGGGAGATGCCCGGCAGGGCAGAGGGGGGTATGCCGCACTCACAATCAAATGCCTTACTCCGCAGCTTCCATCTTGCCAACGATCCGGCGCGAGCGGCGGCTGAGTGCGTCATACTCTTCCTGCCACTGGGACGGACCGTTGGAAGGCGAGATCTGAACCGCAGTCACCTTGTATTCCGGGCAATTGGTCGCCCAGTCCGAGAAGTCGGTGGTGATGACATTGGCCTGCGTATCCGGATGATGGAAGGTCGTGTAGACCACGCCGGTCGCGACCTTTTCGGTGATCAGCGCGCGCAGCGATGTTTCGCCGGCGCGGCTCTGCAACCGTACCCAATCGCCATCGCGAATGCCGCGATTCTCAGCGTCGTGCGGATGGATTTCCAATCGGTCCTCGGCATGCCAGGCAGTGTTCTCGGTGCGGCGGGTCTGCGCGCCGACATTGTACTGGCTGAGCACGCGGCCGGTGGTGAGCAGCAGCGGGAAGCGCGGACCGGTCTTTTCGTCTGTCGCGACATATTCGGTGCGGATGAACTTGCCCTTGCCGCGCACGAAGCCGTTGACATGCATGATCGGCGAACCTTCGGGGAACTTCTCATTGCACGGCCACTGAACCGAGCCCATCTTTTCCAGATAGTCGTAGGAGACCAGCGCGAAAGCCGGCGTCGTTGCCGCGATCTCGTCCATGATCTCGGACGGATGCGTGTAGGTCCAGTTCAAGCCCATGGCATTGGCGAGGTTCTGCGTCACTTCCCAGTCGGCATAGCCGTTCTTCGGCGTCATGACCTTGCGGACGCGGTTGATGCGGCGCTCGGCATTGGTGAAGGTGCCGTCCTTTTCCAGGAAGGTCGAGCCCGGCAAGAAGACGTGGGCGTAGTTGGCCGTTTCGTTGAGGAACAAATCCTGCACGACGACGCATTCCATGGCGGCAAGACCGGCCGAGACATGCTTGGTATCCGGGTCGGACTGAAGGATGTCTTCACCCTGGATGTAGATGCCCTTGAACGTGCCATCGACGGCGGCATCCAGCATATTGGGAATGCGCAGGCCCGGCTCGTTCTCAAGCGTAACGCCCCACATCTTCTCGAAGATCGCACGGGTGGCATCGTCGGAGATATGGCGATAGCCCGGCAGTTCGTGCGGGAAAGAGCCCATGTCGCAGGAGCCCTGGACATTGTTCTGGCCGCGCAGCGGGTTCACGCCGACGCCGCGGCGACCAATATTGCCGGTTGCCATGGCGAGGTTGGCGATCGCAATGACGGTGGTCGAGCCCTGGCTGTGTTCGGTCACGCCGAGGCCGTAATAGATCGCGCCATTGCCGCCGCGAGCGAACAGGCGCGCCGCACCACGGATAAGTTCCGGATCGACCTTCGTATACATCTGGATGGCTTCCGGGCTGTGACGTTCCTCGGAAACGAATTCGGCCCAATCGGAAAATTCCGACCAGTCGCAGCGCTCGCGGATGAAAGCTTCGTCATAGAGGCCTTCGGTGACGATCACATGCGCCAACGCCGTGACGACGGCCACGTTGGTGCCCGGCATCAGCGGCAGGTGGTAATCCGCCTTCACATGCGCGGTCGAGACGATTTCAGTCTTGCGCGGATCGATGACGATCAGCTTCGCGCCCTGGCGCAAACGCTTCTTGAGGCGCGAGGCGAACACCGGATGGCCTTCGGTCGGGTTGGCGCCGATGACGATGACGACATCGGTATCCTCGACAGAGTCGAAGTCCTGCGTGCCTGCCGAGGTGCCGAAAGTCTGGCCGAGGCCATAGCCGGTGGGCGAGTGGCAGACGCGGGCGCAGGTATCGACATTGTTGTTGCGGAAGCCGGCCCGGACCAGCTTCTGGACCAGGTAGGTTTCCTCATTGGTGCAGCGCGACGACGTAATGCCGCCGATCGAATCCTTGCCATACTGGTACTGGATGCGGCGGAATTCGTTGGCGGTATAGGTCAGCGCCTCTTCCCAGCTCACTTCGCGCCACGGATCGGAGATCTTCTCGCGGATCATCGGGTTGAGGATGCGGTCCTTGTGGGTGGCGTAGCCCCAGGCGAAGCGGCCCTTGACGCAGGAATGGCCGCGATTGGCCTTGCCGTCCTTCCACGGCACCATGCGCACGAGTTCCTCGCCGCGCATTTCCGCCTTGAAGGAGCAGCCCACGCCGCAATAAGCGCAGGTGGTAACTTCGGAATGTTCCGGCTGGCCGATCTCGATGACGGTCTTTTCGGTCAGCGTCGCGGTCGGGCAGGCCTGTACGCAGGCGCCGCAGGAGACGCATTCGGAGGAGAGGAAATCCTCGCTTATGCCCGCAGCGACCCGGCTACCGAAGCCGCGGCCCGAAATCGTCAGCGCGAACGTGCCCTGCACCTCTTCGCAAGCGCGGACGCAGCGCGAGCAGACGATGCACTTGGCGGGATCATAGGTGAAGTACGGGTTGCTCTCGTCCTTCGGCATCCAATTGAGATTGATCTCGCCGTTGCTGCGCGCCGTGACATGATTCTCGCCTTCATAGCCGTAGCGCACGTCGCGCAGGCCAACCGCGCCTGCCATGTCCTGCAGTTCGCAATCGCCGTTGGCGGCGCAGGTCAGGCAGTCTAGCGGGTGGTCGGAGATGTAGAGTTCCATCACGCCCTTGCGGATGTCCTTCAGCCGCGAGGTCTGGGTATGGACCTGGATCCCAGGCGCGACCGGTGTCGTGCAGGAGGCGGGCGTTCCATTGCGGCCGTCGATCTCGACGAGACAGAGGCGGCAGGAGCCGAAGGCATCGATCATGTCGGTGGCGCAGAGCTTGGGCACCTCGATGCCGGCTTCCATCGAGGCGCGCATGATGGACGTGCCTTCCGGAACCGTGATCTCGCGGCCGTCAATGGTGAGCGTCACCATCTTCTCGGACTTAGAAGCGGGGGTGCCGAAGTCGATTTCGTGAACGAGACCCATGATATTACTCCGCTGCCTGAAGGGTGGCCGCCGGACGGAAGTCATCCGGGAAATGATTGATGGCACTCATGACGGGATAGGGCGTGAAGCCGCCCAGCGCACAGAGCGAACCGAATTTCATCGTGTTCGAGAGGTCGGCGACCAGAGCGAGGTTCTTCTCCGGCTCGATGCCCTGCGAAATCTTGTCGATCGTCTCGACTCCCCGGACCGAACCGATGCGGCAGGGCGTGCACTTGCCGCAGGACTCCACGGCGCAGAATTCGAAAGCGAAACGCGCCTGGGCCAGCATGTCGGCGGTGTCGTCGAACACCGTGATGCCGGCGTGTCCGATCAGGCCGTCCTTCGCCGCGAAGGCTTCGTAGTCGAACGGCGTGTCGAAGAGCGAGACGGGGAAATAAGCGCCGAGCGGACCACCGACCTGCACCGCCTTGACCGGACGGCCGGTGCGGGTGCCGCCACCGATCTCGTTGACGATTTCACCGAGGGTAAGGCCGAACGCCACCTCGTAAAGTCCCGAATGCTTGACGTTGCCGGCGATCTGGATCGGAATCGTTCCGCGCGAGCGGCCCATGCCGAAGTCCTTGTAATGCTGTGCACCCTTTTCCATGATCACAGGCACGGAAGCGAGCGAGATCACGTTGTTGACGACGGTCGGCTTGCCGAGGAAGCCTTCAAGCGCCGGTAGCGGCGGCTTGGCGCGCACGACGCCGCGCTTGCCTTCGAGCGAGTTGAGCAGCGAGGTCTCCTCGCCGCAGACATAGGCGCCCGCACCCGAGCGGATCTCCATGTCGAAGGCCTTGCCCGAACCGAGCACCGAAGCCCCCAGCACGCCCTCGCGGCGAGCGACTTCCACCGCCTCGTTCATGATCAGGATCGCGTTCGGATACTCCGAGCGGAGATAGACGTAGCCCTTGTTGGCACCGACCGCGATGCCTGCGATCGCCATGCCTTCGATCAACACGAAGGGGTCGCCTTCCATGATCATCCGGTCGGCGAAGGTGGCACTGTCGCCCTCGTCGGCATTGCAGACGATGTACTTCTGCGGACCCGTCGCATCATGAACCGTCTTCCACTTGATGCCGGTCGGGAAGCCGGCGCCGCCACGGCCGCGCAGGCCGGAATCGGTGACTTCCTTGACGACATCGGCGCCGGTCATGCCAAGTGCGCGTTCAAGACCCACAAGGCCGCCGAGCGATCTGTAGTCATCCAGATCAAGCGGATCGGTGATGCCGCAGCGGGAGAATGTCAGCCGCGTCTGGTTCTTCAGCCAGCCGATTTCTTCCGTCAGCCCGTGACAGAGCGGATGATCCTTGCCTTCGAGCAGGCCGGCATCGAGCAGGCCGGCAACATCCTTGGCCGCAACCGGGCCGTAGGCGACGCGGCCGGAAGGCGTTTCGACCTCGACCAGCACTTCGAGCCAATGAAGCCCACGAGATCCGTTGCGAACGATCTGTACATCGAGTTTGCGAGCGGCGATCTCAGCCTGAAACGCCTTGACGACCCTCTCGGCGCCGACGGCGAGGGCTGCGGAATCGCGCGGGATGAAAATGTGGACACTCACTGGCGCACCTCCTTGATGAGGGCTGAAAGCGTCTCACGGTCGAGGCGCCCGTGAAGCTCCCCATCGATCTGCGCCGAGGGAGCGGTGGAACAGAGCCCAAGACAGTAGACAGGCTCCAGCGTCACCCGCCCATCCGGCGTCGTGCCGTGCCAATCGAGGTCGAGCATCTTGCAGGCGTGCTCCGCGATCTCGCGGCCGCCGACGGACTGGCAGGCCTCGGCGCGACAGATGCGCACGACATGCTGCCCGGCCGGGTGGCTGCGGAATTCGTGGTAGAAAGTGACGACGCCATGGACTTCGGCGCGGGAGAGATTGAGTTCTCGTGCGATCAGCGGGAGGCTCGCTTCCGGCACATAGCCGAAGTCTTCCTGAACCGCGTGCAGGATCGGCAGCAACGGCCCTTCCAGCGACTTGAGCTCATTGACGATTTCGAGCGTCCGTGCGCTCACATCGTCCTTCACATGGACATTCATACTGGCCTCCACCCATCCGCCATGAAAGCGGTCGTTAAGGCATGGGCAATCGCCATCACGCCTTCAGTCTATCACATTCCCGGGAAATTTGATGGCAAAACCGGAACTCTGTCGGCCATGCGTCGCGGGGATGATGGCAATTGGAGTCTCGAAGGTCAATAACGGAGGTTCGTTGGTTGATAGAAATTTTCTATCAAAGACGACAAGTTGTCGTTTGCCGAAAAACTGGTATTATCTGGAACATTCGAACTTTTCGAGGAACATGACTATGAAGGTTTCATCAGCCGAATTCATAAAGAATTATGGCACGCTTTCCGACAAGGCGCTGCAGGAACCGGTGACGATCACGCGGAATGGCCGCGAGCGGCTCGTGCTACTCTCGAGTGAGGAATATGGTCGCTTGAGGGCGAGTTATCGGCGGGCTTTCCTTGCCGAAGAAATGTCCGACGAGGACAGGGCTTTGGTTGCCAAGCAGCGCGTGCCGGAAGAATATGCCTATCTGGATGACCTCATCAAGGACTGGAGTCCTGAGAAATGATGATCCCAAAGCCGGAAGCGGGTATGGTGATCAACTATTCCTATCTTTGGGCCAGAGAGGCTCGTGCTGGACAGGAAGAGGGCGCGAAGAATCGGCCCTGTGCAATCATTCTGGCAACTGAGGAGGGGGAAAGAGGAACGCGCGTCCAGATTCTACCCGTCACGCATTCGCCGCCGTCGAGCGGCGCATCTGCCGTAGAAATTCCGGGCGCCATCAAGCGCCATCTGAGACTCGATGACGAGCGATCATGGATACTTATCGACGAGTATAATCAATTTCTTTGGCCGGGATATGATTTACAACCAGCCGGCCGATCGCAGAGCCCAGTCTACGGCTTCCTGCCGCAACGGTTCTTTCAACATCTGATTGAAAGCTTCCTTGCACGGCCTCATCCAACAGAAGTCGACCGCATCTAACCTCTCCCACCCACCTCCCGCGCCATATTCAGCATTGCCGACACCAGCGGCGTGTTCGGCTCGCGCTCCAGCGCAATCACCCCGACCGAGTGGCTGGTCTTCGGCTCTGTGAGCGGCACGACGGCGATCTCCGATGCAAACCCGAACGACCGCGCCGCATCGAGCGGCATGATCGAGGCCCATTTGCCGGTCAGGACATGGGTGAACAGCACAATCATCGAATTGGATTCGAGTCGGGGCGATACGCTCACGCCGGCCTCAGCCATGTGCTTGTTGATGATGCGGCGGTTCTGCATATCAGGCGTCAGCAGGCAGAGCGGCAGTTCGCTGACCTCTTTCCAGGTCACCGAGGCACGGTCCGCCAGCGGCGCGGATTTCGAGGTCACCAGATAATAGCGTTCTTCTATCAGAGGCACCGTGACCACTCGCCCGAGCGGCTCATTGTCGAGATAGGTGATGCCGATATCGGTCTCGAGGTTGTCGAGTTGGCTCATGATATGGAGCGAGGTCGCCGACTGGATCGAGAAGGTCACATCCGGATGCTTCTCCTGAAATGGCGCGGTAAGCCCAGGCACCAGCGAAAGCGCTGTCGGAATGGCCGTGATGCGGAGATGCCCGGAGAGACCCTTATGCGCCGCGCGCATTTCTTCCTTCATGGTGCGGGCGTCGCCGACAATCCGCCGCGCCCATTCCAGCACCCGTTGACCCTCCGGCGTCAGACCCTGGTAGCGCGAGCCGCGATTGACCAGCATCACGCCGAGCTCGTTTTCCAGCGCGCGGATCGCGGCGGAAAGCGTCGGCTGGGTGATGCCGCATTCCTCGGCAGCCCGGCCGAAATGCTGTTCGCGAGCGAGGGCCAGAAAGAATTGCAGCTTGTCGATCATCGCATCACCCGGAACTTGGAAGCGGCATTGAACCGCATTACATCACCAATACAAGAATCTCCTTCAATTTCCGGCCGATTTGCGCTAGAGCGCGGCCTCGGAAAGAACAAGGAGCTCCGAAAGGACAGATCATGGACAAGTTCACAACGCTGACAGGCATCGCGGCACCCTACCCCGTCATCAATATCGACACGGACATGATCATCCCGAAGGATTACCTCAAGACCATCAAGCGCACCGGTCTCGGCACCGGCCTGTTCGCCGAGGCGCGCTACAAGGACGATGGTTCGGAAAACCCGGATTTCGTGCTCAACAAGCCGGCTTACCGCAAGTCGCAGATCCTCGTCGCCGGCGACAATTTCGGCTGCGGCTCGTCGCGCGAACATGCGCCCTGGGCGCTGCTCGATTTCGGCATCCGCTGCGTGATCTCGACGAGCTTCGCCGACATTTTCTACAACAACTGTTTCAAGAACGGCATCCTGCCGATCGTCGTTTCACCCGAGGATCTCGAGAAGCTGATGGACGATGCGAGCCGCGGCTCCAACGCCACGCTGTCCGTCGATCTCGAAGCCCAGGAAATCCGTGGTCCCGACGGCGGCACGATCAAGTTCGACATCGACGCCTTCAAGAAGCATTGCCTGCTCAACGGCCTCGACGATATCGGCCTGACGCTCGCAAAGGCCGCCGAGATCGACACCTACGAAAAGAAGACCGCCAATTCACGCCCCTGGGCCTGAGCGGTTCCACAGAATAGTGAACGCATGATGCCATCAGCGTCATGCGTTTTCTTTCGCCCCAAGGAATACCTAGAATGAAGCCGTTCCTGCCGAGGAAATACGAACATATCGCCTTTGGGCTCATGCTGTCAGGTCTGATGTCGTTTCTTGTCTCCGGCTTTGCCACATTGATTTCGCTCGGCGTATCGGCGGAGTTTCCGCTGTCATGGCTCAAGGCCTGGCTGCCTTCGTGGATGCTCGCTTTCCCAGTCGTCCTGGTCGTCGCCCCCTTCGTTCGTCGCGTGTTGTCGGGCATCGTCATTCGTGACTAGGGGTTCACTGCGGCGCCCCATTGCCGGACAGGATTTGTGCGGCGCCACGCATGGCGACGCGGAACGCCTCATCGAAATTGACGCCACGTACGACCCATCGATAGGTTTCGCCGTCGTGCCTTAACCGCCAGGTGGCGACCCAGCCGAGATCCGCATCGCTCCAGACCAGACTGCCCGACAGGGGAAGGACGCCGTCCGAAGGCACCAACCCGCCAGCGTCCAGCGATGCCGCATCCGCAGCGGCAGGAAACGTCACCTTCAGTGCCAGCGGAGCAGCGCCGAGTGCGAAGGACTCCCGCATGGCAAGGTCACGCATGTCGTCCGCCGTGGCCCGGAATGCCTGCCCACCCCTTTTGACATCGAGAACGATCAGGAAGGTCGGCCGCTCCGCCGGCCATGGCCGGCTGCCCAGCCCGGCCAGCAGGTCGTCAACGGTCTTGCGATCATAGCGGCAGGTCAGGTCGTGCGGCCGGTCATAGGTTCCCTGCTCGTCATGAATAGGTTTGCCCGCCAGCCGGTCGCGATAGGCGAAGGATGCGACAAAGTCGCCCGCCCGCGCTCGCAGCGCGTCAGCTTGTGGAAGTCGAGGCAGGCGTTGATCGCCGGAAACCTTCACCAGCACCCGATCGAGGCAATCTCGAAAGCCGGGTTGCCGGTTCTTTTCGCCCTGGCCGGTCACGATGGCCTGGGACGAATAGAGATCGTCGGGCTCGGCTGCGGGCACCCGGCTTGCCAGCAGGTTGATCGATAGCAGAACTGCACCGGCAAAGCGCAAAAAAGTCATGTCCCCTCCCAAGGCAACGACCGTTCAACGCAGGCGATCAGGCCTCTGCGCCGGCCTCGATCGCCTCGATATCGTCGTCGGAAAGGCCGAAATGGTGGCCGATCTCATGGATCAGCACATGGGCGATGATGTCGCCCAGCGTCTCCTCATTCTCCGACCAATAGTCGAGTATCGGCCGGCGATAGAGTGAAATGCGGTTCGGCAGCTCGCCGTTCTCCACGGAGAAGCGCTCGGTGACACCCCTACCCTCGAAGAGACCCAGGAGGTCGAACGGCGTCTCAAGTGCCATGTCCTCGAACACGTCGTCCGAAGGGAAATCGGAGATTTCGATGATGAGGTCCTGGCAGAGCGCGCGAAAATCCTCCGGCAACTGACCATAGGCCTCGCGCGCCAATTGTTCGATTGCTTCCAATGACGGGGAAAACCTGTCCCGCCAATCATCTGTCTGGTCGATACTCGCCATGAACGCTCCTGTTGCGCCCTATATAGAGTCATCGCCACAATTTTGCGAGGGCCAACTCATTTGCCTCTCGGCAGGATGTCGAAATCGAATCGGCGGCCGGCAAAGGGCTGCCGGTCGAGGCTGAAGTGCCACCATTCACGGGCATAATTCCTGAAACCGCGCCGCTGCATCGCCTCGACCAACAGCTTGCGATTTGCCTTTGCGATCCCGGAAACACCCGTACTGTTGGTATGCGCCAGCGGGTCGAAGAAATCGAAACCGGTGCCCATGTCGATCTCGGAGCCATCCAGCGATACCAGCGTGAGATCGATCGTCGAGCCCGCCGAATGGCCGGAGCGCTTGCCGATATAGCCCTCGGCGATCAACCGGTCGCGCGATACGCGTGGGTGATGGATCTTGTCGAAATCGACGCCTTTGCCGGCCCATGCCACGAAGCTATCCACGGCCTTGACCGGCCTGTAGCAATCCCAGACTTTCAGCCCGAGCCTGCTGCTCTGCAAATCCTTCCGGACCTGGGCCAGCGCCGTGGCCGCCTTCACCGTCAGAATGCATTCAGCGGCATTGTAGCCGGGCGCAGGCGCGTGGGTAAAATTATCCGGCCCTGCATAGCGCATGTCTTGCACGATCGCGGCATCGACATCGGAGAGATAGACGAAGCCGGACGGCAATTCGGCCGCCTGCACTGTAACGACCTGCACCGCGAGCATGAGGCCGCACGCAAAGGCGAGCGCGCGGCACATCATTGGCATCAGGTGCCGGTGCGCACGATCCTGAGCAGGATCAGCAGGATCACCGCGCCGATCGTGGCATGCAGGATGGCCCACAGGAACCCGCCGCCAACGCCGAAACCGAGCCGCGGAAGCAGAAAGCCCGCGATGAGGGCGCCCACGATGCCGACGACGATATTGCCGAGAAGACCAAAGCCATACCCCTTGACGACGATGCCTGCCAGCCAGCCGGCGATGGCGCCGACGATCAGAAATACAAGAATGCTTTCAATGCCCATCATGATTCACTCCCCATTGACATGCGACGGACGGGACCGGCCTGTTGCCGCTCACGCCCGCAATCATTAATAGGGATAAATGAAAAGTTCGCCAGTCAAATCGGCGCCGCTTTTCTACCACTCAGCGCCGTTCTTCCATCCCGCGCCCGGGCGGCAGAACCTCGTTTTCGACGGCCAGCACATTTTCCGCCGGCACCCGTTCGAGATGCATCTTGCGCTGTTCGAACCATGCGACGGAGACCGAGCCGTCATCATGGCTCTTCACGATCGTCATCAGCCTGTCGTCGTTCTTGAGGCGGACGGTTTCGCCGACTGCCCAGTGCCTGCGCTGTTGTTCGCTCATGATCCGGCTTGTATCTCCTTAACGGCGCAAAACCGTTGCTGGAGATGTTTGTTCCGTTCATGCGCGCGATTTGCTGATCGTAGGCGGTCGCGAACCCGCGTTCACGAGGTCCGGAGGCTCTGCGGCCAGCGACTGACTGACCAAGCGGCGTCCCGGTCCGATCGAAGATCGAGATAAGTCCGGCGATTCCGCCTGCCGCACCGGCAATCATGGCGCGTGCGGCAGTGCTTCGATTCAGCAAGCCGGTGCGACCAATGCCTTGCCGATGGCCACGACCGATCCATTCTCGTCACGCACGATGATGATCATTTCCTGTGCCTTCCCGCATGTTGCGTTTGCCGCCGGGTCTTTCTCCATCGCAACAGGCTGCGGCACGATCTGCATGTCGCTTTCGACGGCGTCTTGGGGAACGGATGCCATCGCCGGAACGGCGGACATCAGAAGAATGGCAAGCGTTTTCATATCAGCCTCATCAGGTTTGGCCCGCTGCCTGCTGCCTTAGGGCATCAAGTTGATGGTCAAATTCCCGAAAGCTGATTGGGTTCCATGAGAAGCATAATTTCTTTAAAATCAAACATTTAAATAGATATGGCGCCCTCCCGGAGAAGCTCCGGGAGTGCCGAATTCAGATGTCGGGCGATCAGTGGTGCGCGGGCCGCGTCTCGCCTCCTTTCTTCTCCGGATCACGCGTGTGGTGGCTATCGCGCTCACCGCCGCCGCCGGAAATGCTGCTCTTTGACTTGGCGTCGGATTGCGCCGGCGGCTTCTTGATTTCCAGCGGCGCCTTGGCGTTTTCATGCGAGGCGCCGGGGCCGCCCTGCCGGATGCTCGCCGGTGTCTTGGTCGAGGTGGACATTGTGGGTCTCCTTAGCGGTCCTGGGTTGAAAGCTGCGGCGTCAGGTTGATCTTGGTATTGCCCTGCTGGCCCTGCTTGGACGGGTCGGTCACGCCGGGCTTGACCTTCTGGTCGGCGCCGGCATTGAAATGCGCATTCTCGCCGGGACCCTTGTCGCTGCGATTGCCGCGCGGAATAGGAGGTGCTTTGGTGGTCATGTCGGTTTCTCCTCAGTTCTTCAGCAATCCGGTGTCGCGGCGCGACGCGTCGAGTTTCTCGACCGGCACCACGCGGTTGGCAGCATGATCCTGATACTGTTCGGACTTGACGGCCTTGCCATCGAGGCCGCGCTCCCGGGAGTGCTGGGCCTTGTCGCGATTTGAAAGAACGTCGTTCGCGCCGATCTTGTCGAGATCCATATGGGTCATCGCACCAGCGCCCGATTTCTTGCCCTGGCTGCCTTCCCTGATGTGATTCTTGCTGGCATTCGCCATTTCGGTCTCCTTCTCCTGCATGTTGCATCGCCTCACCAACATCCAGCGACCGGGATGGTTCCCGGGGAACCATTCGCGCAGCGGCCGGTTTGAAGGAAGTATTTGGCTCAAGGAGGATCAGATGAGCACTTCTCACACCACGACCAGCCACAAGAAGATCCGGACATGGATCGAAGACCGTGACGGCCATCCGGCACGCGTCAAGGCAAGCGGAGACGGCGGAGTATTGAGAATTGACTTCGGCAAGCCGGAAGAGAACCTGGAAGAAATCGAATGGGACGAGTTCTTCAAGATTTTCGACCAGAACTATCTCGCCTTCCTCTATCAGGACAAGACCCAGGACGGTGGAACCAGCAGGTTCTCGAAGTTCATTTCCCGCCACTGATACGTTCTATCTAGGCCAACTCCGAATCACGAAACCCGGCTCCTTGGAGGAACCGGGCTTCATGAGGGAGGGGAGGTCAGATGCGTCCAGCAGGGCCATCCGTTGCAGGACGGATGGCCCTGCTCGTCAATTACCAGGCGCAGACGCGCACCCGCTTGACATACATGTTGCCCCAGTCGTCGAAGCGCTTGATCTTCTTGACGAAGCAGTAATCACCGCCATGGTGATAGCCGCCGGCCCAGTACTTGTAGTGGTGGCCATGGTGATGACCATGGTGATGGCCGTGATGCTTCCACTTGTGGCCGGCTTCAGCAGTTGCCGAGAGCGAAACAGTTGCGATGAGGGCAGCTGCAGCGCCAATGATGAACTTCTTCATGGTCGTTCTCCTAAGGTTGCGTTGTCTGTCCCGTCATGCTTGCGGACGCTTTCTGTCGTCCGTTGATACCGTTATCCCACATGCGCTTTCGCTCTGCTGTCTCCGCAGGAACAGTGCCGGTTGGACATGAAAAATGATCGCCAACGGCAGCCAAAGGCATCCTGAAATGATGGAACCAATCGATTCATCACCCGTTTTGAGGGCAACCGGATCAGTCGATGTCCGGTCTGCCTTTTTTAATGAGGAGAACTGAGATGAAACGGATTCTAGCAACGACCGCGCTCGTCGTGATCCTGTCCGGTGGCGCCGCCTATGCCGAGATGGGCAACTATACGAGCCAGCCTACCGATATCAACGCATCGCAATTCATCGGTCAGCGCATTTATGCCGCCGAAACCATGCCCGCCGACAGCGTTCAGCCTGGCGCCGAGAAGGACTGGGCCGACGTAGGCGAAATCAACGAAGTGATCCTCGATCGCTCGGGCAAGGTTAATGCCGTTGTCCTGGGTGTCGGCGGCTTCCTTGGTATGGGTGAGAAGGCCGTGGCCGTGCCGATGACGGACGTCAAGTTCGTCAAGAGCGGTGATGGCCCCGATGACTTCTTCCTGGTGGTGAACACCAACAAGGAAACGCTGGCCTCGGCCCCCGCCTTCGTTTCGGCCGAGGAAAAGGCTGCCCAGCAGGCGGCTGCCAAGGATGCAGCAACGCCGGTCGATCCGAACGCCACCGCGACCGATACAACGATGACTGCTCCGGCCGATACCACGGCTGACGCAACGGCGGCAAAGCCGGCAGATACCACGACCGCGACGGCCGATACCGCTGCCAAGCCTGCTGATACAACGACGGCTGCGGACACGAGTGCAGCGAAGACGGATACGACAACAACCGCTGCAGATACGACGGCCAAGAAGCCGGCCGACGCAACCACTGCGATGGACGACAATGCGGCGGCGACGGACACCACCACGACAGCTTCGACCACCACCACCAGCTCGACGCAGGCGATGACGGACGAAAACCGTACGAGGTTGACCCGGCCGGAAATCACCCGTGAAGGCTATCTGGCCGCACAGGCAACCGAGCTCACGGCCGACAAGCTGACCGGCGCCCGTGTCTATGGCCCGAACGATGAGGATGTTGGCGAAATCAACCGCATCATCCTGGACAATAACGGTCAGGTTGACCGCGTCGTCCTCGACATCGGCGGCTTCCTGGGTGTCGGCGAACATCAGATCGCCGTGACCATGGACGAGCTGAACATCGTCAAGAATACGAAGGGCGATGATTTCCGCGTATACATCGATGCCAATCAGGCCAACCTGAAAGCACAGCCCGAATTCAAGGGCTGATCCGGTTCTCACGGGTTGGAAAGGGGTCCGTTCTCGGACCCCTTTTTCGTGTTTTGAACAGTTCCGCACACAGGATTTGACCGGGGAACCTTTCGTCGAGCACCGGGTTTTCACTCCGTTCAATCCAACCCGTTCCCGTTCCATGAAAGGATTCAGACATGGCCAAGGAAATGACGCTCGCCGATCTCTTCCACGACACGCTGAAGGATATCTACTATGCCGAACGGCAGATTCTGAAGGCTCTTCCGAAAATGGCCCGGGCGGCCCAATCGCCCCAGCTCAGGGCCGGCTTCGAAAAGCACAAGGAACAGACCGAGGACCACGTCGAACGCCTGCAGCAGGTCTTCGAGATCATCGGCAAGCGGGCGCAGGGCAAGACCTGCGAAGCGATCCAGGGCATCATCGCAGAAGGCGAGGAGATCATCGAGGAATTCAAGGGCACGCCGGCTCTCGATGCCGGTCTCATCTCCTCCGCGCAGGCTGTCGAGCACTATGAAATCGCCCGCTACGGCACGCTGAAGGCCTGGGCCAAGCAGCTCGGCTACAAGGATGCGGTGCCGCTGCTCGATGCGACGCTCAAGGAAGAAACCCTGACGGACGAGACCCTTACCAAGCTCGCCGAAACAGCGGTCAACGCAGCGGCAGGCAAGAAGGCTGCCTGACACTGGCCGCCGTATATATCGAGACACCATGCTGCATTAGCATTAAGGCGGGGGAGGCAAACGCCTCCCCCGCCTTGTATACACGCGAAAGCTCCGAGCAAGGTTGCTTGCTCATTGTTTGAGCAGCTCGGAGAGGTGCTCATGATGCAGCATGTTCGATTTCGCGTGGTAGGCGGTTTTGCCGCCGAGGCAGCCATACGGTGGCCCTGCCGTGACGATGTTCGCCAGGAAGCGCAACGCCGGATCAATGCATCCGGCTATACCCGCTACCGGGCCAAGGCCTTAGCAACGGGTGCCACGATACCGGATGCCATCCGGCACTTCACGCTCCAGGTCAATTACGTGGCCGAAACGCTCTCGGTTCTGAAGCCGATTCCCGATGATTTTCAATCAGATGTCTATTGGCCAGAGCTTGAAGCGGTGAGCTGAAGCAGTTGTTCCACAACCGGAACAAAGGTGATTGCGGCGCATTTGCCTGCTCGAGCGGGCCATTTCGTCGGTGGCCAATCGATCGCTCAATGTCACGATAGAGGAATGGCTTCTGTCGCTGCTCGCCGCCGATGACATCAAGGCCAAGCAGCGCTTTTTCCACTGAACGGGATCAGGCTTGAAACTCGCCCTGGAGGATTTCGAGGCCGCGGCGATATTTCTCGGCGTCTTCCCCACT
Organism: Rhizobium sp. LjRoot254; assembly: GCF_964254105.1. Lineage (NCBI taxonomy): Bacteria > Pseudomonadati > Pseudomonadota > Alphaproteobacteria > Hyphomicrobiales > Rhizobiaceae > Rhizobium > Rhizobium sp. LjRoot254. The sequence continues at coordinate 5,396,423 of NZ_CAXUSM020000001.1, read as the reverse complement.
GCGCAGCGCGCTCTGCAGGTTATCCTCAAGGTCGGCCTTCTTCACGGGCAAGGCCAATGGATTGGCGGCCGCACGACGGACGAAAGCTTCATCCTCCTCACCGGATCGCCTGGTAAGCGCATCCACCGCGCCAATCACCTCCTCCGGAAAGGCGTCGAGCCTGAGCCGTTCGAAGGTCCAGCCCTCGGATTTTTCAATGACGTCGTGAAGATAGGCGATCGGCCTGAGCGCCGGTTCGACCCGCACGGCCACGCGTTCGCAATGTTCGATATAGGGCCTTCCATCCTTGCCGGTCTGACCTCGATGGGCGTTGGTGGCGATACGCACCGCGCGCATGAAAATCTGGTCCTGCGACAAGGAATTCATCGCATTTTCGGCTGCCATAGATGTCATTGCGATCACGTCTCCTGCCCTCCGTTCACCACTACATTATTAGCGCATTAACGCTTTGCGTGCACCCCGCGTTCCCTGCGTCTGCGTCATAGCAGCACATCGAAAAATATGGGGCTCGATCCGAAAAATCGTTTGAGATCAGGAACAAAGCGATAGCGCAGGAAGTTTCACGTCCAGCCTCGGGAGTCCCGAAGGTAACATCTTGGAGACTTCTGAAGTCTCGTAAAAATGGAGGATACCATGGGTCGCGGTATATTGCTTTGGCTGCTCGGCGTGCCGATTCCAGTCATTATCATCCTCGCGCTTCTGTTCCGATAGGAGGGCGAGAAATGGCAATTCCAACATCTCCTATCGTGGTCGATGCGCCGGTGGAATCATCGTCATCGGCAGTCAGTTGGGCACCGGTCATCGCTGGTGCTTTTGTTGCGACGGTCGTGACGCTGATCCTTATGCTGGTCGGCGCCGGGCTTGGCCTGACGATGGTGTCGCCGTGGTCCGGCGAGAGCAGTTCCGCGACGACCGTCAGCATTTACGCCGCCATCTGGCTGGTAATCGTTCAATGGGTATCCTCCGGCATAGGCGGCTACCTCACGGGGCGGCTCCGTACCAAATGGGTCGGCGTCCACACCGACGAGGTCTTCTTTCGCGATACGTCGCACGGCCTTCTCGCCTGGGCGCTGGCAACGGTCGTGGTCGTGGCACTTCTGAGTTCGACGGTTTCGTCGATCGTCAGCGGCGCGACGCAGGCTGCATCCACTGTTGTCGGCACCACCAGTGCCGCAGCGGTGACGGCTGCATCCAACGCTGGACCGGATCTGTCGACATCCTACTTCACCGACGCACTTCTGCGCCCATCGGATCCGCGCACCGCTGCCACGGCGACCGCGACGACGGCGCCCGGTTCGGCTGAAGCGGCGGCAACCGAACTGTCGCGCATCCTGATGCGCAGTGCGGCTGCCGGCGAAATGTCGGCCGAGGACCGGACCTATGTCGAGCGGATCATCGCCGCTCGCACCGGTCTGAACGAGGCCGATGCCAAGGCACGCGTCGATATGGTCCTGAAGCAGATCGATGATGCCAAGGTCGCGGCCCAGGAAGCGGCCGACACCGCCCGCAAGGCTGCGGCGACCACCTCGCTTCTCGCCGCCCTGTCGATGCTGATCGGCGCCTTCATCGCCTGCGTTGCAGCAGCCCTCGGCGGTCGCCGGCGCGACGATGACGAGGAAGCCTATCTCCGTTCGTAAGACACGGAATAGCTCCGACGTAAATGGCCCGGCGCTTTCAAGGCGCCGGGCTATTTTTAATGAGCGGGATCTGGTTTCAGTGAAAGCCGGTTCTCAGCGCTGCAACGCGATTGTCGACCGAGGTGACGCCCGGCACGCTGGCGGCAACCTCGGCAAGCGTGTCGATTTCCGGCGAGGTGCCAACCGTCCCGGTCAAGGTGACGGTGGATCCTTCCACGGTCACCTCCACGTCGCTCGCATCGGCGGTGCCGGCGCGTGCGAGAGCTTCGGCGACACGCGCTTCAAGCCCAGCCTGCGTGGGACTATCGATTTCGACCTGTGACGGCACTTCGTGAAACGTCTGGGGCTTGAAGACCATCGCTCTATCTCCTTGAGATCGTCCAAGAATATTCCTCGGCGGTTTAGAATAACGACCTTCTGGAACCAAATGTTCCGGCGAGTGAGATCGCAAAACCGGAACAACGGTTCGGAGCGGGGCGTTTAGTGTTGTGTGCCAAACGAGGAGTAAGGTCATGCAGAGCTTTGAAACACTAGTCCACCCGGAACTGGGCGGCAAACTGGGCTTCACGGTGGAATTCGTCGGCAACGCCGGCGAAATCATTTCGGTCCAGTTGCGCCAGGATGCAGACAACATGCTCAACCGCGTAAACGCGGTGGAGAAAGCCAGGGAACTGTTGATCGAAGCTGCCGCAATCGAAGGCGGCCTCGACTATGCTTCCGAGTATGAGGCTCAAAGCAACGGCGATTTCGACCATCTCGATCAGGATGGTCCTACCGGCCTGCGCAGCGCACGCGCGACCGGCGACCTCGCGATGATGGAGGAGCAGCTGGACGAAGGGCTTTACGAATCCTTCCCGGCCAGCGATCCCGTCTCGATCACGATTTCCACGGTGTCGGGCCGCCACAAGCCCCCGGCGCCGAGCTAACCACCCAACCCCTATGGCACACGAAGGCCCTTCGAATTCGGAGGGCCTTTTCTTGTGACGGAGATAACGAAGGCTACGACTGAAGCCATTTCAATACGCGGCGCTCATCGTCATCCATCCACAGCGCAGCGTTCGCATTCGATGACAGCCGGATCTTTCCAAGCCCAGCAAGCGTGCCACTCTCGAAGTCCTCGAACACCTTCGGATGGATGTAGGACGAGCGGCAGACAGCACGTGTATTCATCAGCCTGTTGGCGATCGAGTCGATGACGAAGTTGATCTGCCGCGTGATACCACGCTGGGATGTCTCCGGCTCGATCACACTCAGGGCGGTTGCCGCGAGCCGCGTAGCACCCCAGGTCCGGAACTGCCGCGACGAGAAATTGTCGCCCGACGCGTCCCGGATATAAGCGTTCACATCCTGCGACCGCACCGCGTGCGGCAAGCTTTCCTCATCGAGATATTGAAACAGTTGCTGGCCGGGCAATTCCTGCAGCTTGCGGATCGCATTGGCGATGCGGCGGTCGCGATAACCGAGCTGCCATTGCTTGCCCGACTTGCCCTTGAACCGGAAACGGATCTCCGATCCCTCGAATTTCACATGCCGGTTGCGGAGCGTGGTCAGCCCATAGGAACCGTTCGCTTGGGCATAGGTCTCATTGCCGACGCGAATAAAGAGATTGTCAAGCAGCCATACGACGGCCGCCAGCGCCCTGTCCTGATTGAGGTTCCGCCGCCTGAGATCGGCATCGACCTTTTCCCGGATACGCGGCAACGCCGCCGCGAAGGCCGGCAACAGGGCGAACTTCGTTTCATCGCGATGCTCCGACCATGCGGGATGATAGCAATATTGCTTGCGGCCCCGCGCGTCACGTCCGGTTGCCTGAAGGTGAGAATTCGGATCGGGCGAGATGCGCACGTCCTCGTATGCCGGCGGAATGGCAAGCGAGGCGATCCTGTCGAGTTTCTTCTGGTTGATGATGCGCCTTCCGCTGGCAGCGTAATATTCGAAACCATCGCCGACCCGTTCACGCCGGATGCCGTTCTCCAGGTTCGCGACGTAAACCAGACCCTCCGGAACGTCGAGGGGCACGGCCATGCCGCCTTCGGCAGTTGCAACTGCCATCTCACTCCGCCGCATGGGCGGCAGAGGCGGCCATTTTGTTCCGCGTTTCATCGAGCCTCGAGTTCAGTTTGTCGCCCTCCTCCTCGTCCTCGCAGGCTTTTTCGTCAATCAGGCGCCTGAGTTCGCGCAACTCTTCCTCATCGAGATTTTCTATGCCGATGAACTTGTTCTCCGCACGCTTGCTGGTGAGGATAAGTTCGTCGAGCTTGGCCTGGAGTGCCTCGCTGTACCTATTCTGGGAGTTCTGCAGGACGAAGATCATCAGGAAGGTGACAATCGTGGTGCCGGTATTGATGATCAGTTGCCAGACCTCGGAAAAGCCGAAGAAGGGGCCGCTCACGGCCCAGATGCCGACGATGGAGAGCGCGATGATGAAGGCGACGGGCTTGCCCAGGACGTGCGAGACGGCATTGGAGAATTTGGAGAAGGCGGCGTTCATGTTCAAGCTCCGGAACGAATTACGCGCGCATCCGGATGGTGGGCAGACTTGCCGCTTTACTGCATGGGGAGCGCAGCGTTAAACGCGCGCTCCCGGCCGGCGGTTCCAATATGGGCGGTAGCGGACTAAGCCGGACTCTTCGCGCCCTTATGCGCGGCATCGGTGCGGGCCTTGAGGTCGCGGAGCGTCGTGAGTTCCAGTTCCGTCGGCGGCGGTGTTTCGTCCATCGCATCCGCGAACTTCACTGGCCAGCCGCAGGTCTCCTGCACCTTGTCACGCGTGACGCCGGGATGCATGGAAACGACGGTGAACTCCTTGCTCTCGGGATCGGGCTTCCAGATCGCGAGATCGGTGATCAGCAGCGTCGGCCCCTTGGTCTCGATGCCGAGCCGCTGGCGGTGATCGCCGCCGTCGCCATGGCCGAACGAGGTGAAGAAATCGATCTTGTCGACCATGCCGCGCCGAGATTGTACCATGGTGATGTAGATCTCGCCCGACGACGTGGCGATCTCCGGCGCGCCGCCGCCGCCCGGCAGCCGTGTTTTGGGGTGATCGTAATCGCCGATCACGGTCGTGTTGATATTGCCGAACCGGTCGAGTTGGGCCGCGCCAAGGAAGCCGATGGTGATGCGTCCGCCCTGCAGCCAGTAGCGGAACATCTCCGGCACCGCGACCGTGGTCACCGCCGTATCGCAAAGCTCGCCGTCGCCGATCGACAGCGGCAGGACATCCGGCTTGGTGCCGATCGTGCCGCTCTCGTAGATCAGCGTGATATCCGGCGCATGCGTCAGCCGCGCCACGTTGCAGGCGGCCGATGGCGCGCCGATGCCGACGAAGCAGACGTCGTCGTTGGACAGAGCCCGCGCCGCCGCTATCGTCATCATCTCGTTGGAGGTGTAGGTGCCCGCTTCGCTCATGATCTCGCCCTCCTCAGATGTGCCACGCGTCGTTCGAAATCCTCCGGCGTGGATTCCATGACGTTCTTCTTCATCCAGTCCGCGAAACGATCGCGCTCGGCGGCGATCTCGTCCCATTCCAGATAGGCGGCATTGTCGCGGTCGAAATAGCCATGCGTGTAGGAAGGGTGCGAACCGCCCGGCACCACGGATATCGCTGTCACCGTCCATGACGGCAGGACCGTGACATTGGGATGGAGGCCGGCGAAATCCTCGACGACTTCCTCGACCGTCACCACTGCACGCTTGGCGGCCAGCACTGCTTCCTTCTGAATGCCGACAATGCCCTCGACCAGCACATCGCCCTTCTTGTTGGCCTTCTGGGCGTGGATGAAGGTCACATCCGGCCGCACCGAGGGCACCGCGGCCAGCACCTCGCCGGTAAAGGGGCAGACGACGCTCCTGATATTCGGATTGACATCCGCCAGCCCGGCGCCGCGATAGCCCCGGAAGATCGCGCAGGGCAGGCCGGCAGCGCCCGCTTCATAGGCATTCGCCATCGCCGCGTGGCTGTGCTCCTCGATCTCGATCGCATTCGGCCAATTGTTCTCCACCGCATCGCGCAGCCGGCGCAGCAGGCCGACGCCCGGATTGCCGGCATAGGAGAAGATCACTTTCTTCGCCATGCCCATGCCGATCATCTGGTCGTAGATCAGGTCGGGCGTCATGCGCACCAGCGTCAAGTCGCGAAAACCCTGGCGGATCGCCTCATGCGCGGCGGCAGTCGGTATGAGATGGGTGAAGCCCTCGAAGGCGACGGTATCGCCATCATGCAGGTTCTCGGCGACCGCCTGCTTCAGCGGTAGAAACTTTGCCACTGGATATATCCTCCGACGCAAAAAGTTCGCATTGCGAACATATGTTTTATATGCAATACTATTTGTCGAGAATCGCGAAATGTCAATCCTTCGCGCAGGGAGATAGCAGCATGACCAGGGAAGCTCTGTCCCGCGACAATGTCGGCTCGCTCGGCAAAGGCCTGATGGTCCTGGAAATCCTCGCCGCAAATCCGGCAGGCCTGACGCTTACGGAGATGGCTGCAAAGGCCGAGATGACCCGCGCCGCCGCGCGCCGCTTCCTGCTCACGCTCGTCGATAGTGAATATGCCATCCAGGACGGCCGCCGCTTCGCGCTCTCACCGCGTCTGCTCTCGCTCGCCCGGGTGTGGCTGCAGGGCTCGTCGCTCTGGACCTATGCCGAACCATTCCTGCGCGACGTGGCGCATCGGTTCAACGAATCGAGTTCCGCCGCCGTGCTGTCCGGCGAGGACATCGTCTATGTCGCGCGCGTGCCCGGTCGCCATATCCTCAGCGTCGCGCTGCATGTCGGCACGAGGCTGCCGGCATGGTGCACGTCGATGGGCCGGGTGCTGCTGTCGGACCTGCCCACGCCCGAACTGCGCGCGTTTCTCAAGTCAGCGCGGATCGTCGAGCACACACCGAAAAGCATCACCGGCTTGGCCGAACTGGAAAACGAGATCGGCCTCGTGGCACAGCAAGGCTTTGCCGTGATCGACGAGGAGCTTGAAATAGGGCTGAGATCGATTGCGGTTCCGATCCGCGACCGCACGCGAAAAATCGTTGCGGCGATCAACATCTCCACGCAGTCTTCTCGTTTCACGCCCGCCGAGATGAAGCGGGAAATCCTGCCACATCTGCAGAAAGCCGCGACTTCGATCGAGGATTACTTCGTCGTGCAGTGACGGGAACCATCCGCCGCCCAAACTCATTGTTTCCAAGGCCCGCTTTGAGTCCGGGGCCAAGGAGTAGCGTCGTGGCACCAAGGGCAAACTGGAAGGGCTATCTCAAGCTCGGCGAACTGAACTGCGCGGTGGCGCTCTATACCGCCGCTTCGACCTCCGACCGCGTCTCCTTCCACATGGTCAACCGTCAGACCGGCAACCGCCTGAACCGCGAATTCGTCGACAGCGAAACCGGCAAGCCCGTCGAGCGCGACGAGCAGATCAAGGGCTACGAAGTCTCCGGCGGCGATTATGTGACGCTCGAACCCGAGGAGGTCGCAGCCGCCGTGCCCGAGAGCAACCGGATGCTGGAGATCGGCGATTTCGTGAACTGCAACGACATCGACGACGTCTTCTTCGACAAGCCCTATTACCTCGCCCCGGCCGACAAGCAGTCGAAGGAAGTCTACGCCCTCATCCGCGAGGGCCTCATGGCGAACAAGGTGGCCGCCATCGCGCAGACCGTCCTCTTCCGCCGCGTGCGTACCTTGCTGATCCAGCCGCATGGCGAGGGCCTGATCGCCTCGACCCTCCATTACGAATACGAGGTCCGGCCTGCCTCGGATGCTTTCAAGGACATGCCCAAGCTCAAGCTCGAACCCGAAATGCTTGAACTCGCGAGCCACATCATCGACACCAAGATGGGCAAGTTCGATCCCTCGGAATTCAACGACCGATATGACGCGGCACTCGCCGAACTGGTGAAGGCCAAGATCGAAGGCCGCGAGATCAAGAAGCCCAAACCAATCAAGGAAACCAAGCCCGCCGACCTGCTGGAAGCACTTCGCCGGAGTGCGAGCAGCAGCAAGCAGCCTGCCGCCAAACGCACCGCGAAATCCGGCGCCAAATCGCAGCCCATGCGGAAGGCGGGCTGACCCGTGGCGCTCGAAACCTATCACGCCAAGCGCGACTTTACCCGCACGGCCGAGCCGAAGGGCAAGATGCTGCGCGCGAAAGCCGGCCACAGTTTCGTCATCCAGAAACATGCTGCGACGCGGCTGCACTACGATTTCCGCCTGGAAATGGACGGCGTGCTGAAGAGCTGGGCCGTCACCCGAGGCCCGAGTCTGGTTGCCGGGGAGAAGCGCCTCGCTGTCCATGTCGAGGACCATCCGCTCGAATATGGCGGCTTCGAAGGCAACATCCCGAAGGGCGAATATGGCGGCGGCTCGGTCATCGTCTGGGATCGTGGGACATGGAAGCCAGTCGGCGATCCCGAACGTGGCTACAAGAAGGGCCATCTCGAATTTGAACTTGAAGGCGAGAAACTCGACGGCCGCTGGCACTTGATCCGCATGCATGGCAAGCCGCGCGAGAAACGCGAGAACTGGCTGCTGATCAAGGGCGAAGACGATGCGGCGCGCCCGGAGGATGCACCGGATATTCTCGATGAAATGCCGGAATCGGTTCTCACCGGCCGCGAGATCGAGGACCTTGAAGGCGAAGCGCCGGGCTGGTCCTCAAAGACCGGACGCATCAAGGGCGGCAAGGCAAAAGCTCTCGCAAAATCCAAGACGAAAGATTCACCGGAAGTGGAAGCCTCGCCCCCAGATATTGACCCGCTGAAGGTCAAAAAGGCGAAGAAGAGCACCCTTCCAGACTTCATCGAGCCGCAACTCGCAACGCTCTCCGCCAAGCCACCGATCGGCAAGCGCTGGATCCATGAGGTCAAGTTCGACGGCTACCGTCTGATCGCGCGGATCGAAGCCGGGCGTGTCAAGCTTCTGACCCGCAGTGGGCTCGACTGGACCAAGCGCTTCGGCAAATCGGTCGCCGAGGCCTTCGCCAATCTGCCGGTCGGCAAGGCAATGATCGATGGCGAACTGGTTGTCGAAACCGACGCCGGCAGCTCGGATTTCTCCGCCCTGCAGGCAGATCTCAGCGACGACCGCACCGATCGCTTCGTCTTCTATGCCTTCGACCTGCTGCATCTGGACGGCGCCGACCTGACGGCATCGCCACTGCTCGAACGTAAGGCGCTGCTGCGGAACCTGATCCCCGAGCGCGGGCTGATCCGCTACAGCGATCATTTCGATGAACAGGGCGGGCTGGTGCTCGAGCATGCCTGCCGGCTGTCGCTGGAGGGCATCGTCTCCAAGCTCGGTGATGCGCCCTATCGGCCGGGTCGCAGCAAGGACTGGCTGAAATCGAAATGCTCGTCGCGGCAGGAATTCGTCGTCGCCGGCTACGTGCCGTCGACGGCATTGCGAAACGCGATCGGCTCGCTGGTCATGGGAGTCTATGATGGCGCCAAGCTCGTGCATGTCGGCCGCGTCGGCACCGGCTATTCCGCCAAGATCGCCGGCGACCTGTTCAAGCAACTCGAACAGTCACGCATCGACAAGAGCCCGTTTGCCAAGAAATTGGAGTCCGAGGCGGCGCGTGGCGTGAAGTTCGTCGAACCCAAGCTTGTGGCGGAAGTCGAGTTTCGGGCATGGACAGCGGACGGCAATCTCAGGCATGCTGCCTTCCGCGGCCTCAGGGAGGACAAATTGGCAAAGGACGTAACCCGCGAATCCGGACCCGGCCAGAAGGTCGAGAAACCGCAGGCCCGCAAGGTCAAGCTCACTCATCCCGACCGGATCTACTGGCCCGATGCCGGCGTGACCAAGGAGGGTCTCGCCGACTATTACGCCGAAGTCTGGCCGAAGATCGCGCCCTTCATCACCGGCCGGCCGCTGGCTTTGCTGCGCAGTCCCGAGGGGATCGAGGGCCAATCTTTCTTCCAGAAACATGCCTGGCGCGGCATGAATAAGGAGATTGGGCTGTTCCAGGACCCGACCGACCCGCCGGACGAGAAGATCATCTTCATCGACGATCTCGACGGGCTGCTGGGCCTCGTCCAGTCCGCCGTGCTGGAAATCCATCCCTGGGGTTCGACGACGAAGGATCTCGAAAAGCCCGACACCATCATCATGGACCTCGACCCCGGCGACGACGTGTCCTGGGCGCGCGTGATCGAAGCGGCCCGCGACGTCAAACAGCGCCTTGAGGATGTCGGGCTCGCGGCCTTCGTGAAAACATCCGGCGGCAAGGGCCTGCATGTGGTGACGCCACTCAAGCCATCGGCCGGATGGGATGAAGTGAAAACCTTCGCCAAGGGCATCGCCGACGCCATGGCAGCGGATGAACCGGACAAATATGTCTCGACCATCACCAAGTCGAAACGAACCGGCAAGATCCTCATCGATTACCTGCGCAACGGCCGCAACAACACCGCTGTCGCAGCCTACTCGACAAGGGCACGCAAGGGTGCGCCGGTGTCGATGCCGCTCGATTGGGAAGAGCTGAACGAAGGCATTGGCCCGAACTATTTCACGGTGCTCAATGCGCCGCAACGGCTGGCGTCGCTGAAGAAGGATCCGTGGGAGAATTATAGGGCGTCAGCGAAGGTATTGCCGAAGGTTCCGGCTAAGAAGAAGTGAATGGTGTCAGCGTGTTACTCGCGATTCATCCCATCCCCGACGTCTTCCTCGGGCTTGTCCCGAGGATCTGGTGAGGGAAGATAGGCCCACCATCGTCGATTGCCTGATGAGCGTCACCAGATCCTCGGGACAAGCCCGAGGAAGACGCCGCGTGTGGGGTGAACGGCGAGCCAACCCGCTGGCGTCCAACACACCAAACTTCATCACTTCTTCTTGGCCAAACTCGCCTTCAGCGCATCCATGATGTTGATCACATTGCTGGGCTTGGCCTCTTCCGCCTTCGCCTTGACCGGACGGACCTTCCGGCCCTTCTTCTTCGCGGCAATGATGTCGAGGAGCTTGTCCTGGACAGGATCGTCGGCGATCGATCTGTCCCATTTCCGCGTCCGGGTCTTGATGAATTTCTTCATCAAAGCGAGTTGCGCGGATTCCGGCTTGCCGCCTTTGAGGCCCTCGAAATAATCGCCGGTGTCCCGAACCTCATCGCCATAGCGCAATGTCCAGAGGATGATCCCTTTGTCGCGCGGCTCCAGCATCACGGCGCGCTCGCGGCGATACATGACGAGACGGGAAATGCCGACGACATCATTGTCGGTCATCGCCTCGCGAATGACCGCGAATGCCTCCTCGCCGACCTTGTCGTCCGGCACAAGGTAATGTGGGGTGTCATACCACAGCCACTCGATTGAAGCCCTCGGCACGAACACATCGATATCGATGGTGCGGGTGCTCTCCAGTGCCACCGCCTCGATCTCGTCTTCCTCGAGAATGACGTAATCGTCCTCGCCGCGCGGATAGCCTCGCGCCTCGTCATCCTCATCGACGGGCTTTCGCGTGACGCTATCGACATAGCGGCTGACTACACGGTTGCCCGTCTTGCGGTTGATGGTGTGGAAGCGCACCTTTTCCGACTCGCTGGTGGCCGGCATCATCGCCACCGGGCAGGTGACGAGCGAGAGCTTGAGATAGCCTTTCCAATAGCTGCGCGGTGCCATGTGAAGATCCCCATGAATTCGAGATACGAACTTCCGCCACCTGGCTTTTGTTCCCCAGTCGGAACAACCTTCGGCACCCGTTGGTTACCGGGGCAAAGAGGACTAGATCATGCCGCCAAGGAAATATCCCGAAGCAGAGGATCGCAACGAGCCTGCCGTCCGCGATTCAGATACCGACCTGATCGATAGCGATCCTGAGATCAGGCGCGAGGATAAAATAACGCCTGACACCAACGCGAACCAGAAACCCAGAGAGCCCGGAGCCGAAGGCGGCGGCGCGCAAAACGAGTCGGTCGAAGGCTGATATCCTTCATTTGACTGTGGCGAAGCCACGCATTTGACCACAGCAGTGATTGAACATCGCCACGGGCAGGGTTAGAAGCACCCGGACCTGCTAATGATCGACTGCTAGAAACGATGACCATCTTCGCCGTGCGGCACCTCACCACCTACAGCTATCGCCGGAAGGTGCGTTTCGGCGAGCACCGGCTGATGTTCCGTCCGCGCGACAGCTACGACCAGCGTCTGCTGACCTCGAGCCTGGTCACCACGCCGGAGCCGGCCGATGTCAGATGGGTGCACGATGTCTTCGGCAACTGCGTTGCCAACGTGACCTTCGACAAGCCGGCCACCGAACTCAGGATCGAGACCCACATAAGGCTCGAGCACACGCCAGACATTCCGCTCGATCTCAAGATCGACGACCAGGCGCTGCATTATCCCTTCACCTACGATACGCTTGAGATGCCGGATCTCGAACGGCTGATCGTGCGGCAATATCCCGATGCCGCCGATCACGTCGGCCACTGGGCAAAACAGTTCGTCAAGGTCGGCCATCCCACCGATACCGGTCATCTGCTGATGACCATGTGCTATTCCGTCCGCGAGAGCTTTGCCTATCAACGGCGCCAGGGGCGCGGCACGCAATTGCCCATCGAGACGCTGGAATTGCGCAGCGGCACCTGCCGCGATTTTGCACTGCTGATGATGGAGGCTGCCCGTTCGCTCGGCATGGCGACACGTTTTGTCTCCGGCTACATCTTCGTACCCGCCCGCGATGGCTCGATCACTCTCGGCGGCGGTTCGACCCACGCCTGGTGCCAGATCTACCTGCCCGGCGCAGGCTGGGTGGAGTTCGATCCGACCAATGGCATTGTCGGCAGCCGCGACCTGATCCGCGTCGCCGTGGCCCGCGACCCCCGCCAGGCGATCCCGCTTTCCGGCAGTTACGACGGCAAGGCCGAAGACTATCGTGACATGTCGGTGCAGGTGAATGTGATCCGCGAAGAGCCGGATGAAAGCAAGCCAAACGGCGCACGCAGCATGGAACTTGCCGGCGGTCTCGCGAGTTAGCAGGATGACGCGGCCACGCCGTCCGACCTAACGCACGGAAAGATTCCATGAAGATACGCGCCGGTTTCAGGCTCGGCTATGAATGTGTTCAGCCGACGCCGATGTTGCTCGTGCTCAACATTCATCCCTCGCGCCGGATCGATCTGCTGACGGAGCAGGTGCTGAATTTCTCGCCGCCGATAGAGGCGTGGAACTATACCGATGGCTTCGGCAATGCCTGCAGCCGCATCGTGGCGCCCCCAGGCTTGCTCGAAATCACCACCGAATTCGAGATCTACGATTCGGGCCTGCCCGATCCCGTGCCGGAGGGCGCGATGGAGCATCCGATCCAGGACCTGCCGGATGATGTGCTGGTCTTCCTTCTCGGCAGCCGCTACTGCGACACCGAGAAGCTCAGCGATTTTGCCTGGGCGCAGTTCGGCGGCACGGAACCGGGCTGGCCGCGCGTCAAGGCAATCGTCGATTTCGTGCACGATCATATCGCCTTCGACTACCAGAACGCCGACCTGCTCCGCACCGCGCATGGCGGCTATACCGACAAGACCGGCGTCTGTCGCGACTTTGCGCATCTGGCGATCACGCTCTGCCGCTGCATGAATATTCCCGCCCGCTACTGCACAGGCTATCTCGGCGATATCGGCGTGCCGAGAGACCCGGCACCGATGGACTTTTCCGCCTGGTTCGAAGTCTATCTCAGCGGTCACTGGCACACGCTCGACGCACGGCACAACAGGCCTCGCATCGGCCGTATACTGATGGCGACGGGACGCGACGCCACCGACGTTGCGCTCTCGACGAATTTCGGTCCAACCATATTGAAGACGTTCGAAGTCGTGACCGAAGAAGTGCCGCATGGCGAGGCGGAACTCGCGCATGGCTGAACCGGAATATTAGCGAAAATATATCTGCGACACCATCACCGTCGCAAAAATCCATCGTAGACGTTGCATTTCCCGGCGAATTGGTGAAAGCTCCCGATATTGCATTGCTTCGGGGGTTGCGATGTTCCTGATAAAATACAAGCTCGTGGATCTTTCCGGCAACGTTGTCGAGGAAGAAATCCTGCCTGAAATCTTCGAGACGCCGGCGGAATGCGACGTGCTGATCGAACGCATCTCGTCGCGCTACGGCATGAGCGCCTACGATATCCACGAGGATCGCTGGTGGGCGCGCGAATCGCACATTTACGATGAAACCCACTATTGGTGGCGGGCTCCGATCATGGATATCCGCGACGAGAATGTCCGCAGGACCGACCGTAACTGACCGGTCCCTTCGGAACAAATTCGCGTCGTGGGCGTTCTGTAGTGTTTTGAGAAAGGAACGCCATGCGAGACATTCCCTGGAGCAAACCCGTTCGTATCAAGCTGCCCTATGGCATGCAGCGCAACGTCGAAGGGCCGGTCGCCGCCCTCGATCTTCTCGATCGGGAATGGCCAGCCCGCCAGGGCCGCCACTATGAAGCCGCTCGGTCCGTCTGCCGCGCAGCACTCGAGCGCATGACGTCCGCCGAAGCAGCCCGTGAGATTTTCATCTCGGCCTCGATCGAAGCGGCGGTTGCGGTCCACTAGCTTTTGCCTTACCCATTTCAGGCGGGTCAAACAGGTCTCGCCTGAATATTTAGCATGAGGCGAAACATGAACCCGCATGAAATGGAAGCACGCCTCAACGCACACCGCGAAGTGCTCATCACACTCCTGACGGCGCTGGTCCATGACGAGCGCTACGCCGACATTTTCGACGAACTGCACCGCGACACCCAGTTCATGGATGGCGAAGAGGATCCCGGCATCGTGCCAAGCAAGGCGTTCGCCTCGGAAACCCATGCCGCTGACGAAATCCGCCGGCTGCTCGAAGCCGCCCGCACGCGCAGCAAGGCCCGCTGAGCGCGCGATACCGCACCGGAACAATTCCACCTGAAGCCGGTTAAGTCCTCTCATATTCCAAGAGAGGACTCCAGCCATGGCACAACAACGAAAAGCCCGCCCTGACACCGACGCGGTGACCGCAAAGCAGCGCGATATCCAGCGCGAGGTGAAAAAGGCGGACGAGCAGAACAACGAGAAATCCGGCGGCGCGATGCAGGCCGGCGCGCGGAAATATCCCGAACCGCCATTTCCCAAGCAGCACCAGCCCAAGCCGGGCATGGAGCGCGCCCTCGACCCGCCGCCGATGTTCGATGCTCCCTTCTACAAGGGCTCGGAGAAGCTGAAGGACAAGGTGGCGATCATCACCGGCGGCGATTCGGGCATCGGCCGCGCCGTGGCGATCCTGTTCGCCCGCGAAGGCGCCGATGTGGTGATCTGCCATATCGACGAGGATCAGGACGCGCGCGACACCAAGGCCGCGGTCGAGGCGGAGGGTCGCCAATGCCTTGTCAGCAAGGGCGACGTCAGCGACCCCGCCTATTGCAGGGACGCCGTGGATGCGGCACTCAAAGCCTTCGGCAAGATCGATATCCTCGTCAACAATGCCGCCTTTCAGGTCCATGCCCCCGGTATCGAGGATCTCACGATCGAGCATTTCGACCTGACGCTGAAAACCAATCTCTATGGCTATTTCCTGATGGCACAGGCTGTGATCCCGCATCTGAAGAACGGTTCGGCGATCATCAATACCGGTTCGGTCACCGGCATCGACGGCTCGAAGGAACTGCTGGACTATTCGATGACCAAGGGCGGCATCCACGCCTTTACCCGTTCCCTCGGGGCGAGCCTCGTGCCGCGTGGCATCCGGGTCAATTGCGTAGCACCGGGTCCGGTGTGGACGCCGCTCAACCCATCGGACAAGGAGGCCGATAGGGTCGCGCAGTTCGGTTCGAAGGTGCCGATGAAGCGGCCCGCCCAGCCCGAAGAACTGGCACCGGCTTACGTCTTCCTCGCCTCCGAACAGATGTCGAGCTACATAACGGGCGAAATCCTGCCCATCGTCGGCGGTTACTAAGCCGGCGAACAATCGCCCGACAAAACGCCGCCGGCTTTCACCGCCGGCGTTTCATGTCTGGTCACTTCGGCAGCGCATAGGCGATGACATAGTCACCTGGCTTGGTTCCGACCGATCCATGCCCGCCCGCCACGATCAGCACGATCTGCCGGTTGTCAGCATCGAGATAGGTCATCGGCGTCGCCTGGCCGCCGGCGGGAAGCCGTCCGCGCCAGAGCTCACGACCCGTCTTCAGGTCATAAGCGCGGAGATAATCGTCCACCGCTGCACCCAGGAATGCCACGCCGCCCCGCGTGATGATCGGACCGCCAATGCCGGGTACCCCGACCTTGAACGGCAGCGGCAATGGCGTCATGTCCTGGACGGTGCCGTTGACACGCTTGTAGGCGATCTTGCCGGTCTTGAGATCCGCGGCCGCGACATAACCCCATGGCGGCGCCTGGCAGGGAATTTTCAGTGGCCCGAGGAACGGCCCCATATAGACGCCGTACGGCGCGCCGTCATTGCGGTTGAGACCTTGTTCCGATCCCTTCTCGTCCTGCCCCTTCGGCGGAACGTCGGCACGCGGCACAAGGCGTGAGGTGAAGGCGAGATAGGTCGGCATGCCGAACATCACCTGCCGCTCGGGATCGACCGCGACCGAGCCCCAGTTGAAGGTACCGAAATTGCCGGGATAGACGAGCGTGCCCTGGAGCGATGGCGGCGTATAGCGGCCTTCGTATTTGAGCTTGTGGAAATCGATCCGGCACATGAGCTGGTCGAACATGGTGACGCCCCACATGTCCTTTTCCTCGATCGGCCTCGGCATGAAGGTGAGGTCGGAGACCGGCTGGGTCTTTGCGGTGAAATCGCCCTCGATGGCACCTCCGGGAGCAGGGACTTCCTTGACCGGAATGATCGGCTCGCCGGTGCGCCGATCGAGAACGTAGATATCGCCCTGCTTGGTCGCACCGACCAGCGCCGGCACGGTGGTCCCATCGGCCCCGGTCAGGTCGAGCAGCGCGGGCTGCGCCGGCACGTCCATATCCCAGAGATCGTGATGCACAGTCTGCCGCACCCAGCGGTCCTGCCCGGTATTGATGTCGAGCGCCACGATGGAGGACGAATACTTCTCGACATTTTCGCTGCGGCCGATGCCGATCTGGTCCGGCACCTGGTTGCCGAGCGGGATATAGACAAGGCCGAGCGCCTCATCGACCGAGAACACCGACCAACTGTTGGGCGAATTGGTGACGTAGTGCTCGTCCGGCCCGATCGGCATGGTCTTTGCCGGATTGCCCGAGTCCCAGTTCCAGATCAGAGCGCCGGTATGCACATCGAAGGCACGGATGACGCCGGATTGTTCTGTCGTGGAATAATTGTCGTTGACCGCCCCGCCGATGATGATCTTGCCGGCAACGATGACAGGCGGAGACGTCGAGTAATAATAGCCCGCCGGCTTGTGCAGCATGCCCGTTTCGAGATGCAGCATGCCCTTGTCGGCGAAACTTTCACAGACGGTGCCCTTGTCCGCGTCGAGCGCGATCAGTCGCGCATCGGATGTCGGCAGATAGACGCGCTCGGCGCAGGCGGAGCCTGCCGCCGCTGCGGAATCCTTGTAATAGGTAACACCCCGGCAGGTCTGGTGCTGACGGTCCTTGTTCATCCCGGAATTTGAATCGTATTTCCAGATCTGCTTGCCCGTCGTCGCATCGAGCGCGATGGCCCAGTTGTGCGGCGTGCAGAGAAACAGCCGGTTGCCGATCTTGATCGGCGTGACTTGGTAGGTCGTCTCGCCGACATCGTCCTTCAGCTTGACGTCCCCGGTCTGGAATCGCCAGGTCTCTTTCAGCCCGGCAACATTCGCTGGCGTGATCTGGTCGAGCGGTGACCAGCGCTGGCCGAGCGGCGTGCGTCCGTACTGATGCCATTCTCCATCGGGCACGGCCGATGTGGCGGCAGTCTTCGTGGTCGCATCCGGCAACTCGCCCGAGAGATCGTGCGGATCCTGGAACATCGCGTAGCCCGCGACGACAATTGCAACAAGCACGGGCACCGCGACCGGCCAGGCAGCAGCACCACGTCGCTGATCAACCGCGTCCATCGGCCCCAGCGGACGCCTGACCCATGGAAGCAGCAGCCAGATGCCGAGAAGGACGATGACGCCGCCGCGCGGACCGAGTTGCCACCAGTCGAAACCGATCTCCCACACCGCCCATACGAGCGACAGCAGGATGACGAGCCCGTAGACACTCAGCGCCAGGGGTCGGCGCATGGCCAACAGCACTGCGGTGAGCAGAAAGCCCAATCCGGCAACCAGGTAATAAGGGCTGCCGCCGAGCGAGACGAGATAGCCGCCTCCGGCGGCCAGCGCGAGACCGATCAGGCCGAAGATGATCCAGGTAATCGTGAGAAGTATCATTTGAAGCACCCGCTAGATTCTGGAAAGAACAGGGATATTTCGCTGTAACATACTGATCGGGCGTGCAGTTCCGCACAATCGTGCGGCGTGCCAACCGATCGCTGCTATGATAGCGTGATTCGCTCGGGGAATCTGCCGTCGATGGGTAACAAGCTGTGGTCAGTGCGGGCCGATTGGCATCCGCTGCTTGCGGCGGCCGTGCGGGAATGCTGATATTGCGCGGACGACGATCGGGGGCGAAATGAAAAAACGGCTGTTTGCGGTGGCCCTCACCGCGCTGATACCGGCGATAGGCATGCTTGCCTATAACGAATTCTGGTATCGCCAGCAGCGCGACGCGGAAGTGCGCCTGCAGATGCTTCAGACCTCCCGGCAGGTCGCCTCCGAAATCGACCGGATTCTCGAGGGGACAAGGAGCGTGCTGATCGCGAGTTCGGTGATCCCGAGCGTCGCCGAGGTGGAAGCGCAGGCATGCCACGATGCCCTCAACGAGATCGCCGTCCAGGTTCCGTCCATCGGCAATATCGCGGTGGCTGACGTCAACGGCAAGATCGTCTGCGACAGCCTGTCCAATCCGCTCGGATCGGACATCTCCGATCGGGACTTCTTCAAGGAGGCCATCAAGAACAACACCTTCGCGATCGGTGGCTTCACAAAGGGACGGCGGTCGGGCATCGAGGTCCTTCCCGTGGCGCGTTCCCTCTGGCACAAGGGCGTGCTCAAGGGCGTCATCCTCACGGGCATCAAGCTGCAATGGCTGCAGGAGCGAATCCAGGAGCGCGGCACGCCAAAGAGCGGCATCGTGGCCATCGTCGATCGCCAGGGGACGATCCTGGTGCGGACGCCAACGCAGCCCGGCATTGTCGGCTCGAAGATGGGCGACGCATACATGTATCTTCTCGATGCAAAGGCACCCGGCACAAGGGAGGTCATGAGCCGGGATGGCTTGGTGAGAATTGTCGGATATCAGCCTCCCACCGACGAGACGCCACTTTATATCTCAGCGGGCATTGCCAAGGACACGGTCTTCGAGGGAATCAACCGGGCCACATGGACCGCCATCATGCTGATTGCCATCGGCGGCATCGCATCGGCATTTGCGGCCGTTTTCGTGGGCAACCGTTTCATTCTCAGGCCGATCCAGAAGGTCGTCTCGGTTCTCGAACGCTGGGCCGGCGGCGACATTACTGCGCGGACGGGCATGCACGGGCGTCAGGGCGAGGTGGGCCAGGTCGGCGCCTCAGTGGACAATCTTCTCGACGAACTCAATCGCAGGCGCCTGCGCGCCGAGGACGCGGAAGGCGCGCGTGGCTTCCTCACCCGCGAACTCTCCCACCGCGTCAAGAACACGCTGTCCGTGGTCCAGGCCATCGCACGCCAGACATTCGGCCGGATCGTGCCGCCGGAAGCACTCGAGACCTATTCGCTCAGGGTCCGCGCCCTGGCTGGCGCCTACGACACGCTGTTGGCCGAGGATTGGGAGAGTGGCGATATCCACGATGTCGTAGCGCGCGCAATCAGCCCCCATCACGATGCCAACGACGACCACTTCAAGGTCGAGGGGCCCGATATCTCGCTGCCGCCGCAGGCCGTGATCGCCCTGACCCTGGTCATCCACGAACTCGCGACCAATGCGGCGAAATATGGCGCACTCAGCAATTTCGCCGGCTACGTGAGCATCACCTGGTCGAACGATGACAATGGGATATCACTGGAATGGCGCGAGCACGACGGGCCTGCCGTCTCTATACCCGAGAAAGAAGGCTTCGGCACCAAGGTCATCACCCGCGCTTTCCCGCCCGAGTACCAGCCGGACGTCAAGTTCGACTACCGGCCGGAGGGCCTGCATTTCACGCTTCGTTTCAAGCCGGTCTGCCCGGAAAAGCACGAAGCGGTGTCAGACGATGCCACCGCCTGATCCGGTGACCGCAGGCCGCTCGTCGCCCACCTTTTTACGGTAGCCGGAGGCGCGATAGGCCGCGACCGGATTGATCGCACCGCCCTGCTCCAGCCGCGCCATCGCGAGGATCGGCCCGACATCGGTGCGGAAGGCACGCTTCAGCGTTTCGTAAGCCAGCAAAGCATCGCCGCCTTCCTGATATTCGCTCAGCGCCTTGCGATCCACGATCAGCGCCTGCGCATAGGCGCGGCAGACTTCCATCGCCGAGGTCATCAGGCTCTCGATCGGATCGGTGACGTTATGTGACTGGTCCAGCATGTGTGCTGGATTGAAGCCCTCGACGTTGGAAAGCTCCGCATCCGCCAGTTCGTTGAAGACGAGGAACAGGCGATAGGGGTCGATCGAACCCGTATCGAGGTCGTCGTCACCATATTTCGAATCGTTGAAATGGAAGCCGCCGAGTTTCCTGAACTGGATCAGCCGCGCGACGATCATCTCGATATTGACGTTCGGCGCGTGATGCCCGAGATCGACAAGGCAATAGGCCTTTGGACCGAGTTCCGTTGCGATCAGGTAATTGCTGCCCCAATCCTGCACGACCGTCGAATAGAAGGCCGGCTCGTACATCTTGTGCTCGGAGAAGATCCGCCAGTCGTCGGGCAGGTGCTTGTAGACGGACTTCATCGCCTCGAGATAGCGCTCGAAGGCGCGGGTGAAATTGCTCTGGCCGGGGAAGTTCGAGCCATCGCCGATCCACACCGTCAGCGCCTTGGACCCAAGTTGCTGGCCGATCTCGATACATTCGATATTGTGGTCCACCGCCTGCTGTCGCGTCGCCCGGTCGGCATGGGAGAGCGAGCCATACTTGTAGGAAAGCCGCTGCTGCGGCTGGTCCTGGAAGGTATTCGAATTCATCGCATCGAAACCGAGGCCGAGATCATCCCCCTTCTGCTTGAGCTCCGAAATATCTGCGACCTTGTCCCACGGAATATGCAGTGAGACGGTCGGTGTCGCGCGGGTCAATTCCTGGATGACGGCGCAATCCTCCATCTTGTCGAAGATATGCCGCGGCTCGCCCTGGCCGGGAAAACGCGCGAACCGCGTACCGCCGGTGCCGACGCCCCATGACGGCACCGCCACGCCATAGGCCGCGACCTTGTTCTTCACCCAGTCGATATCGATGCCACGCCGCGAAAGCACTTCGCCGAGATGGGCGTAGTCGGCTTTCAGCGCCGCGAGCGCCTTGTCGTTCGACGCGTCGACGACGCTTTTGGAAATCATGGTCATGGTTTTCCTCCCCAAAATTCTGGCCTGCGGCACCCCCCTCATCCGGCCCTATGGGCCACCTTCTCCCCGCTGGGGAGAAGAGGGAGTGCGCGGCGCATTCCTCATTCTCAATTGACGCCGCGATCTCGACGCTAGATTTTGGCTGGTCGGTTCATCAAGCAACCTCTTCTCCCCAGCGGGGAGAAGGTGGCCGAGGGCCGGATGAGGGGGCTTCCCCGCCCCTCTACCGGTCGTGACTTTTACCGCGTAAACGCCTGCGCATTCCCCGCATCGACATTCAGAATATTCCCCGTCGACTTCGCCGAAGCCGGGGATGCAAAGAAATAAATCCCCTCCGCAATATCCTCCGGAAACACCGAGAGTTTCAGCATCGATCGTGCGCGATAGTGTTCCTCAAGATCGTCCGTCGACATCTTGTAGGCCGCCGCCCGCTGTTCCTTCCATTCGCCGGTCCAGATCTTGGAGCCGCGCAGCACCGCATCAGGATTGACCGTATTGACGCGAATACCCTTTTCCGCGCCTTCGAGCGCCAGGCAACGGGCGAGATGGATCTCCGCTGCCTTGCCCGTGCAATAGGCAGCCGCATTCGGTGAGGCAGCAAGACCGTTCTTGGATGCCACGAACACGATATTGCCGCCGATCTTCTGCGTTTCGAACACCCGGAACGCTTCGCGCGACACCAGGAAATAGCCCTTGGCCAGGATGTCCATGTTCTTGTCCCACAGCGCCAGCGTCGTCTCCGCGATGGGCGCGGAGGAAGCCAGCCCGGCATTCGAGACAAGGATATCCAGACCGCCGAACTCCGTCAGCGCGTAGGCAAAACCATCGATGACTTCCTGCTCGCTGGTGACGTTGATCATCGCGGGTCGAACCTGGTCGGCGCCATAGCGCTTGGAGAAATCCGCCACTGCAGCTTCGAGCGCCGTCTGGTCGATATCGGCAAGCACCACGCAGGCACCCTCACGCAGGAAGCGCTCGGCCGTCGCCCGGCCGATACCGCCGGCGCCGCCAGTGATCAGCGCGACCTTGCCGGCCAGCGTCTTCGGCTTCGGCATGCGGCTCAGCTTGGCTTCCTCGAGCAGCCAGTATTCGATGTCGAAGGCCTCCTGTTCCGGCAAGCCCATATAGGTCGAAACGGAGGACGAGCCGCGCATGACATTGATCGCGTTGACATAGAACTCGCCCGAGATGCGCGCCGTCGCCTTGTCCTTGGCAAAGGTGATCATGCCGACGCCGGGCACGAGATAGACCACCGCGTTGGGATCGCGGATCGCGGGGGAATTGTCCCGCTTGCAGCGCTCGTAATAGACCTTGTAGCCCTCGCGATATTCGGCGACGGCCGCTTCGAGCCCGGCAAGCGTCTTTTCGATATCGGGATTGGACGGGTCGAAATCGACGACCAGTGGCCGGATCTTGGTGCGCAGGAAATGGTCGGGGCAGGAGGTGCCGAGTGCCGCAAGCGGATCGAGATTGTTGGACGAAACGAATTCCAGCACTGCCGCGCTGTCGTCGAAATGGCCGGCTTTGGATTCCGACGCCGAGATCATGCCGCGGATGACGGGCATCAACCGGCCGGCTATTTCTCGGCGTTGATCCTCTTGCAGTGGCGTATATTTGACGCCGCCGAACACGGGGCCGGTGATCTTGCCCTCGAACCAGGCGATCGCCTTGTTGATGATCTCGATCGTGGTGAGGTAGCTTTCCTCGGCCGTATCGCCCCAAGTGAACAGGCCATGGCTTTCGAGCACCACGCCGCGCGCAGTGGGGTTCTCGGCGCAATATTTCGACAGCCACAGGCCGAGCTCGAAGCCCGGCCGCTTCCACGGCAGCCATCCGATCTCGCCGCCGAAGATCTCTTGTGTCAATTCCTTCGAGTTCTTCGACGCGGCAATCGCGATGACCGCATCGGGATGCATGTGATCGACATGAACGCGCGGCACATAGGCATGCAGCGGCGTATCGATCGAGGCGGCGCGCGGATTGAGATTGAAGGTGCAATGGGTGAGATAATCCACCATCTCGTCTTCGAATTCGACGCCGCGATAGATGTTTTTCAGCGCATTCAGCTTGCTCATGTAGAGCGTCGCGAAGCCATCGCGCTTGATCGTGCCGACATCGCCGCCCGAACCCTTGACCCAGAGAACCTCGACCTGCTCACCGGTCAGCGGATCCTTCTCCATCACCTTGGCCGAGGTATTGCCGCCGCCGTAATTGGTGATGCGCTTGTCGGAACCGAGCAGGTTCGAACGATAGATCAGGCGCTCCGGCTCGCTCATCGCGTCCGCCCTGGTCTTGTCCCACAGGTTTTCGAGGCGGTTCGCAGAACCGTCCTCTGGTCGCGCGCCGCCGCTCTCTGCGCTCATATCGGTCTCCTCCCGGAAGCTTGCCGCACCTTTGGCACGGTGAAATGTTTCGTGCTCAAATCACACGGAAGCCGGAGCGTTGTCAATCATAAACGATCAAATTCCGTCATATTGCAGCGCACAATGAAATAATATGATCAAACATGATTGACACTGCGCGGAAATGATGGAAGCATGAAAAGCATGGGAGGGACCATGCACGAGAAAGAACGCCACAGGATCATCGTATCAGCGGTACAGGAAAAACCTGTCGTGACCGTGCCCGAACTGGTGGAATTGACCGACAGTTCGGAAGCGACGATCCGGCGCGATATCGCCGCCCTTCACGTGCAGAAAAAGCTCCGCCGGGTGCGCGGTGGCGCCGAGGCGCTTCACCCACCGCAGTTCGTCGGCCTTGCCGGCCGGCCATTCTCGGTCAGCGAAAATATCAATTCCCGCCAGAAGCAGCAGATCGCCCGCGAGGCGGTGGCGCTCTGCGAGGATGGCGACGCGATCATCATCAATGGTGGAACCACGACGTTCCAGATGGTGCATTTCCTGGTCAACCGCCGCATGCAGGTCTTCACAAATTCATTCCCGATCGCCGAGCACCTGATCAAGCATTCCAAGAACACCGTGATGGTGTCGGGCGGCGTGATCTATCGCGAGCAGAGCGTCATCCTCTCGCCCTTCGACAATGACGTGACGCGCAATTTCTATGCGCACCGCATGTTCATGGGCGCCCAGGGCCTAGGACCGCTCGGCCTGATGGAGACCGACCCGCTGCTGATCCAGGCAGAACAGAAGCTCATCGACCAGGCCGACGACCTGATCGTGCTGGTCGATTCATCCAAATTCAGCAAGCGATCCAGCCTCATCCTCTGCGGATTGAAGCGGATCGCCACCGTCATCACAGATTCCGGCATCGAGGACAGACATGCCGCGATGCTCGAAAGCGCCGGCGTGAAACTGATCGTCGCCGGCAAGGAGGAAACTGCAATCGAGAAATCTTCGGCCATTTCCTGAGGAGGGAAAGCCGGAGGCAAGTCAAACCCCAGGGAGGAAATCATGGGAATTCTGAAGAAACTGCTCGTGACTGCCGCAATCACCACCGCGCTCATGTCGGGCGTGGCGCATGCGGAGACCAAGAAGATCGCGCTGGTCGTCAAGGCGCTCGGCATCGGCTTCTTCGACGCCGCCAACAAGGGCGCCCAGGAAGCGGCCAAGGAGCTCGGTGACGTCGAGATCATCTATACCGGCCCGACGACCACGACCGCTGAAGGCCAGATCGAAGTCATCAACTCGCTGATCGCCCAGAAGGTCGATGCGATCGCCGTCTCCGCCAACGATGCCGACGCGCTGGTTCCCGCGCTGAAGAAGGCCATGGATCGCGGCATCAAGGTCATTTCGTGGGATTCGGGCGTCGCCAAGGACGGCCGCATGCTGCACCTCAACCCCTCGTCCAACCCCCTGATCGGCAACATGATCATCAAGCTCGCTGCCGACAACCTGCCTGAAGGCGGTGACGTGGCCGTGCTTTCGGCCTCCGCAACGGCGACCAACCAGAACACCTGGATTGCCGAGATGAACAAGGTGCTGCCGAACTACAAGGGCATCAACGTCGTCGCTACCGTCTATGGCGACGACCTCGCCGACAAGTCCTATCGCGAAACGCAGGGCCTGATCCAGAAGTACCCGAACCTCAAGGCGATCATCGCACCGACCTCGGTCGGCATCGTGGCGGCCGCGCAGGCTGTCGAAGACGGAGGCAAGGTCGGCCAGATCAACGTCACCGGCCTCGGCCTTCCCTCGGAAATGGCTGGTCATGTGAAGGCCGGCTCGTCCAAGTCCTTCGCGATCTGGAACCCGATCGACCTCGGCTATTCCGCTGCCATGCTGTCTTACCAGTTGATCAACGGTGCCGAAGCCAAGCCGGGCGCAGAGATCAAGATGGGCCGCATGGGCTCGCTGAAGCTCGATGACAACCTCGAAGGCGCGATGTCCGACCCGTTCGTCTATGACGCCAAGAACGTGGACGAATTCGCCAAGATCTTCTGATTTTTTTAATGCGGTGGCCCGGAGTGAATGTCGGGCCACCTTTTCGTTCCAAAAAACACCCCCCTCTGCCCTGCCGGGCATCTCCCCCACAAGGGGGGAGAATGGATGGAGCGCTGCCCCGTCTCGACAGCGACGTCGCAACTTGTTCGACGTAGCGGGAGCATGAACGCAATCCGCGAGTCACTCTCCCCCCTTGTGGGGGAGATGTCCGGCAGGACAGAGGGGGGTGCAACCAATACGAACGCCATGGACGCAATGACCATTCCAGCCGCCCCCACGATCACGCTTACGGGAATATCCAAATCCTTCCCCGGCGTGAAAGCCCTCAGCGGCGTATCGCTCGCGCTCTATCCCGGCGAAGTCACCGCGCTCGTCGGCGAGAACGGCGCCGGCAAATCGACCCTGGTCAAGGTCCTGACCGGCATCTACCAGCCCGAGGAAGGCGAGATCACGCTTTCGGGCCAACCCACGACATTCCATTCCGCGCACGCCGCACTGAAAGCAGGCATCACCGCCATCCATCAGGAAACGGTGCTGTTCGACGAGCTTTCGGTGGCGGAAAACATCTTCATCGGCCACCAGCCGCGCGGCCGCTTCGGCTTGATTGACTGGAACGCCATGTATGACGGCGCCCGCGACCTGCTCGAAAAGGCCGGTGCGAAAATCGATCCCAGAACCCGGCTGCGCGATCTCGCCATCGCCTCGCGCCACATGGTGGCGATTGCCCGCGCGCTCTCGGTTGATGCGCAGGTCGTCATCATGGATGAGCCGACCGCCGCGCTCTCGCACAAGGAGATCGCCGAACTCTACGAATTGGTCGATCGCCTCCGGGCGCAGGGCAAGGCGATCCTCTTCATTAGCCACAAGTTCGATGAGATCTTCCGCATCGCCGATCGCTACACCGTGTTCCGCGACGGCCAGATGGTCGGCGAGGGCCTGATCCGCGAGACCAATGAAGACGACCTAGTGCGCCTGATGGTCGGGCGTGATATCGGGCTGGTCTTCCCCAAGAAACATGTCGAGATCGGCCCGCCGGTGCTGACCGTGACTGGTTATTCTCATCCGACCGAATTCGACTCCATCGGCTTCGAGCTTCGCCGCGGCGAGATCCTCGGCTTCTACGGCCTTGTTGGCGCCGGCCGGTCGGAATTCATGCAGGCGCTGTTCGGCATCACCAAGCCCTCGAAGGGCGCGATCAGGATCGACGGCGAGGTCGCGGTCATCCGCTCTCCCAGCGAAGCAGTCGCCAAGGGCATCGTCTATGTGCCCGAAGAGCGTGGCCGCCAGGGCGCCGTCATCGGCCTGCCGATCTTCCAGAACGTCACGTTGCCTTCGATCCATCGCACCTCGCGAAATGGTTTCCTCCAGCTCGCCGAGGAATTCCGGTTGGCGCGCGAATATACGTCGCGCCTCGACCTCCGCGCCGCCTCGCTCGACCAGGATGTCGGCACGCTCTCAGGCGGCAACCAGCAGAAGGTCGTCATCGCCAAGTGGCTCGCCACCAGGCCCAAAGTCATCATCCTCGATGAGCCGACCAAGGGCATCGACATCGGCTCCAAGGCCGCCGTCCACGAATTCATGGGCGAACTTGCAGCACAGGGCCTCTCGGTCATCATGGTATCCTCGGAAATCCCCGAAATCCTCGGCATGGCCGATCGCGTCATCGTCATGCGCGAAGGCCGCATCGTCGGCGAATTCCCGCGCGATGGCCTCACCGCCGAAAAACTCGTGCGCGCCGCCGCCGGCATCGGAGAAGCAGCATGAATGCCCTGCTCAAATATCGCGAATTGCAGCTGCTCGCGGCAATCGTCGCGCTGGTTTTGCTGATTTCGCTGCGGGTGCCGCAATTCCTGTCGCTGCCGAGCCTCGGCAATGTCTATCACGACACCTCGATCCTGATCATCCTGGCGCTCGGCCAGATGGGCGTCATCCTCACCAAGTGCATCGACCTGTCGATGGCCGCGAACCTCGCGCTGTGCGGCATGGTCTCCGCCATGCTCAACATCGCCTTTCCCGGCGTACCCGTGCCGCTGTTGATCCTCGCGGCGGTCGCGCTTGGCGCAACGCTCGGCTCGATCAACGGCCTGCTGGTCTGGAAGCTCGCCATGCCGCCGATCGTCGTCACGCTCGGCACGATGACCATCTTCCGTGGCTCGATCTTCCTGCTGACCGACGGCAAATGGGTCAACGCCCACCAGATGTCGGCCAGCTTCAAGGCGTTCCCGCGCGATATCGTCCTCGGCATGCCGGTGTTGAGCTGGCTGTCGATTGCCGCGATAGCAATCATGTTCGTGGTGATCGGCCGAACGGCACTCGGCCGCTCGTTCTTCGCGGTCGGCGGCAATGCCAATGCCGCCGTCTATGCCGGTATCAATCCCGGCCGTGCCCGCTTCAGGGCCTTCATGATCTCGGGCGCGCTTTCAGGTCTTGCCGGCTATCTCTGGGTCTCGCGCTACGCGGTGGCCTATGTCGATATCGCGCTCGGCTTTGAGCTCGATGTCGTGGCCGCCTGCGTCATCGGCGGCGTCTCCATCGCCGGCGGCATCGGCTCGGTGCCCGGCGCGGTGCTCGGCGCGCTCTTCCTCGGCGTCATCAAGAACGCGCTGCCGGTCATCAACGTGTCGCCCTTCTGGCAGCTCGCCATATCGGGCACCGTCATCATCATCGCGGTGGCATTCAACGCCCGCGCCGAGCGCAAGAAGGGTCGCGTCATCCTCAGACGCGCGGAGGCTGCGGCATGAGCATCGCAAATCCGACGCCCCGCCAGATTCCGGATCGCCTCAAGGGCCTGCCCGAACGTGCACTGAAGAGCTGGGAAACCCTGCTCGTCGTGGTGATGGTGGTGATTTTCACGATCAATTCCTTCGCTTCGCCCTATTTCCTCGATCCGTGGAACCTGTCGGACGCCACATTCAACTTCACCGAAAAGGCGCTCGTCGCGCTTGCACTCGCACTGGTGATCATCGCGGGCGAGATCGATCTCTCTGTTGCCTCGATCATCGCGATTTCGTCGACCATGATGGGCATGGCAGCGAGTCATGGCGCGGGCGCACCCGAACTGGTGCTGGTCGGCATGGGCACCGGCCTCGTCTGCGGCGCCATCAATGGCTGGCTGGTCACTGGCTTGGGCCTGCCTTCGATCGTCGTGACCATCGGCACGATGAGCCTGTTCCGAGGCCTCGCCTACATCATCCTCGGCGACAAGGCCTATACGCAGTATCCCGACGGCTTCTCCTATTTCGGCCAGGGCTATGTCTGGTGGGTATTCTCGTTCGAACTGGCGCTCTTCGCAGTCATGGCGGTGCTGTTCTACATCCTGCTCCATCGCACTAGTTTCGGCCGAGTGACCTATGCGATCGGCAACAACCCTATCGCCGCGCTCTTCTCGGGCGTGAAAGTGGCGCGGGTGAAATTCATCCTCTTTCTGCTCACCGGCCTGATGAGCGGTATCGCCGCCGTCTGCCTCACTTCCCGCCTCGGCTCGACGCGGCCATCGATCGCCACCGGCCTGGAACTCGAGGCCGTGACCATGGTCGTGCTCGCCGGCATCAACATCAATGGCGGCTCCGGCACCATCCCCGGCATCGTGCTGGCCGCCATCATCATGGGGCTGGTGACGTTCGGCTTCGGCCTGCTCAACGTGCCCGGCATCGTCATGTCGATCTTCATCGGCCTGCTTCTCATCCTGGTCATTGCGGTCCCGGTGATTGCCGGTAGGATCGGCCAGCGCCGCAAGGCGCAAGCGCATTGATGACGCCGGGAGGGGCCATGCCGGAAATACGCAATGTTGCCGTGATCGATATCGGCAAGACCAATGGCAAGGTCGCGCTGTTCGATCTTGCAGAGGGCCGCGAAAGCCACGTGCGGTCGATCGAGAACCGGGTGATCCGTACCGGCCCCTATCCGCATTACGATATCGAGGGCCTGTGGACCTTCATCCTCACCGCGCTCGGCGAGATCAACAGCCAAACGAAGATCGATGCAATCGCCATAACCGCGCATGGCGCCTCGATCACGCTGGTGGATGCCGATGGCGATCTGGCGCTCCCTGTTCTCGATTACGAATTCGATGGCCCGGAATCGCTGCGCGCAGAATACCAGGCCGTCCGTCCGCCATTCTCCGAAACCGGCTCACCGATGCTTTCAGCCGGGCTGAATGTCGGCGCGCAGCTGTTCTGGCAAGCACGAACTTTTCCGGCCGAATTCGCCCGCGCCACCTCGATCATCCCCTACCCGCAATACTGGTCGATGCGGCTGACCGGCGTGCGCGCCACCGAGCCAACGTCGATCGGCGCCCATACCGATCTCTGGAATCCTTTCCGCCGTGAATATTCGTCGCTCGTCGATGTGATGGACTGGCGCAGGCTTATGCCGTCGATCGGCAGTGTTTTCGATGTGCTCGGACCTCTCAAACCTGAACTGGCGGAAGAGACCGGACTATCCCCCACGACGCCGGTCTTCAGCGGCATCCATGATTCCAATGCCTCACTGCTCACCCATCTCAAGGCCGACCATCCGCCCTTCTCGGTCGTCTCGACCGGCACCTGGGTGATTTGCTTCTCCGTTGGCGGCAAACAGGTGACACTTGCCGAAGAGCGCGACACGCTGGTCAATGTCAACGCCTTCGGCGACCCCGTGCCTTCGGCGCGCTTCATGGGCGGCCGCGCGTTCTCGATGCTCAAGGCGGACGGAAGTGCGGAGATCACGGCTGCGGATCGCGACGCCGTGCTCGACCAGGGCGTCATGCTCCTTCCGGCCTTCCCGGATGATTCCGGCCCTTATACCGGCCGCAAGTCGAGTTGGAAGGGCGACCCGCAGTCACTGTCGGCAGGCGCCTATCTATATGCCGTGTCGCTCTATATCGGCATGATGACCGCAGTCTCGCTGGAACTGATCGGCGCCGACGGGCCCGTCATCGTCGAAGGCCCGCTCGCTCGCAACACGACCTATCTCGAAGCGCTCAATGTGATGACCGGTCGCGACATCATGACCGGCGGCTCGGGCATTACAGGCACCGCTGCAGGCACCGCCCTGCTGGCGCTTGGCCGCAACGCCAAGATCCAGTCCGGCAGCCGCACAGCCTCGCTGTCACCCGACCCGAGATTGGCAGCCTACGTCTCGGAATGGCGCACCTTGGCTGATAGCTGACGTCAAAATCTCGAATTCAACGGGATTAACAGTGTCCTGCGACGCATGGTTAAGCGTCGATTAACCGTCCCCGGCTACTCTCGCAGCATCTAATATTGCGCATGTCCTTGCGCGCCTTCTACGATTGCGAGTGACCGACCCATGGCAAGAAGCATTCCGGCCGATTATGACAGCCGATCTGTTCGCTTCACTGTGACTTCATTTCTCTGGCGGCAGGCCAAGGCGATCGGGGGCATATCGCTGCTGACCGTGCTGGGTCTGGCGGTGGCAGCGCTATCGACATGGAATGTGCTCGATCCGAGTTACTCCAACGCCACCTCACGCGAACCGACCAACATACTCGGTTCGGCCGGCTCATATTTCACCGACTTGATGATGCAGTTCTTCGGTCTCGGCGCAGTGCTGGCACTGCTGCCGGTCTTCGCCTGGGCGTTGATGATGGTGCTCAATGTCCAGGTCCACCGTGTCGGCCCGCGCGCAGCCGCATGGTTCGGCGGATCGGTGCTGGCATCCGCCGCGCTCTCCTGCTTCAAGCCGCCGGTCACCTGGCCGATCCCCAATGGCCTCGGCGGCGTATTCGGCGATCTCATTCTGAAGTTCCCGGCACTCTTCATCGGCTCCTATCCCGAAGGCATCGCCGCGATGGTCATAGGCACGGTTTGCGCCACGCCGGCAATCGGCCTGCTCGCCTTCTCTGCCAACCTGGTCGTGACATCCGAGCCCGAGCGCATCGAGAGAGCAAATGCGCCCTCGATGCCGGTCAAGATCGTCAAGCCGCAGACGCAGCAGGCGGTCGCGCAGGATGACGACGAGGATGAAGAACGCGAATCACCCTTCGCCTATATCCGGGGCTTTGCAGCTCACGCGCTTTATTCCGCCCAGGCCCGTTTTCGCCGCATGACGGGAATGCCGGCCCGGAAGCTCGTGAAGCGCAGCTTCGACGAGCCCTACGATCTGAACAACGAAGAATTCGGCCTGATGCACGAGGACGATCGCGGCGCCGCAGTTGCGCTCGCCAATCGCGGCCGTATCGAACCCTCGATGTTCGGCGAAACGCGGAATTCCGCCTCGTCGGCGCGTCGTATTGTCTCCGCACCCCGGATGGGTGACGAGGATGACGAACCGCCCTTCGATCTGGACCGACCGACAGGCATCCTTGCCGATGACGACCAAGACGATGGCGCGGACTGGGGCATGACCCCGGAAATCCGCTCGCCCCGCAAGGTGCCGATGCCGGCCCGTGCCGCTGCTCCG
Source organism: Rhizobium sp. LjRoot254 (assembly GCF_964254105.1). NCBI lineage: Bacteria > Pseudomonadati > Pseudomonadota > Alphaproteobacteria > Hyphomicrobiales > Rhizobiaceae > Rhizobium > Rhizobium sp. LjRoot254. The sequence continues at coordinate 5,364,492 of NZ_CAXUSM020000001.1, read as the reverse complement.
CAGCTGGCGCAGCAGGCCACCCGCGCGCAGCCGGGCGTACAGCATCGCGCCAACCAGAAGAACGATGGCTTCGACCTGCCGCCGATCGAACTTCTCACCGAACCCAAGGCCGTCGCCCGCGATGCGTCGCTGTCCAACGAAGCGCTGCAGCAGAACGCCCGCATCCTCGAAGGCGTGCTGGAGGATTTCGGCGTCAAGGGCAATATCATCCATGTCCGCCCCGGCCCGGTCGTCACGCTCTATGAACTCGAGCCCGCCCCCGGCATCAAGTCGTCCCGCGTCATCGGCCTCGCCGACGATATCGCCCGCTCGATGAGCGCCATCGCTGCCCGCGTCGCCGTCGTTCCCGGCCGCAACGCCATCGGCATCGAACTGCCCAACAAGATCCGCGAAATGGTGTTCTTCCGCGAGATGATCGGCTCGCGCGATTTCGACCAGTCCAAGTGCAAGCTAGCCGTCGCGCTCGGCAAGACCATCGGCGGCGAACCCGTCGTCGTCGACCTCGCCAAGATGCCGCATCTGTTGGTCGCCGGCACCACCGGCTCGGGCAAATCCGTCGCCATCAACACGATGATCCTGTCGCTCGTCTACCGGATGACGCCGGAGCAGTGCCGCCTGATCATGATCGACCCTAAGATGCTCGAACTCTCGGTCTACGACGGCATCCCGCATCTGCTGTCGCCCGTCGTCACCGATCCCAAGAAGGCCGTCGTGGCGCTCAAATGGACCGTCCGCGAGATGGAAGATCGCTACAAGAAGATGTCGAAGATCGGCGTCCGCAACATCGACGGCTTCAATGAGCGCGTCCAGAAGGCGGTGGAAAAGGGCGAGCAGATCACCCGCACCGTGCAGACCGGTTTCGACCGTCACACCGGCGAGGCGATCTACGAGACCGAGGAATTCGATCTCGCGCCGATCCCCTATATCGTCGTCATCATCGACGAAATGGCCGACCTGATGATGACCGCCGGCAAGGATATCGAAGGTGCGGTCCAGCGCTTGGCCCAGATGGCCCGTGCCGCCGGCATCCATGTGATCATGGCGACGCAGCGTCCGTCCGTTGACGTCATCACCGGCACGATCAAGGCGAACTTCCCGACCCGTATATCCTTCCAGGTAACCTCGAAGATCGACAGCCGCACCATTCTCGGCGAACAGGGTGCGGAACAGCTGCTCGGCATGGGCGACATGCTCTATATGGCAGGCGGCGGACGCATCCAGCGCGTCCATGGCCCCTTCGTCTCGGACCTTGAAGTTGAGGAAGTCGTGGCTTTCCTCAAGAGCCAGGGCTCGCCGCAATATCTCGACGCGATCACTGCCGATGATGACGAGGATAGCGAAGGCGGCGGCTATGACGGCACATCCGGAAGCATCGGCAATCTGGCCGATTCCGATGATCCCTATGATCAGGCGGTCGCCGTGGTGTTGAAGGACGGCAAGGCATCGACCTCTTATATCCAGCGCCGCCTCGGCATCGGCTACAATCGCGCCGCCTCGATTATCGAGCGCATGGAGAAGGAAGGGCTCGTCGGCCCTGCCAACCATGCCGGAAAGCGCGAGATCCTGGTGCCGACCGAAGAGGACGTCCTCGCCCGGTGAACTCCAGGCAAGGGTTCCGCGTTACTGGTTTTGCACCCGCCTGCGACGAAACGCGCGCCTTGAAGGTGCCGTACTTTCTCTCCAGATAGGAGCGGAAAAGGAGACTGGAATGGATAGATTCGAGATGAAGGCCATGATGGCAAAGGTCGGCCTGACACGACGCAATTTCGTCAGCGGCACTATGGCCTTCACGCTTCTCGCGATGCTTCCCCTCTCGGTCGCCCAGGCCGCCAACAACGAAATCGCCCAGAAGATCGCCGATCACTTCTCCTCGGTCAAAACCATGCAGGGAGAGTTCGTGCAGTTCGGCCCGCGCGGCGAACAGACGGCCGGCAAGTTCTTCCTCGAACGCCCCGGCAAGGTCCGCTTCAATTACGAAAAGCCGTCTCCCATGCGGGTTATCGCCGATGGCAAATCGGTGGTGATCGGCAACAGCAAGCTCAAGACATGGGATATCTATCCGCTGTCCAAGACGCCGCTCGCGCTTCTCCTCGACGAGCGGATTGACCTCAAGGGCAAGATGGTCCGCGACGTCAAGGAAGAAGCGGACCTGATCACCATCAAGCTCGGCGACAGGTCTATCTTCGCCGATTCGACGATTACCATGATGTTCGACCCGAAGAGCTACGACCTGCGCCAGTGGACGATCACCGACAATCAGGGCAAGGACACGTCGGTGATGATCTTCAACACCCAGACGGGCGTCACCTTCGACAAGGCGGTCTTCCGCATTCCCTATGACGAAGTACACAACATGGGCGGCAACGGCCGCTGATTGCCGCATTCCATTCCCAGTAAAAACGCACTAGTGTCCGGCGCGATTCACGTGCCCGGAGACTGCCTGCATGCCGCTGACGATTGCCACCTGGAACATCAATTCGGTACGACTCCGCATGCCGATCGTCGAGAGGTTCCTGGATGAGAAGCAGCCCGATATTCTCTGCCTGCAGGAAACCAAGTGCGAGAACGGCCAGTTTCCGATCGCGCCGTTCAATGATCGCGGTTATCTGCACCAGGCGATCCACGGCCAGAAGGGCTACCATGGCGTGGCCATCGTCTCCCGCCTGCCGCTCGAGGAACACGACCGCCGCGACCATGGCAGTGTCGGCCATGCCCGGCATGTCTCGGTCAAATTCCGCACGGGGACCAGGACGATCCGGCTGCATAATTTCTACGTGCCCGCCGGCGGCGACGAGCCCGATCCCAAGATCAATCCGAAGTTCGCCCACAAGCTCGATTATATCGAGGAGATGAAGGGGCTTCATTCCGAAGCGGAGGCAGGCGTCTCGTCGATCCTCGTCGGCGACCTCAATATCGCCCCGCTCGAGCACGATGTCTGGTCGCACAAGCAGTTGCTCAAGATCGTCAGCCACACGCCGGTCGAGACCGACGGAATGAAAGAAGTCATTGCACGCGGCAACTGGCTGGACCTGATGCGGCACTACACGCCCGAACCGGCGAAGCTCTACACATGGTGGAGTTACCGCTCCACCGATTGGGTGGCCGCGAACAAGGGCCGCAGGCTGGACCACATCTGGTCTTCGCCCGATCTCGGGCCACAACTCCAGGAAATCGAGATATTAAGAGAAGCGCGAGGCTGGGAGAAACCATCGGACCATGTTCCGGTGATCGCCCGCTTCGAACTGTGACATGAGGGATTCCGAATGCTGACTGGCCGCGTAGATAACTTCGCGAACTCCCACCTGACCGGCTGGGCCTACAATAAGGAAGCCCCCGGCGAACATGTGATTGTCCGTGTCAATTTCGGCACCCAGATCGTGGCGACCGGTGTCGCGAACATTCTGCGGCCAGACCTGCCGAAATCGGGCATCGGCGCCGGCGACCATGCCTTCAGGATCGAACTGCCCTCGAACATCACATCGGTCAACGGGCTGATGGTCATCGCGCAATCACAGAAGCATGGCGAGATCGCGCTTCCCATCGCGACCAATGACGAGCGTACGCTGGACGCGCTCTTCAACTCATTCACCAAGCGTTACGACAGCGCGCTCATCCTTCTCAAGCAGGACATGGATGACGTCAAGACGCGAATGGAAGACCATGGCTCTCCCGGCAGTCATGTCGAGACGCCCGACCTGCCCGATGATCTGGCGCAGCGCCTGATCAGGCTTGAAAACCGCATGGAATCGGCCGAGGTCTTCTTCGTCAGGATCGACGAGATGATGCGCCAGCTTGTCGTTGAAAAGAAGAAGCGCAGGAAGCGCTTTCTCGGCATTTTCTGATGCGGATCGCTTTCGTCCATCAATATTTCCCGGGCCAGTTCGCGAGGCTGGCAAAGCATTTCCTGGACGAAGCCAAGCATGATGTCATCGCATTCCATCGCGGGCTTCGTGACGGACGGTCGAGCGACCCGGTCGATGGCGTCCGGCTGATCGAATACGGCGAGGAGATTCCGCCGGAGCGCAACGAGAAACGCGCACTTGCCGGCACCGAGCGATTCATCCGCGAGGCCGTGAGCCTCGCGCGCAAGGCCGATACGCTCAGGCAGGAAGGCTGGGTGCCGGATGTGGTCTATTCGCATACGGGTTGGGGAAGCGCCGCCTATCTGCACGATGCCTTTCCCGAGGCGAAATTCATCAAATACTGCGAGTGGTTCTTCAACAACACACCCGAAAGCACCCAATTTCTCAACCCAGCCCCACGGCCCATCGGCATCCGAATCGGAACCAGCCTGATGAACCTGCCGATCCTCGGCGATCTGGCGGCCGGCGACCTGCTGATCGCTCCGACGGAATTCCAGAAGTCGCAGTTTCCCGCCTCCATTCGCCCGTCGATCGAAGTGGCGCCCGATGGCGTGAACATGGAATTCTTCTCGCCCGAGCCGGCGGCAACTTTCTCGCTCCCGGATGGACGGAAATTGGCCCGCAACGACCGCGTCGTGACCTATGTTGCACGGGGGGCCGATCCTTTCCGCGGCTTCAAACCCTTCATGGACGCGCTTGCGTTGCTTCAAGCGCGCGACCCCCTGGTGGAGGCACTGATCCTCGGCGATCGGACAGTCTATTACGGTGCCGGACACGGCACCGAAGATCACTTCCACGAGGTCATGAAATCGGTCGCGATCGATCCCTCGCGCACGCATTTCCTCGGCAAGCTCGATTATGCCGCCTACCGCGACGTGCTGCGCATTTCCTCGGCGCACGTCTATCTGACTGTGCCGTTCGTGCTCTCATGGTCGATGCTGGAATCCATGGCGACCGGCTGCGCGGTGATCGGCTCCGATACCGCGCCGGTGCGGGAATTCATCCGTGATCGGGAAAACGGCTTGCTCGCGAACTTCTTCGATCCGCAAAACATCGCTGCCCGTATCGAAGAAGCGCTGAACGGCGGACCTGAAATCGAAGCGATGCGCTCGAATGCCCGCCGCACGATCGAAGAGCGCTGGGCAGCGGAACTCGCCCTGGCGAGGCACAGCGAACTGCTCGCTCGCGTGCTGGCTCAGCCGAAGTAGAACTTGCCATAAGCGGCGAGAAGATCGCTTCGCAGTGGGATCGGCCGATTCAGGGAAATCTCGGTCAGCGACCGATCATCGATGACTTTTGCCATTGCCTCGGCAAGCGCGGCCGCGTCCGAGCGTTCCGCGATTATGCCTGCGCCGTAGCGTTCGAGTATCTCGGGCGCGCCGCCATGCGGATAAGCGATCACCTGGCGGCCGGCATGAAGCGCCTCATAGACCACCAGCGGCGCATTCTCCCACCAGACCGACGGGAACACCATGCAATCAACGTGCGTCAGGAGCGACACAAGTTCGTCCGACTGGTAACCGCCAAGGAACGTGATCTTCCGGCCCAGCGTCATTTTCGCCGCTTCCATCCGATCGGCGAGAACCTTATCCTCGAAGAGCTGGGCGCCATGGACATGGATGCTGAACTCCGCCTTGCCGCTTTCGATCAGCAGGTCAGCGGCGTCCAGCAGGTCGGCCAGGCCCTTCACGGCCGAGATATTGCCGAAATATCCGAACACCGGACCGTCGCTCGATCGCGTCACCGGCGGATCGGCGATGGCGGGGTCGCTGCCGAGATAACCGTTTTCGACGACGCTGACTTCCATCGGCACGCCAAGATACCGGTCGAGCTTGCCCTTCAGGAACTGGGATGGCGAGACGAGATTGTCGCAGAGCGAAAGCGCGTTGCGGATATCCAGCGCCCGCATGGCGAAATCGTTGGCGTTGCGGTTGGGAAAACATTTCAAACACTGGTCCATCGTCGGGCCGGGACAGCGCTGCTTTTTGTCGTGCTTGTAGAGCTGCCCGTTATTGGCGCAGATCAGATAGAAATCATGGATGCTGAGGATGATTTTCGCCGCGGGCAACACGTTCCGCAGCACATGCAACCCCTCAAGCCCGAAGTTCAGCACGTGATGGATATGGACCACATCCGGCCGGAGGAACTTCAGATATTCAGCGAACTCCCGGAGGAAGCCATGATGCTCCTGCTGCTCCAGCTTGAAGCGGATGAAGTTGTTGGCGAACAGCGCCGACTCGCGTTGGTCCGGCGTCAGCGCAATCATCATCGTGCCCTGGTTGGGCGTGATCTGTGTGCCATCGAGCGCGCCGAGATACCAGCTCTCGAGTCCCTGCTCGAGCGCCTCGCGATGCAGCGCCAATGCAGTCAGTTCGGTGCCGCCGGGATGAAACCGCGGATGGCTGTGCGCGATCTGCAATATGCCTTTGCTAGATGGCATCGCCGACCTCGTCGAACCGTGCCATCAGTGCCTCGATCGTGTCGTTCCAGCGGTCGGTATGCAGCGCCCGGTTATAGATCGTCGAGCCGAGATCCCGTTCGACAGTGCTATCCTGCATAGACTGTCGCTCGAAATGAAAGAGCGCCACATCAGGCATGTAGAGACATGTGCCGCCCATTGCCCTCAGCTTGAGGCAAAGGTCGCTATCCTCGTAATCGCCCACGACATAGTCTGATGTGAACCCGCCGGCAGCGAGATAGTCGGCCTTTCGCAGGATCATCAAGGCTCCTGTTACCGCCGGCACCTCACGTTCCCTGTCCGCTGGTGGCAGCGCGCGCCCATAACCCTTGAAATAGTGCATGTTCTGCCAGTGACTGGTCTCGAGCCGGAAGAAATACATTCCGGCATGCTGCAGGCTCTCGTCGGCATAGATCAGTTTCGGACCGATCACGGAACGGGCCGGAAGCGTTGCCAGCCTGTCCACCAGCGGCTCCGCCCAGCCGCTGTCCTCGGGAATGACGTCCGAGTTCATCAGTACGATCGTCTCGCCATCCGCGGCATCGACGCCGAAATTGTTAGCGAGCGCATAGCCGCCGTTCCGTCCCAGCACGACCAGCTTGATATCCAGCCGATGAACATGGACCGATCCGCTCAGGATGTTCCTGACCCGCAGCGCGATCAGCGGATCATCGATGACATAGACGATCTCGCACGAGGCGCGGACAAAAGGATCGACGTCGAAGGCGATGAGCTGCGACCGGATGAAGCCGATTTCCCTGTAAAGCGGAATAACGACAGAGACTTTTCGCGAGGATTTTGGCCCGTATTCAAACGTCTCGCGAACGAATTGCCGGCTGTTGAGTGCGTCCTGCAACGGCGCCAGCGCGGGCCGGTAGATATTCCGCAGCACATCGAGATCGAAGGCATGGCCGGCGATGGCGTTGAGGATCGTCTTGCGCTGGCTGAGAAGATCTTGGGCCAATCGCGGAGCATCGACGAAATGATTTTCGCCATTGGCGAGGCCAATTCGAAAGCGTATCGAGGATGGCGCACACTGCTCTTCGCGGCGCGGCAGAAAAGCTGCATAGCAGGTCACATGGACGCGCGCATCCTTGGCGCCGGTCTGTCCGGAATGCAGCATCCATCGATCGGAAACGGTTGCATCGACAAGGCTGTGATCGATCGCCGTCATCGTCTCGACGAGGCCGTCCGGATCATGGAACCAGCCCGCGACGAAAAGCCCGTGCGGCATGGAGGCGAAAGCCGAAAGGTCAAATCGAAAGCCGAGCGCCGGCTCCGAGATCGATGCCGAACCGGCCTTCCGGCGCGCCAGGACGTCGAGTTCCACTGCGGCGTCACCGTCAGCGGAGTGGAGCAGGCTGACGCGATCGGGAGAAGCCGAAGCGTGCAGCTTGCGGAATGCCCCGATATCTTCGTGGCGCTCGACGACGAGGCTCAGAAGAGCGAAGCCCCGCGCTGTAACGACCAGTGAAGGACCTGCGACGGGTGGCGTGGAGAAGTCGATCGCCGCCAGCCGCTGACCATCGTTGTCGCGCGCCAGAAAACCCACGACCGACCGCACCCTGCCAATGCCGATCGTCTCGCCCTGCGATACGATGATGTCACCCTCCGCAATGCGCGCTCGGGACGGCAGGGTGACTATCGCTGTTTTGATGCCGGACACGGCATCGACATGCGCGTGCCCGCCGGCAAGGCCGGGCGTCGCAAAGAAGAGCGCGGTCAACGCCTTGAACCGTTCGTCGTCCAGCAGCCGGAACATCGGCGCCACGGTGCCGAAGACCGCAGCGATCAATGACGCCTGATCCCTGGCCGAAAGGCCCACGGCAGCGGCGAACTCTTCCAGATCCGAGGCCTGCCGCCAGCTGCCAGCTAGCGCCGCGACATTGAAACCAGGCGCCATCTGGAACGCCGTGACGGATGTATTGCCCGCGCGGAGATCGAGCTGTTTGGCGTGCCGGAAAGCCCCATCGGAGCCCTGCCCCCAAAGCAGCAGCACGCGTACACCGATCAGCCAGAACACCCCGGCAGCCGGGCTCAGCGTATTGTCACTGCTCACGGAATGCCCTGTAGAAGCTCTTCCTGATCGGCTCTGCCAGATAGGCGAGCGCCGTCCTGTCGCCCGTCACGATATAGACCTCGGCCGACATGCCCGGATAGAGGAACAGATTTGGCTGACTTTTGAGTTCCGCCGGATCGATCTTGGCGCGGAACGCGAAGGTCACCTCGCCCGTCTGTTCATTCACAATGCTGTCAGGCGCGATATATGTCACATGGCCGATGAGCGGTCGGAGTTCGGCCGCGCCGAAGGAGCTCAGTCTGATTTCCGTCTGCTGGCCAAGGCGGATCTGGTCGATGTCTATGGCCCGCGCACGGCCCTCGATCACCATCGGCTGGTTGGCAGGCACGATGTCGAGCACAGCCTGACCGGCGATGACGGCGGAGCCCGGCGTACGGATCTTGATATTCGCAACAGTGCCATCGAGGGGCGCCCGGATCGCGGCTTTGGCGACCACATCCTCGGCCGCGATGATCTGTTGCCGGACGCTGGAGATCTCGGCCTGGGCCTGCTGCAAGTTCTCGGAAACGTCGCGGAGATACTCGTTTCGCCGGTTGGTGAGCGACAGCTCGAGCTGGGTTTTCCGCTGGCTGTTTTCCGCGAGCGTAGCGTCCGTTTCGGCAATCCGGGTCTCGAGTTCGACAAGTTGAAGTTTCTTGTCGTTCAGCATGGCGTTGGTGATCAGCTTCCTCTTTTGAAGATCAACATACGTCTCATGATCTCGGCGCACCACAGCGGCTTGCTCGATATTGGACTTCTTGCGCGCCTCGATCGCGACCCGCTGGCTTGCCAGCTGTGCGATACCAGACTCGTCGGCAGCGATCTGGTCACGGTAGAGGCTTGTACGCTCGGTGAACAGGCGCTTCTCGGTTGCGAGCACGCCATCCGCAACCGACGCATCCACCCCCTCGGGCGTCTTTGCGTCGAAGTCATAGGTCTTTTTCCCATCACGTTCCGCGACCAGACGGGCCTGTCTCGCCTGGGCAGCAAAATAGAGATGGCGAAGCTGCGTGAGCGACGACTGGCTGCGGGTGACGTCGAGCGTGGCCAGCAGCGCGCCGGCCTGCACCTTGTCGCCGTCCTGGACCAGGAGCTCCTTCAGCGTTCCACCTTCGAGATGAGACACGGTCTTGGTATTGCTCTCGACAATAACCCGGCCGGACGCGACCGAAGCAGAAGCCATTTCAGTTGAGGCTGCCCAAGCCATGAAGCCGCCGATGCCGAGGACGAGGATCGACAAGCCGAGCAGGATGGGTCCGAGCAACGTCACCTGGTTGCTCTGCTCTTCCTTCAACACATCTTCCCATTCGCTGAGTGCCGCCTTGTCAGGGGCGGAATAGCGATACTCTGCGGGCGAAAGCGTAACCTGTTCGGCCATTTATTGCGCTCCGTTTCCGGTGACCGCGCGAATCCGCTTTTGCCGGTCTTGTGAGCGTGGCTCGATCATCTCGATGACTTCGGTACGCGGTCCGAATTGCTTGATCGCTCCATGTTCGAGGATCATCATCTTGTCCGCCACGGCCATCACCGACGGACGATGCGCGATCATGATGATGATCGCACCACGCGCGCGGGCCTGCCGGACCGCAGCGATAAGCGCCTGCTCGCCATTGTTGTCGAGATTGGAATTCGGCTCGTCCAGGATAATCAGCTTCGGGTCGCCATAGAGCGCGCGAGCCAGCGCGAGCCGTTGCATCTGGCCGCCGGAAAGCATGTGCATGCCTTCGGCGATCGGCGTGTCATAGCCGTGCGGAAGCCGTCCGATCAACTCATGGATGCCTGCCGCCTGCGCCGCACGGATGACATCGCGCGGATCGCTGTCCTGCATCCGCGCGATCGTCTGCCGGATCGTTCCGTCGATGATCGAGAGGTTCTGCGGAAGATAGCCGACCGCCTTGCCGAAGGAGCCGCGCTCCCACAGATAGGTCGAATGACCATCCAGAAACACACCGCCAACGGTGGGCTTGATGATCCCGGTCAGGCACCGCGCCAGCGTCGACTTACCGGCGCCGGACGGTCCCGCAATGCCCAGCACTTCGCCGGGGCTGAGGCTGAAGTTTATGCCACGTAAGACAGGAATGTTGCGGCCCTCGGGCAGGTAGACCAGGTTCTCGACGGAGAGGTCGCCATCCGCGACGGGCGCCGGCATGCTCTGCCGCGCCGATCCTTCCGTCTCTATCAGCTTCTTGATCCTGCCCCAGGCATGAAAGGCTTCGACCCAATGGCGCCAGCTTTCGATCATATGCCCGAACGGCGAAACGGCCTGGCTGGTCAGAACCATGCCGGCAAACAGCACGCTTGTCGTGACCGAATGATTGAGCACCAGAAAGGCACCGGTCGCAATGATGACCATTTGCAGGCTCTTCTGCAATGACTTGGATATTGCCAGCACCACGCGCGAACGTACGTCGGCGGTCTTGGAGAACTCCAGCATCTCTGCCTGAGAGCGGCGCCACGTGCGGGCGAGTGCCGGCAACATGCCCATGGCCTCGATCGCCTCCGCGTGGCGAAGCGAATTCGCCACCTCTTGAACGTGCCTGGACTGCGCTTCGTTCGCGGCCCGGATCGCTGGACGCGTCAGGACATCCGTCACGAAGTTGAGTATGATCATCACCAGGATGAAGCCGACCGCGACCGCGGCATAAACCGGGTGGATCAGGTAGAGCGCGGCAAGAAAGACGATCGACCAGAACGCGTCGAGAGGAACCGAAATCGAATGGCTGGAAATAAAAGCGCGAAGCTCGGCAATATCCTTGATGACCGAACCACCCTCATGCACGCCACCCTCGATCGAGCGTATGACGCCGGCCTGCAGCGCGGGCAGATTCAACCTTTGTGCGAATCCATGCGCCATGATCGTGTAGGTCCAGTTACGGACGAAATCGAGCAGGCCGTAGATCAGGATGCCCAACCCGCCGATGATCATCAGGCCATAGAGCGTGTCGTAACTCTGGGCCGGCAAGACACGATCATAGACCTGGATCATGAAGATTGCGCCGATGAGCATCGAGAAATTGAGGAAGAAGCTCACCGCCCCGGCATAAATGAAGCCGCGCAGGAACATCTTCCGCGCGGACTGGAGAAGCGCAACTGGTTCTGGCCGCATCACAACCCATTCTCATTGGCAATTTCATCATCTTATACAGTCAAAACATCCGGTTTGCCAGACGGAACCGCCGGTGCGTCACCACGCCCATAGCGCAACCGTGACAAGCCGGTTTCAGGCTTGGCAAAAATGCCGGCCCAATCGCCTGCGGAATGTGTGAACCCTTTCGCAAACCAAAGAATCGGTGTATTCCAGCACACAACCGGTGGCTTCGTTAACCAAACGTTCGTGACGAATATATGTTAAGGGATCCTTACCGTCCCAATGACAGATATTGTCATTTGCAAAAGATTGCGAGCTGTGCAAGAAAGCCGGTTAATACGCTAGACTCTTATGATTCGTAGAGTGGGAAAGGAAAAAACATGGCAACGCTAGGAACTGCGGGCTTTGACGTTCTGGAAGGCGACGAATTTAACGACGTTCTCCAGGGCCTTCAGGGCAACGACTTGCTTTTGGGCAATGGTGGCGACGATGCGCTTTCGGGCGGGAGCGGCAATGACTGGTTGTACGGCGGCGACGGCGACGATGTTCTCGGCGGCGGCGGCGGAAATGACATGCTGTCGGGCGGCGCTGGTGCAGATACCTTCACCTTCGCTTCCAAGTCCGGCAAGGACACGATCACCGATTTCGATGTGGACAACGATCTGCTCCAGATCGCCAGTTCGAAGACCATCAAGAATGTTGCTGATGTCATCAAGCACACCAAGCAGCTGAAGAACGGCGACCTCGAGATCAATCTCGGCGGCGGCAGCAAGATCGTCCTCAAGGATGTTGCCAAGGCTGATTTCAAGGCCAATGCCGAAGATCACATCGTGATTACTTAATCCCTATCAGGTTCATGGAAAAGGGCGCCACCGGCGCCCTTTTTTGTTGCCGTTTCTTGGAGCAAGGCGACGAGCCAAGACCTCGCGTACCTCGGCTCTCAGCCGAACCTCTGCCAGATGGTCTTGTAGTCGCAGTACTTGTCGATGGCATGCACCGAGCGATCGCGACCGAAGCCTGATTGCTTGAAGCCGCCGAACGGCGTAGCAAGGCTCGAAATATCATAGGTATTGATCCACACCGTGCCGGCGTGAATGCCTTCCGACACACGATGCGCCTTACCCATGTCGGACGTGAATACCGCTCCGGCCAGCCCGTAGTTCGTGTCATTGGCGAGCTTAAGCGCTTCTTCTTCACCGTCGAAGGCGATGGCCGTCAACACAGGTCCGAAGATTTCATTGCGTGCCAGTGAGTCGCTGTTGGACTTGGCGACAAAGACGCCGGGCGACATATAGGAACCACCTGTCTCGGCCATGACCTTCTCGGCGCCGAAGGCACGTTTCGAACCTTCCTTTTCGCCGGCCTCGATCATCCCAAGCACCTTCTCGAGATGCGCGTCCTCGATCAGCGCGCCGATCTGGGCCGACGGCTCAAAGGGATGGCCGAGCGTGATCTCGCGCGCGGTTACCTCTTCGATCTTGCTGATCAATTCATCCATGATCGAACGCTCGGCAAGCAGCCGTGTCGACGCATGGCAGGTCTCGCCGGCATTGTAGAAGCAGCCCCAGGCCGCGGCGGACGCGGCAGCGTCAAGATCAGCGTCGGCAAAGACGACGATCGGCGACTTGCCGCCGAGTTCCAGTGCCACGCGCTTCAGGTTGCTCTGCGCCGCATAACCCATGATCAGCTTGCCGACTTCGGTCGAGCCGGTGAACGCGATCATGTCGACATCCATGTGCCGCGCCAGCGCCTGCCCCGCCTCTTCGCCATAACCCGTGACGATGTTCAGCACGCCATCCGGCAGGCCGGCCTGGCTTGCCAGTTCGGCGATGCGGATCGCCGACAGCGACGATTGCTCGGCGGGCTTCAGCACGACCGAATTGCCCGCAGCCAGCGCCGGTCCCAGCTTCCAGCTGTCGATGATCAGGGGATAGTTCCACGGCGTGATCGCGCCGATGACGCCAAGCGGCACCTTGCGCACGATCGCCCGGTCATTGGGTCCGGTCGGTGCGACCTCGTCATAGAGCTTGTCGCACAACTCGGCGTAATACTGGATGCAATTGGCGGCGAGCGCCACGTCGACATTGAGCGACGCCATCACCGGCTTGCCGACATCGATCGTTTCGAGCAATGCCAGTTCCTCGCGGTTTTCCCTTATGAGGTCCGCCCATTTCAACAGGATGCGCTTCTTCTCGGCCGGATCCTTCTTGCGCCAGACACCCGATTCGAAAGCGGCGCGTGCCGCTGCCACCGCCCGATCGATGTCCACTGCCTTGCCACGCGCAAATGTCCCGCCCGGCTTACCATCCATCGGGCGGATGCGGACGAAGGTCGTGCCGTCGGCCGCGTCCTCGAACCCGCCGTTGATGAACATCCGGCCGTTGAGCGTTGCGGCGTCGAGCGCCGACTGCCAGTATTCGCGCGTATATTGACCGGTCATCTCAGCCTTCCCTTTGCATTGTCATGATCGCCTGGGCGAAAGTGTCGAGGTCGGCGTCGGAGACGTCACGGATCGTCGAGCGCCGCATCGGCTGGTTCTCGGGTGCCTTCATCTCGCCCGCGAGATCGATGACGGTATATTTATCGAACGCCGCCGGGATCGCACGCTTGATACCGCAGGAATCCATAAGCCGGCTGACGAATGGAGGAATTTCCGACGCACGCTTCAAGCCAAGCACCCTGGCAGCTTCGTTCAGGTCGGCCGTATCGGCTTCCGCAAGCCACGGCGTCGACACTTCGAAACCGAGCGCAGTCGCGAGACCATGATGGATCGGCGCTAGCCCGGCCATGGCATGGGAGATGTTATGTGCGATCGCCGTGCCGCAATTGTCGATCGCCACGCCGCCGTAGCAGGAGCCGAGCAGAACCTTGCCCCGCGCCTCGACATTGCCGGGATCGTTCACCGCAGTCGGCAGGTTGGCGGCGATGAGCCGCATCGCCTCGTGGCCGAACACCTTGCCGGCCGGATGCGCATTTCGGTTGGTCGAGGCCTCGAAGGCGTGGATGAAGGCATCCATGCCGCACCATGCCGTGAGGTTCGGCGGCAGGGACACGGTGAGCACCGGATCGAGGATCACCAGGTCCGCCTTGCTCTCCGCGCCCCATATCCAGAGCTTCTTGCCTTCGGGTCCGGCGAAGATATTGGTCGCCGAGGTCTCGGAGCCTGTGCCGGCGGTGGTCGGGATGGCGATCTTCTTGAGCGGCGTCTTCGGCAGCGGATTGGCGGCGAGTGCGTAATGCATGGCATCCTCGCCGGACGCTGCCGTGCACGCGACGATCTTGGCGATATCCAGTGCCGAGCCGCCACCGATGCCGATCATCAGATCCGCCCCGCCCGCCACCTGGCTCGCATCCCTGACATGCTGGAGCTTGGGTTCGCCCGCGAAGCCCGAATAGATGACAGCCTCGATGCCGGCATCGCGCAGCGCGCTCGTCACCCTGGCGCCAAGCCCGCTGCTGACGAGGAAGCCATCCATCACGATGGCGGCTTTTCTGATATCGCCGAGGCTTTTGGCGTGGCCGGCGAGATTGTTGATTTCATCGGCTCCGAACTTGATGTCCGGAATGGCGGAAAGCGAAAATTGCATTGATGTCTCCGGCAGTGAACGACCCGTGGCCCGGATCATCTCGCCCGCGAAACTATCGCGTTCGCGCGCCATTTCAGACAGTCAAATGCGACATAAAACCTGGGTTTGACGGGGCAAAAAGCAAAGCCCCCGGCAGTGCCGAGGGCTTGCATCGATCAGGTCGGATCAGATCGCTCAGGCGGCGACGGAAGCCAGGCTTTCGAGGTCCGAAACCAGCTGCGCCGCGCGCGTCTTGCCCTCGTCACTGTGGGCGATCGCAAGATCGGCCTTCGCTAGTTCGACACGCTTTGCCAGTGCATCCTTGCGGAATTCCGAAACAGCAAGCGCGGATTCGGCGAGCAGGGTGCAGCTTGTCGGCAGGATGTCGGCAAAGCCGCCGAACACCACGAACTTCTGCGTCTCGCCGCCTTCCTGCTTCACGGTCACGATGCCGGGACGGATCGTGGTCATCACAGGCGAGTGATTGGCCATGACGGTCATTTCGCCTTCCGAACCCGGAAGCACGATTTCCGTGACCTTGGCCGAGAGCAGCAGCTGCTCCGGCGATACGAGTTCGAAATTGAAGCTTTCAGCCATTCTCATTCACTCTTTCTAGAGGAGCGTGAGGCGCGGCATGCCACGCCCGGCGCATCATCAAGCGGCTTCGGCAGCCAGCTTCTTGGCCTTTTCAACCGCTTCTTCGATCGTGCCGACCATGTAGAAGGCAGCTTCCGGCAGGTGGTCGTAGTCGCCGTTCACGAGACCCTTGAAGCCCTTGATCGTGTCTTCGAGCGCGACCAGCTTGCCCGGCGAACCGGTGAAGACTTCGGCGACGAAGAACGGCTGGCTGAGGAAGCGCTCGATCTTGCGGGCGCGGGCAACGGCGATCTTGTCCTCTTCCGAGAGCTCGTCCATGCCGAGGATGGCGATGATGTCCTGCAGCGACTTGTAGCGCTGGAGGGTCGTCTGAACCTGGCGCGACACTTCGTAATGCTCCTCGCCGACCACCATCGGGTCGAGCATGCGCGAGGTCGAGTCGAGCGGATCCACAGCCGGGTAGATGCCCTTTTCAGCGATCGAACGGCTGAGAACCGTCGTTGCATCCAAGTGGGCGAACGAGGTTGCCGGCGCAGGGTCGGTCAAGTCGTCGGCGGGGACGTAGATCGCCTGCACCGAGGTGATCGAACCCTTGGTGGTGGTGGTGATGCGTTCCTGCATCGTGCCCATGTCGGTAGCGAGCGTCGGCTGATAGCCCACGGCCGAAGGAATACGGCCGAGCAGAGCCGACACTTCCGAACCCGCCTGGGTGAAGCGGAAGATGTTGTCGACGAAGAACAGCACGTCCTGGCCCTTGTCGCGGAAGTCTTCAGCAACGGTCAGGCCGGTCAGCGCGACGCGAGCGCGGGCGCCCGGCGGCTCGTTCATCTGGCCATAAACGAGGGCTGCCTTGGAGCCTTCGCCGCCGCCATGCTTGTTGACGCCCGACTCGATCATTTCGTGATAGAGGTCGTTGCCTTCGCGGGTGCGCTCGCCGACGCCCGCGAATACCGAGTAACCGCCGTGCGCTTTTGCGACGTTATTGATGAGTTCCATGATCAGAACGGTCTTGCCGACGCCGGCGCCGCCGAACAGGCCGATCTTGCCGCCCTTTGCGTAAGGCGCCAATAGATCGACGACCTTGATGCCGGTGACGAGGATCTGTGCTTCGGTCGACTGCTCGACATAGGACGGAGCGTCCTGGTGGATGCCGCGCTTGTAGGGCGTGACCAGCGGCCCGGCTTCGTCGACCGGCTCGCCGATGACGTTCATGATACGGCCGAGCGTTTCCGCGCCGACCGGAACCATGATCGGAGCGCCCGTGTCCGTGACTTCCTGGCCGCGAACCAGACCTTCGGTCGAGTCCATGGCGATCGTGCGGACGGTGTTTTCGCCGAGATGCTGCGCGACTTCCAGAACAAGGCGGTTGCCCTGGTTCTGGGTTTCAAGCGCGTTCAGGATCGCCGGCAGGTCGCCGCCAGCGAACGATACGTCCACGACAGCGCCGATAACCTGGGTCACCTTGCCGATGGCGCCTGCCGCTGCTGCAGCGGGTTCCACGGCGGATTTCTTCGTAGCTGCGCGAGCCATGATATATCCTCTTTCCTAACTTCTTAGAGCGCTTCGGCGCCCGAAATAATTTCGATCAGTTCCTTGGTGATCTGGGCCTGACGCTGGCGGTTGTAGCTGAGCGTCAGCTTGTTGATCATCTCACCGGCATTGCGCGTGGCGTTGTCCATCGCGCTCATCTTGGCGCCCATCTCGCCGGCGACGTTCTCGAGCAAGGCCCGGAAAATCTGCACGGTGATGTTGCGCGGAATGAGATCGCCGAGGATGGCGCCCGGATCCGGTTCGTAGTCGTAGACCGCGGATGCGCCAGTGTCGGCGGCAGCCACGGATGGCGCGCTCGCGGGGATCAGCTGAAGTGCCGTCGGGATCTGCGAGATCACCGACTTGAACTCCGAATAAAACAGCGTCGCGACATCGAACTCGCCGTTCTCGAACAGCGCGATCACCTTTCGGCCGATCGCCTCCGCGTTCACGTAACCGATCTTCTTGACTTCGCGCAGGTCGACACGCTCGATGATCAGACTGGCGAACTCACGGCGAAGGATGTCGAAACCCTTCTTGCCGACGCAGATGATCTTGACCTTCTTGCCGTCGGCGAGCAGCGCGCGGATATGGTCGCGGGCCGTGCGGGCGATCTGCGAGTTGAAGCCGCCGCAAAGGCCGCGCTCCGCGGTCGCGACAATAATCAGGTGAACATCGTCGCGGCCGGTGCCGGTCATCAGCGCCGGCGCATCGGCGCCGCCGCCTTCAGCCTGTGCGATATTGGCCAGAACCGCGCCCATACGCTGCGAATAGGGCCGTGCGGCCTCCGCAGCTTCCTGGGCACGCCGAAGCTTTGCCGCAGCGACCATCTTCATCGCCTTGGTGATCTTCTGCGTCGCCTTGACTGAAGCGATGCGGTTTTTCAGATCCTTGAGTGAAGGCATCCGTTATCCGTCCTATCTCTGCCGATCAGGCGAAGGTCTTGGCGAAGCTGTCCAGAGCCGACTTGAGCTTGGCGCGGGTATCGTCCGAGATCTGCTTTTCGGTGCGGATCGTGTCGAGGACCGCCTTGCCGTCGTTGCGGAAATAGGAGAGCACACCCTGTTCGAACTTGCCGACCTGGCTGACGGCGATCTTGTCGAGGTAGCCATTGACGCCGGCGAAGATCACCACGACCTGTTCCTCGGTCTTGAGCGGCGAGAACTGCGGCTGCTTAAGGAGTTCGGTCAGGCGGGCGCCACGGTTCAACAGGCGCTGGGTTGAGGCGTCGAGATCCGAGCCAAACTGTGCGAAGGCGGCCATTTCACGATACTGGGCGAGTTCACCCTTGATCGAGCCGGCAACCTGCTTCATCGCCTTGATCTGCGCGGCAGAACCGACGCGCGACACCGACAGACCGACGTTTACGGCCGGACGGATGCCCTGGTAGAACAGGTCGGTTTCAAGGAAGATCTGGCCGTCGGTGATCGAGATCACATTGGTCGGAATGAAGGCCGACACGTCGTTGCCCTGGGTCTCGATAACAGGCAGAGCGGTCAGAGAGCCAGCGCCGTTGTCTTCATTGAGCTTTGCAGCGCGCTCGAGGAGGCGCGAATGCAGATAGAAGACGTCGCCCGGATAGGCTTCACGGCCCGGCGGGCGGCGCAGCAGCAGCGACATCTGGCGATAGGAAACGGCCTGCTTGGAAAGGTCGTCATAGCCGATCAGGGCATGCTTGCCGTTGTCGCGGAAGTATTCGCCCATCGCGCAGCCGGCGAAGGGTGCAAGATACTGCATCGGAGCCGGGTCCGAAGCGGTCGCGGCAACGATGATCGAATATTGCAGTGCACCACGCTCTTCAAGCACCTTGACGAACTGGGCAACGGTCGAGCGCTTCTGGCCGATAGCGACGTAGACGCAATAAAGCTTCTCAGCCTCCGGACCATTGTCGTGAATGGCCTTCTGGTTGAGGATCGTGTCGAGAATGATCGCGGTCTTGCCGGTCTGGCGGTCGCCGATGACGAGTTCGCGCTGGCCGCGGCCGACGGGGATCAGGGCGTCAATCGCCTTGAGGCCGGTCGACATCGGCTCATGCACCGACTTGCGCGGAATGATGCCGGGAGCCTTGATATCGACGCGCGAACGCTGCTTGGCATTGATCGGACCCTTGCCGTCGATCGGGTTGCCGAGCGCATCGACGACGCGGCCGAGCAGTTCCGGACCAACCGGCACGTCCACGATGGCGCCGGTCCGCTTGACGGTGTCGCCTTCCTTGATGTCGCGGTCGTTACCGAAGAGCACGACGCCGACATTGTCGGCTTCGAGGTTCAGCGCCATGCCACGGATGCCGCCGGGGAATTCAACCATTTCACCGGCCTGGACATTGTCGAGGCCGTAGACGCGGGCGATACCGTCACCAACCGACAGAACCTGACCAACTTCGGTGACTTCAGCCTCTTTGCCGAAATTCTTGATCTGGTCCTTGAGAATTGCGGAAATTTCCGCGGCGCGGATATCCATCAGCCGACCTCTTTCAGTGAAAGCTTAAGTGTAGACAATTTCGTGCGAAGCGACGTGTCGATCTGGCGCGAGCCGAGCTTGACGATCAGGCCACCAAGGATGGTGGGATCGACAGCGACATTGATCGTCACGTCTTTTCCGGTGACGCCCTTGAGCGCCGCCTTCAATTCGGTTTCCTGCACAGCGGTCAGCGCATGTGCGGTGGTCACGTCAGCCGAAATCTCGCCGCGATGACGCGCGTGGATCTCCCGGAACGCCTTGATCATGCCGGGTACGGCAAACAGGCGGCGGTTGGAGGCGGTGACCTTGATGAAGTTTGCGGCAAGACCGGTAATGCCGGCCTTGGCGAGAATGGCATCGACTGCCTTGAGCTGTTCGTCGGCCGAGAAGACCGGGCTCTTGATGAGCCGCTGCAGGTCGGTGGAGCCGTCGATCATGGCCTGGAAATTGTCGAGTGCGGTGGCCACTTCCTGAACCGCGCCGCTTTCGAGGGCGAGCGCGAAAAGTGAAGAGGCGTAGCGCTCGGCCACGCCGGAAACGGATTGCGATGAATCTGCCACTCGCTGAGTTTCCCTCATTCCCTGCGGTTTTCATTGCTGCGGCGCAACCGCAATCATTAAAACCTTGAAATTGTTTTATTTTTTCGGGTCTTCACAAGCGTTTTAGCCCATATACCCCGAAAACTCGCAAGCCATCTAGCATAGGTGATTTTGACTCGCAACACAGGATATTACCGAATGTTACCGCTGTTGCGCATTTATTTGCCAATCCTGCAAGCATATGATTCCCGGCGGAGAATATTATTCCCCTGGGGCGCCCGGAGGTGCGATCACACCGCGCTCGAAACGTAGAGAATGACCACCGCCGCTGCGCCAGCCTGAAGGACAAGCGCAATCACGCCGAAGACGAGATTTCCACGGTTCAGCACGAGAGCCACGATCCTTCCAACGGCCGATAGAAGAAGCGCCGTCGCGAAGCCGAAGCACAGCATCAGAAAGACGACAAAGCCGCTCTCCCAGAGCCCTGCTATCGCCATACCGAACAGACCCAGGCCCAGGAGGAACCCACCCGTGGAGCGGACCGAGGCAATGCCGCCCGGCCGCTCGGGCGTTACCCACAGCCCGGCCGTGCTCATCGCTATGCGCGGGGCAAACAGAACAAGGAAGCCGATCACGGCCACTGCCGCAAAGGTAAAGAAGACAAGCCGCGCCATGCCCTCGGTTGGAATGGCCAGTACCATCTCAGGCGTGATCACATCGAAGAAGAAGGTGAGCATGACGACGGCAAAGATCACTTGGACGATCAGCAGCAGGAAATTGAGCAGGCTCGCCGACGTGTCCGACATCAGCGAGATGATGCGGGCAAAGGCCGCAACGCCGACCGCCACGCCAAGCGCGGTCACCAGCACCGGCTGATCGAAGAACATCAGCGCTGCGGCCGCAAAGCCGCCGAGAAATCCGCCGGCCGCACGCACCTCACCGATGCCGCCCGGCCGCGTCTCGCGACTTTCGAGCCCGAGCAGCCGGCCGCTCGTGGCAGGAAAGATCAGCATTGCGAGGCCAGCGATGACAAGGATGATAACAGCGAGAAACGCAGCCTGCGGCCACGGCTCGGACGGAAAGGCCGGCAATGCGAGTTCCATGGATCCCCTCAAATCCTCGTAGGTTTCCCGATCTATTGCACAGCCCGGAAAGCGAGGGAATGACGGTTTTAACCATTCCAATGAAATTCAGCGAATTTGGTTTGCGAATATACCCTTTGGTTATGCCGTTTGGATAGATTGAAATATCCCAATGCCGCCAGCCGATTGTCAATTCCAGGGCTTTGATGACTATCAAGCGAAACACCGCCGAGTTGAAGGTGACTCCCGACGTCCATGAGCAGGGCGCCCGGGTAACATCCGGGCATGTGACGTTCTGGATGAATTGCGTCGGCGTGCCGATGGTACTCGTTGCCGATGGAGAACTCCGCGCCCGCTCCGGCAATGCCGCCGCCGCGCAACTCTTCGGACACGACATCGACGATTTTGCCGGCCTGCCCCTGCACCGTCTCGTCGGACGCGAGGCCGAGACCCTGGTCAGCCGGGTCTGGAACCGGTCGATCAACGGCTTTCCCAGTGAGCCATTCCTGCTTCGCGCCAGCATCGATGGCGCGGAGCGGCTGCTTGTGGTCCGCGTGAGCCGGCTGGATGTCGATGGTGAGCTTCTGCGGTTGTTTACCTTTGTCGAAGCGCCGCCCACCGGCGCCGTGACGCTTGCCGGCTGGCAGGAAAACCTGCTGGGACTGTTGAACTGGATGCCCTTCGGTCTCGAAATCGCCGATCTCGACGACGACATCCAGTTCGCCAATTCCGCCTGCCTGGACCTGTTCGGCTGGACGGCACGCGATCTCGCGACCCCGGAGGATTGGTGGCGTCTCGCCTATCCCGATCCCGAATATCGCGCCTATGCGCGCACCCGTTGGGAGACCGAGATCGCCGCGGCGCGCGCGGAAGACCGTGAAATGACGCCCTTCGATCTCGACATCACGCGCAAGGACGGCACGAAACGCACCATTCAGTTCCGGCACCGCAAGATCGGAAACTTCCACGTCAATATGTATCTCGATTTCACGCGCGAGCGCGCCTATGCCAGCGAGCTGAAGAAGCTCGCCGAGACCGACGAACTGACCGCCGCGCTGAACCGGCGCAGCTTCTTCAAACGGGCGTCGCGGACGCTTGCCAGTGGTGGCGCCGAGGGGCTCGCCCTCCTGATGATCGACATCGACCGGTTCAAACGGATCAACGACCGCTTCGGCCATGGTGCGGGCGACCAGGTGCTGCAATTGTTCGTGCAGCGCATCGGACGCTGCCTGCCGTCGTCATGCCTGCTCGCCCGCCTTGGCGGCGAAGAATTCGCCGTGCTTGTCGATAAGGACAATGATTGCGCAGTAATTGCCGAGAGTATTAGGGCATCAATTGCCGCGCATCCATTCGAAACGGCTGCGGGCTTCCTCTCGGTCACGACCAGCATCGGCGTTGCGCCTCTCGAAGGTGCCGAAAGCATCGAAAGCGCGCTCTCGCGTGCCGACCGTGCGCTCTACCGTGCCAAGCAGTCGGGCCGCAATCGCGTCCTTCACGACAAAGAGGCGTAAGCTCGGCCGCTAGGACCGATCGACATTCGGCTGAGGCTGTGGCGAAAATGGTGGTTTTCGAGAACCGGAGCGGAGCGTACTTAAGGTACGCGAGCACCGGCAGCGCAGAAAATCGCCATTTGCAGACCGGCATCAGCTGAATGGCGGTCGGTCCTAGAGAAAACTCTGCGGATCGATATCCAGCTGCACCTGCACCGAGCCGCGCTCCTTCGGGCCATTGCCGATCATCGTCCGCACGAAGGCCTGCATATCCGCTCCGCGCTTGCCATGTACCAGCAGCCGGAACCGATGCCGCCCGCGCACCAGCGCCAGCGGCGCCTCGGCCGGGCCGAGCACCGATATGCCCGACACCTGCGGTGCCGCTTGCCTCAACCCGCGTGCATGTCCCTCGGCATCGGCGCGGCTATCGGCCGAGACGATGATCGAGGCGAGACGGCCGAAGGGCGGCATCAGCGCCTTCTCGCGTTCCACGATCTCGCGCTCGTAGAAGGCTTCCGGATCACCCGACACGATCGCCTGCATCACGGGATGAACCGGCTGATAGGTCTGGATCAGCCCTCGGCTCTTGAGGCCGAACCGCCCGGCACGGCCCGTCACCTGCGACAGCAGCTGGAATGTCCGCTCGGCGGCGCGCGGATCGCCGTTGGCAAGCCCGAGATCGGCGTCGACGATGCCGACCAGCGTCATGTTGGGGAAATTGTGCCCCTTGGCCACCAGCTGCGTGCCGATCACGATATCAGCCTCACCCTTTGCAATCGCCTCGAGCTCCAGCCTCAGCCGCTTGACGCCCATCACGATATCCGAGGACAGCACGATAATCCGCTGGTCGGGAAAATGCCTCTCGACCTCCTCGGCGATCCGCTCCACGCCCGGCCCGCACGACGCGAGATGGTCGAGCGTGCCGCATTCCGGGCAGGCATCGGGCGACTTTTCCTGATGGCCGCAATGATGGCACTGCAGTTGCCCACGAAACCGATGCTCGACCAGCCAGGCAGAACAGTTCGGGCACTGGAAGCGATGACCGCAGACCCGGCAGAGCGTCAGCGGCGCATAGCCGCGGCGATTGAGGAAGAGCAGCGCCTGCTCGCCGCGCTCCATCGTCTGCGCGATACCCTTGATCATCACCGGCGACAGGAAGCCGCCCCGCGCCGGCGGAAAGCGCCGCATGTCGACGAGATGGAGATCCGGCATGGTGGCGCCGCCGAATCGGCTTGCCAGATGCAGATAGGTATAGCGGCCCTGATCGGCATTGACCCGGCTCTCGACCGATGGCGTCGCCGACACCAGCACGACGGGAAAATCGCTGATTCGGCCGCGCACGACGGCCATGTCGCGCGCATTATAGAAGACGCGGTCTTCCTGCTTGTAGGCCGGATCGTGCTCCTCATCGACGATGACAAGCCCGAGATCCTCGAACGGCAGGAACAGCGCCGAGCGCGCGCCGGCGACAACCCGGACCTGCCCTTCCGCCGCCTGCCGCCAGACCTTTTCGCGCATCCGCGGAGAAAGATCGGAATGCCATTCGGCCGGCTTGGCGCCAAAGCGATCCTGGAAACGTTCGAGAAAGGCCGGGGTCAGCGCGATTTCCGGCAGCAGGATCAGCACCTGCCGGCCCTGCCGCAGCGTCTCGGCGATCGCTTCGAAATAAACCTCTGTCTTGCCGGAGCCGGTAACGCCATCGATCAGCGAGACGCCGAAGCCACCCTTCTTCACTGCCGAAATCAGTTCATCCGCAGCAGCCTGCTGGTCGCTCTCGAGCGCCGGTGCCGCGTAATCCGGATCGGGCGGTGCGGTGACCGGCGGCGGCGACATGAACATCGTCTCGAACACACCCTGTGTAGTCAGCCCGTCCACGACAGACACCGAGACGCCAGCCGCATGGGCCAGCCCCAGCCGCGTCCAGACAGGGGCTTCCTCGGCAAGCGCCAGCACCCGTGTCCGGGCAGGCGTCAGCCGTTCCGGACGCGTCTCCGTCAACCGCAAGCCCTCGACCATCGGCTCCGGATCGAAGGCGGCGGGCGCGCGCAATGCCATCCGCGCCACCAGCCCCGGCGGCGAGAGCGTGTAGGATGCCATCCAGTCGAGAAACGTCCGCATATCGGCGCCCAGCGGCGGGCATTCGAAGGCTGCCGTGATCGATTTCAGCTTCTTCGGATCGACAGCGTCACCAGCCTCCTCATTCCA
Source organism: Rhizobium sp. LjRoot254 (assembly GCF_964254105.1). Lineage (NCBI taxonomy): Bacteria > Pseudomonadati > Pseudomonadota > Alphaproteobacteria > Hyphomicrobiales > Rhizobiaceae > Rhizobium > Rhizobium sp. LjRoot254. The sequence goes on along the minus strand of NZ_CAXUSM020000001.1, from coordinate 5,339,555 downwards.
AACCACGCCGAAAACCTGACGCGGCCCGAGCGGCACCTGGACAATCGCGCCAGGCTCGACATGCATGCCGTCCGGCACCATATAGGTATAGGGCTTGGGCACCGGCAGCGGCACCATCACAGGCACGGCGCGCAGCCGTTCCGGCGTCCCGAACAGATCGAACGAATCTTTTCCCATGGGCCATGAGTAGCACTTGCTTTTGGCTGGGGAAAACCGCAAAGAGAACAAAAAGTGGACTCTGCGATTGATAGGGAGTGAATGGACATGAAATTCTTCGTCGATACAGCCGAAATCAAGGAAATCAAGGAACTCAACGACTTGGGGATGCTGGACGGCGTCACGACCAATCCGTCGCTGATCCTGAAGTCGGGCCGCAATATCGCTGAAGTCACCAAGGAAATCTGCGACATCGTCGAAGGTCCGGTTTCGGCGGAAGTGACCGCCACCGAATATTCCGAGATCATGAAGGAAGCGGCGGTGCTTTCGAAGATCGCACCGAACATCTGCATCAAAGTGCCGCTCACCTTCGACGGCCTCAAGGCCTGCAAGGCTTTGTCGTCCGAAGGCCACAAGACCAACGTCACGCTCTGCTTCTCGGCCGTCCAGGCACTGCTCGCCGCCAAGGCCGGCGCGACCTTCATCTCGCCTTTCGTCGGACGCCTCGACGACATCGGCATCGATGGCATGGACCTGATCCGCGAAATCCGCCAGATCTACGACAATTACGGCTACGAGACCGAAATCCTCGCCGCCTCGATCCGCACCATCAACCACGTCCGCGACGCCGCCCTGATCGGCGCCGATGTCGTGACCGTGCCGCCGGCGACGCTGAAGGCACTGGTCAAGCACCCGCTGACCGACAAAGGCCTCGAAACCTTCCTCGCCGACTGGGCCAAGACCGGCCAGAAGATCGGCTGATCCAGGACTTCAAGTTCGATGATTTTCTAAGCCCGGCCATCGCCGGGCTTTTTCTTTGCGCGGAATTCGCGGCGCCTGTTCCCGCGGAAACAGCGGGGTCGGTGGGGATGTGGGAAAACAGGATCAACGGATGAGGGACATCATCCACAAAGAAACGAAGAAGCACTTCAAACCCACACGAACCCACAAGGACAACCATCATGAAAAAGTTCATCATCGGCGGCCTCGCCGCCCTCGTCGCCACCGTCTCGCTCGCTGCCACCGCTGAAGCCGGCTGGCGTCATCGTCATCACGGCTGGCACAACCGCCATCATTGGGGCGTGGTCGTCGTATCCCCGCGCTACCACGACTATGACGACTACTGCTTCGTCAAGAAGATCAAGCGCTACGACGATTGGGGCAATGTCTACATCAAGAAGGTCCGCATCTGCGATTGATCTGATGACCTGATCCGATGACATCGGTGCCTGAGGTTCTCCTCCCGCCCAGGCACCGAACACCGGCCGCCCGATCCCTGCAACACGGCGGCCCGAGGTCAGACGATCAACGACAACTGATCCCCTCCCTAAGCCAAGCCCGGTGTCCTCCAGCACCGGGTTTGTCGTTTTATCGTCCCGGCTGCGCCTCACGCATGCGGCGTTCGATCTGCCTCAGCATCAGCGACAGGCCGATGGTCACGACGAGGTAGATATAGGCGACGATCGAATAGGTCTCGAAGAAGCGGAAGGAGCCGGCGGCATAGACCTTGGCCATTTGCGTAATGTCGGCGACGCCGAGCACCGAGACCAGCGACGAATCCTTGACCATCGCCACGAAATCGTTGGAGAGCGGCGGAAAGATCACCTTCAGCGCCTGCGGAAAGACGATGAAGCGGAAACGCTGGAAGCGCGACAAGCCAAGCGCCTTGGCCGCCTCGACCTGCCCCTTGTCGATCGACTGGATGCCGGCGCGAAAAATCTCCGCGATGAAGGCGGAATAAGCGATGGTCAGCGCGATGATCGCCCGCCACATCAGCGACACTTCACGCACCAGAAGCGGTTCCACGAGGCCGGCACTAACGAGCGGTGAGATCAGGAAATTCCACGCCTGGACGAAGCCCGGCGCGCCGACGAAGGCGATGTAGAAGAGCAGGACCAGAACAGGAATGCCGCGGATCAGCTCGATATAGAAGCGTGAGAACTGCCGCAGTGCCCTTGAATCGGAGAGGCCGAGCAGCGCAATGGCGAGGCCGAGGGCGGTCGCAAGCGTAAAGGCGATCAGCGTCACCAGAACGGTGATGCCGAGGCCTTTGGACACCGTCAGGAAGACCTGCGTATAGAGATCGCTGACGACGACGGCGATGCCGATCGCGGCACCCAGCACGACAAGGGCGACAAGCCAATAAGGAAAGTCGCCCTCACCGGATTTCGGTGTTGGATTGGGAGCCGCCATATGGACGGCAGCCCGGCTATTGACCCATCTTGTAGTCGAGGAACCACTTCTTGTTGAGCGCGTCGATCGTGCCGTCCGCCTTGAGCGCCGCGATCGCCGCATTGACGGGTGCCACGAGATCCGAGCCCTTGGGGAAGATGAAGCCGAAATCCTCGGTGCCCAGCGGGCCGCCGGTCAGCTTGAGCGCGCCGCCCGAGGCATCGACATAGCCCTTGCCGGCCGTGCCGTCGGTCAGCACGACATCGACGTCGCCGGCTTTCAGCGCCTGGACTGTCGCACCGAATGTCTCGAACAGCTTGATGCGGGGGTTCTGTTCGTTGCCGTCGAGCACGCTGTAGACGGCGGTGTAGAACGGCGTCGTGCCGGGCTGGGCGCCGACCAGGCCGTCCGTCAGCGCCTTGAAACTCGCGGCATCGGTGAAGCGCGTCTCGTCGGCACGCACCAGCATGAACTGTTCGGAGCGCATATAGGGGTCGGAGAAATCGACCTTCGCCTTGCGCTCGTCGTTGATGGTGATGCCGGTCATGCCGATATTGTACTGGTTGTCGGAGACCGCCTGGATCATCGCATCCCAGGATGTGTTCTGGTATTCGACCTGGAAATTCAGCCGCTTGGCGATCTCGTTCATCGCGTCATACTCCCAACCGATCTGCTGGCTGGTCTTGGGGTCGATGAACTGCAGCGGCGGATAGGCATTCTCGGTGACGACCACGACCTTCTTGCCGCCGAGATCAGGCAGTTCGGCCGCATGGACTGCGAGCGGCATGAGGGCGGCAAAGGCGAGACCGATCAGGAACTGGCGGCGCGAGGTCATTGGTGTGGCTCCGGTAAAATTGTGGCGGCAGGAATTCACATGAAAATCCGGCTCTTGGCAAGTGCCCAACTGATAGACACGCGAGGCGATCACGCCTTGCCGGTAAGCCGGGTGACATGACCCATCTTGCGGCCGGGGCGTGGCTCGGTCTTGCCGTAGAGGTGGATGAAGACGTCCTTTTCCGATGCCCATTGCCTGACATCGTTGATGTCGTCGCCGATCAGGTTCTGCATGATGCAGTCGCTGTGGCGGGCGGGATCGCCGAGCGGAAGACCGGCGACGGCGCGGATATGCTGCTCGAACTGCGAGATCACGCAGGCCGCTTCCGTCCAGTGGCCGGAATTGTGCACGCGCGGCGCCATCTCGTTGGCGATCAACGAACTGTCGGCGCCGACGAAGAACTCGATGCCGACCACGCCGACATATTTGAGTGCGTCGAGAAGCTTGATGGCGGCGGAGCGGGCATCGGCCGTCGTACCCTCCCAGACCTCGGCCGGAAGGGTCGAGGTATGCAGGATGCCGTTTCGATGGACGTTTTCGGCAGCGTCGTAGCATTCGATATGACCGTTGATCGCGCGCGCGGCAATGATCGAGATTTCACGCTCGAAGGGGATGAAGCTTTCGAGGATCAGCGGCACGCCGCCGAGCTTGTCATAGGCGCCCGCTGTGCTGTCGCCCGCACGGAACACGATCTGGCCCTTGCCGTCATAGCCCATGCGCCGTGTCTTGAGCACGCCGGTGCCGCCGAATGCGGCGAGCGCCGCATCGAGATCGGCCTGGCTGTCGACGGCACGGAAGCCCGCGGTCGGAATGCCGCATCGGTTGAGGAAGGTCTTTTCGACCAGCCGGTCCTGCGCCACTTCCAGCGCCTTCGACGGTGGATAGACCGGCTTCAGGCCTTCGAGAAAGCGGGCGGATTCGACCGGCACATTTTCGAATTCATAGGTGATCACATCGCTGAGGGAGGCGAGTTTTTCCAGCGACGCACGGTCGTCATAGGCACCGACGATCTGTTCGTTGGCGAGCTGCGCCGCCGGCGAATCGGCCTGCGGTTCGAGGATCACGGTGCGGAAGTTGAGGCGGCTCGCGGCCATCGCCAGCATGCGGCCGAGTTGCCCGCCGCCGATGATGCCTATGGTCTTGATTGTCATTATGTCAGGCCTATTTGTCGACGGGATATTCGGCCACGGAGGCGCTTTGTTCCTCGCGCCAGGTGTCGAGGCGATCGGCCAGTTCGTCGTCGGCAAGCGCCAGAACGGCGGCGGCGAGAAGTGCCGCGTTGATCGCACCGGCACGGCCGATGGCGAGCGTTCCAACCGGAATTCCGGCCGGCATCTGGACGATGGAAAGCAGGCTGTCCTGGCCGGAAAGCGCCTTTGACTGGACCGGAACACCGAATACCGGAAGCGGCGTCATGGCGGCCGCCATGCCGGGCAGATGGGCGGCGCCACCCGCACCGGCGATGATCACCTGGAAGCCTTCGTCGCGCGCGGATTTGGCGAAATTCACCAGCCGGTCGGGCGTGCGATGCGCCGAGATGATCCGCGCTTCGTAAGCAATTTCAAGGGCATCGAGCGTATCGGCGGCATTCTTCATCGTCTCCCAGTCGGACTGGCTACCCATGATGATGGCGACCGGAGGCTTCGAAAACTGCATGCGAGCCAAGCCTTTCGTCAGGCGATGATATCGGGGACGATCTGGTCTTCGATCTGGACCAATCTGTCCTTGATCGCAAGCTTCTTCTTCTTCATCCGCTGGATCCTGAGCGCGTCGCAACCTGTGGCGATCATCGCATTAATGGCAGTGTCATAATCCTCATGTTCCTGTCGGAGCCGCGCTGCCGACAATCTGAGTTCTGCCTGGTCCTGGTCTGGCATTCCGTCAAGTCCCCGTATCTCCTGGCGTGGAGATTTCCCCAATCTCCACACGAGCATCGATCTGCTCCTATCACACAATAGCGGTTTACGGGAAGTTTTCCTTTTCGAAGTTTTCTCCTTCGACATTTGCTAATTTACGTGGCACACTCCGCCGGTTCTAGCCTGAAACATCCGACGGGTGGATGGTCGGATGTGGGCAATATGGGAAGGAATGAAGTATGACCATTGAGGCTCATATCGAGACGCTTGAAAAAAAGCATGGAGCATTAGAACAAGAGCTCCACTCCGCAATGCTCCACCCCTCAACCGCCGACACAGAGATCGCGGAACTGAAAAGACAGAAGCTGAAGGTCAAGGACCAGATCGAGCGTCTGCGTGGCCAGACAAGGCATTAATCCCACTCAACCCTAGTTTCCAGTAATGAGCCGCTGGACACCGCCTCCGCCAGGAAACGTATAGAGATCGACGGGCGCGGGCCGTTCAGCGGCCACTCCACTCAGGAATGATTGAAACGGCGGCTCTCAGACCCAGAACTGATCGAGCCAGAAACCGATTTTCTGAAATCCCTGCGGATTGATGGCATATAGCCGTCTTGTCCCCTGATTCTCCACCGTAACCAGATGATTGTCGAGAAGCGCCTTGAGGTGTTGCGAAACCGCCGGCCGTGAGACGGGCAACATGGCGGCAAGTTCGTTGACGGTCTTCGGCGACCGCCGGAGTTCCTCGAGCAGGAACCGGCGGTTGGGATCTGAGATCGCAGAAAAAGGATCAACACTCATGCGTGAACGCTATGACAGAGCCCAGGTGAGGACAAGTCTATTTGTGCATTGCACTTAAAAAATTTCGCATTGCATCAAGTCGTTCTCAGCCAAGCAGGCCCGCGAGTTCGGATATCCCGTCCCAGGCGAGTTTGAGGCCGGCAAGTGCGCACATGAAATACATCAGGGGATAAAAGACATCCGGCTTCATGCGCTTGACGCAGAAGGCGCCTGCCGTGGTGGCGACCAGCGCGACGGGAATGAGCATGGCCGACATCTTGAGATTGCCGACGCTCAGCGCCCCGATCAGGTAATAGGGGCCGAGTTTCAGCGCGTTGATGATCGCGAAGAAACGCACCGCGGTGCCGGTATAGTCTTTGGGAGAGAGCCTGAGAGGCAGTGCATAGACCTGGAACGGCGCACCGCCGGCATGCGCAATGAAGCTGCCATAGCCCGAAAGCGTGCTCCAGATCGTGGCCCGGACAGGGGTATTCTCGCGTGGCGGCTGAACGGCATTTCCCTTGAAGTACCGGTTGTAGAAGAAGCGGCCGATGAAGCTGAGCGCCACGGCGCCGATCAGCAGACGCATGACATAATCGGGCACGATGGCAAATGTCATCCAGCCGATCACGATCCCGATCAGCGCCCCAGGCAACAGGATCATCAATGTCGGCCTGTGCCAGTGGGCGCGCCAGTTCCAGAGTGCGATGATATCCATCACCACAAGGATCGGCAGCAGGATCGCGGCGGCCTGCACGGCGGGCATGACGAAGGTCAGGATCGGCACGCCCATAAGGCCGAGCGCATCGCCCATGCCACCCTTGCCGAAGCCGACAAGGAGCACGGCAATGACGGCGACGATATAGAAGGTCGAATCCATGGTTGATCCTTGTAGCGGCACGGTCTATCGGATTGAGGGAATGAGCCAGCGGTGGGAGCTTGACCCTATAACCGATCACTGGGTCGGGAAAGCAAGGAATCGATGGGATTGCATGATGTCAACAACTGAAGCCCGCTGCCGCCTGGTTCTGATCGCGCCCGAGATCGCGGAGCCGGATGATGCGGCGCGCATCATGGCCGATGCCCTCAAGGGCGGCGACGTCGCCTCGGTCATCATCCCGCAATACGGGCTGGACGATACGGCCTTCCAGAGGCTCGCCGAGAAGCTGGTGCCGGTGGTGCAGCAGGCGGGTGCGGCGGCATTGATATCAGGCGACAGCCGCACCGCCGGCCGCGCCAAGGCGGACGGATTGCATATCGCGGGCGGCGTCGAGAAGCTCGGCGAGGCGATCGAGAAATTCACACCGAAACTCATTGTCGGCGGCGGCAATGCCCAGGAGCGCCATCGCGCCCTGGAGATCGGCGAGTTGGGCCCGGATTACATCTTCTTCGGCAAGCTCGACGGCGACATCAAGCCGGAGGCGCATCCGAAAAACCTGGCGCTCGGCGAATGGTGGGCGTCGCTGATCGAGATTCCCTGCATCGTCATGGGCGGCACGGACCCCGCTTCGGTGCTTGATATCGCCGAAACGGGCGCGGAATTCGCAGCCCTTCGCCTGGCGGTATTTGCCGAACCCGGGCGCGCCGCCGCGATCGTTCAGGAAACAAACGCGATTCTTGACCAAAAAGCGCCACGCTTGGGGGTATAAGAGACACCATGCAGAGGGTCAGGGGTTGGATTTCGGTTATTTTGGGCAGCGCCATCGTGATAGTGGCGGCACCAGGGTTGCATGCCGAGAATACGCCATCGGCATCCGAGATCGCCCGCAAGAAGCTCGATGGCGACGTTGAGAGCGGCAAGCTCCAGAAGGGCGAACGCCTGCCGCCCGCCGGACTGACCACCGAACAGATCATCTTCTCGTCGCCTGAAAACCTCAACAAGCAGGAACAACCTTCCGAGGGGCTCACGCTGCTCGAGCGCATGGGCAAGGGCCTGCCGGACCTGCCGCCGGAGAAGGCATTCACCGGCAAGCTGGACGACGCCTATGGCGCCTTCCAGCGCGGTTTCTATCTCTCGGCACTCAACATCGCGCTGCCCAAGGCGCAGCTCGGCGATGCTGCGTCGCAGACACTGGTCGCGGAATTGCTGAACAACGGCCTCGGCGTGCGCCGCAATCCGTCGGACGCGGTGTTCTGGTACGATCAGGCAGCCAAGTCGGGCGATCCCAATGCGCAATACAAATATGCCCTGATGCTGCTCGAAGGCAAAGTCGTGAAGCAGGACCGCAAGGCGGCCGACGCGATGATGCGCAAGGCGGCAGAGGGCGGTAGCCGCGAGGCGCAGTTCAATATCGCGCAGATCATGGTAGCGGCGGAACCGGGCGAGCCCGGTCTCAAGAAGGCCCTTCCCTATTACGAAAAGGCGGCGGCCCAAGGCGTGCCGGATGCTCAATATGCTGTCTCGCAGCTCTACTGGCAGATGGATTTGCCGCGCGAAAAGCGCATGGAGGCGCGGTCCTGGCTGCTCAAGGCGGCACTGGCCGGCTTCGATACCGCGCAATACGACATGGCCGTCTGGCTGATCAACGGCATCGGCGGCGAGCGGAATGTCGAGGAGGGATTCCGCTGGATGTCGATCGCCGCCAATCGCGGCCACGTCGTGGCGCAGAACAAGCTGGCCAAGCTCTATATCAATGCGATCGGCACAAGGCCCGATCCCGTCGAGGCGACGAAATGGTATGTCATCTCGCGCAAGGCCGGTCTCGCGGACCTCGAACTCGAGGACTTTTTCCTCGGTATCGACGAGGCCACGCAGAAGGAAGGGATCGAACGCGCCGACGATTTCCTCGCCCGGAAAAGCTGAAGCGGCGAAAAAACTTGAAAAATCGCGGCGTTTGTGGTCTTGAGGCGCCAATCACGGGCCAGCGGCCCGCCAATTTCTCGGCCCCTTGCGGGGCCGCTTCAATTTGAAGGAACACCCATGGCCCGCTCCGCCCTTCTCAATGTGATGGTCCAGGCCGCGCTCAAGGCCGGCAAATCACTGAGCCGCGATTTCGGCGAGGTCCAGAATCTCCAGGTTTCGCTCAAGGGTCCGGGCGACTACGTCACCCAGGCCGACCGCAAGGCTGAAAAGATCGTCAGGGAAGAATTGCTGAAGGCCCGCCCGACCTATGGCTTCCTCGGCGAGGAGAGCGAGGAGATCAAGGGCACCGATGGCGCGCATCGCTGGATCGTCGACCCCCTCGATGGCACGACCAACTTCCTGCACGGCATCCCGCTGTTCGGCACCTCGATCGCGCTGCAGCGCTCCGGCGAGATCGTTGCCGGAGTGATCTACAATCCCGCGACGGACGACCTCTACACGGCCGAGAAGGGCGGCGGCGCCTTCGTCAACGATCGCCGCTTGCGCGTCTCCGCCCGCAAGAAGCTTTCCGATTGCGTGATCGGCTGCGGCGTGCCGCATCTGGGCGGCGGCCAGCACGGCCGTTTCCTGGTGCAACTCCGCCATGTCATGGGTGATGTAGCGGGTATCCGCAGCATGGGTGCCGCCGCGATCGACCTCGCCTATGTCGCGGCGGGGCGTCTCGACGGCTTCTGGCAGGAAGGTCTTTCGCCCTGGGATATCGCAGCCGGCATCATCCTGATCCGCGAGGCCGGTGGCTTCATATCGGGCATGAATGGCGAAACCGATTTCCTCGAAGGCGGCTCTGTTATTGCCGGCAACGAGCATATCCACAAGGCGCTTATCGACGTGGCGAACCGGCCGATTCCGAAGGCCTGAGCCGCTTCAAGACCTTTGAAAGAGTAGGCGCCCCGCGCCTACATCATCTGCGCCGTCGTCTTGCGGCGGATGCAGCCCGAATAGCCGTCCTTTGCGGCTTTTTCCATATCCGACTGAACCGTCGAGTTCGTCGTCACGGGATCGACCCTGGTCATCCTGGCGGCATCGTCCGTCTTGATCACGTCTTCGGCGAAGGCGGGCATGGCGAAGGCGGCAAACAAGGCCGCAGTCAAAACTGTCGTCTTCATCGCTGTTCTCCTCATGATTCGATTTCCGGTCGGAGGCGGGCGGAATTTGACGGCCAAACCGGCGAAAAAGCCAGTCACCTTTGCGTGAGCATCTGCAGCAACGACGTCTTCATAAAGCTGAATGCCGGGTGAATGGCCGGTTCAGCGCTGGTTCTGATGTGGTGTGGTTTTACTGATCCCATGATGGCGCTGGACGGGCGCTGGTGGCTGGGGCGCAAGATGCAGCACTACTATTTCGATATTTGCTGGGATGGCGAAACGCTGACCGATGACGAGGGCACGAGCCATTATGGCGATGGTTCGGCTGTCTTTTATGCGGGCACCGTGGCCAATCGGCTGGCGCGTTGCGGCAAGCTCGAGGCGGTTCGCGTCCATGTGCGCGACGATCGCGGGCGGTTGCTGTCCATCGTCGTGCCGCGTGCCTGTCTTTCGTTGACATCGAACCAGTCGCGTCTGCGCGCGATCGTCGAGCGTGATCGCGCGCGGCAGATGGCCTTGGCCGGCTGATCCGGCCTATTTCGCCAGGCGCAGATGCCTCCCCGTATCCACGCCGAATTGCAGGCTGGCGAGACGGGCATAGATGCCGCCCTTGTCGACGAGGCTCAGATGCGTGCCCTCCTCGACCACCTGTCCCTGATCCATGACGAGAATCCGGTCGGCCTTCAGCACTGTCGCTAAGCGGTGGGCGATGACGATGGTGGTGCGGTCCTGCATCAGCGCGTCGAGCGCGGTCTGCACCAGCGTCTCGCTTTCGGCATCGAGCGCCGAAGTCGCTTCATCGAGCAGCAGGATCGGCGAGTTTCTCAGGATCGCGCGGGCAATCGCGATGCGCTGGCGCTGGCCGCCGGAGAGCATGATGCCGCGTTCGCCGACTTCCGTATCATAGCCCTGGTCGAGCCGGAGTATGAACTCCTCGGCATGGGCCGCCCGCGCCGCTGCCTCCACCGCGGAACGGGCCGCACCCGGCGCGCCGAAAGCGATGTTTTCGTGGATCGAGGCGGCGAAGATCGTCACGTCCTGTGGCACGATGGCGATGCGGGCGCGGAGATCGGCGGGATCAGCCTGCCTGATATCGTCGCCATCGATCAGCACGCGGCCGGAATCGGGATCGTAATAGCGCAGGATCAGCGAGAAGATCGTGCTCTTGCCGGCACCGGATGAGCCGACGATCGCCACCCGCTCGCCGGGATTGACGGTGAGGTTGAGGCCGTCGAGTGCGGAAGCACCCGGACGCGTCGGATAGGCGAAGCGCACGTGATCGAACTCGACCTTGCCGACCGGCGGCTTGGGCAGCGCCAGCGGATGTTCAGGCGCCGCGATGCCGGGCTTCTCGTTGAGCAGCTCGATCAACCGGCTTGCGGCGCCCGAGGCCTGGCTCAGTTCACTCCAGACCTCGGAGAGGGCGGCGAGCGAACCCGCTGAGATGATGGAATAGATCAGGAACTGGCTGAGCGTTCCGGCGGTGATCGTGCCGGCCAGCACGCCCTGCGCGCCGAACCACAGCACGGCGACGACGCTGCCGAACACCATGGTGATGGCAAAGCCGGTCAGCCAGGCGCGCTGGCGGGTCGAGGCGCGCGCCGCCTGGAAGGCATTTTCGGCGGCTTCGGCGAAGCGGTCGTTGGCCTGGCCGGTATTGTTGAAGGCCTGCACGGTGCGGATGGCGCCGATGGCTTCCGAGGCATAGGCGGAGGCCTTGGCGAGCTTGTCCTGCGCCTCGCGTGCCCGCTTGCGGACGGAACGGCCGAAGCCGACCAAGGGAAAGACGATGAGCGGGATGGCGAGCAGCACGAGTGCGGAGAGTTTCGGGCTGGTATAGATCATCATGCCCATCGCCCCGAGACAGAGGATGGTGTTGCGCAGCGCGAGCGACGCCGAGGCACCGACGGCGGACTTGATCTGCACCGTATCGGCGGTCAATCGCGAGACGATCTCGCCGGTCTGGTTGACGTCGAAGAAGTCAGGCGACAGCGAGGTGATATGCGAGAAGACGTCGCGGCGCAGATCGGCGACGATCCGCTCGCCGAGCGTGATGACGAAGAAATAGCGCAGAGCCGAGGCGGCTGCCAGCACCACCGCGAGCCCCATCAGCATGCCGAAATAGGTATTGATGAAGTTGACATCGGAATGGGTGAAGCCGTGATCGATCATCCGTCGCACGGCGGTCGGCAGGATCAGCGTGGTGACGGCGGCCAAGAGCAGGAAGGTGAGCGCGCCCCCGGCCAGCGCCTTGTAGCGCAGGATATAGGGGAAGAGATGCGCCAGCGGCTTGAGTGTTCTCTCCGGTTTCGCGATTGTCTCTTCAGCCACCGGTTACACTCCATTTTTGCTGGTTCCGCAGCCGATTCTGGCGCGCCAGCCCTTGTTATCTCGAATTCCATCATGTATAGGCCTCGCCATCAAACGAAGCCGTGGTCTCGTGAGTGACTGCGGCTTCATTTATTCGTTTGGCTCCGGCGCCGCAAGCCATTGCGGCAAAAGACCACTGTACCTGGCAGGACATTGTCATGAGAGAGAAAATTCATCCCGACTATCACATGATCAAAGTGGTCATGACCGATGGTACCGAATACCAGACCCGTTCGACCTGGGGCACCGAAGGTCAGACCATGAACCTCGACATCGATTCCAAGTCGCATCCGGCCTGGACCGGCGGCAACCAGCAGCTCATGGACCGCGGCGGCCGCGTTTCCAAGTTCAACAAGCGCTTTTCCGGCCTCGGCATCTGATTTTTCGGATCCGTTTCGGATGACATGGAGCCTGGCGAAAGCTGGGCTTTTTTGTTGGGCGGTGTGTGCGATGAAGAGTGGCGTTTGCGCAAGTATCGCACCCCCCCTCTGCCCTGCCGGGCATCTCCCCCTCAAGGGGGGAGATCGGATGAAGCACTCTCGCTGCCCAAATTGACTGTCGTTCATGCCGTAATCGACGCTGCTGTAGAGCGGAGTTGGCGCGCCCAGCCAATCTCCCCACCTGAGGGGGAGATGCCCGGCAGGGCAGAGGGGGGCGAGCTTGCTCCGTCGTCATTGAGTATCTTCACCTCTAAAACACACCTCTCCCTTCACGCGGGCCGTTCCGCCCCGTGGTTTGACCATGCACGTCCCCGATCCCTTCGCTCTGCGCATGAGAGATCGGCCGGGGCACGTCTCCGTGCCAGGGTAATAGGCCGCCTCGCGGCAGCCGGTTAAGACACGTCGCCGTGCCCCGTTAAGCGGTGTGCTCCATCCTCGAACTCGCCAGCTCTGCCCCCGTTGTCCCGCAGCCTTTGAGGAGCCTTGGGGAACGGGCATGTGCACATGACCAATGTGCGTCCGGGTCGAGGCCTTGCGGCCTCGGCCCAGAGGGCTGGCCCTTCTCTCGGACGCCCCGCATGGAGACTTACGTCGCTTCCCCATGCCGGTCACCGGTTCCGCCTCGCCCTGACGCCTCAGGGTGTAGCCGATACGGAACGAAAATGATTCTCTCACGGCTTTGGCGGGCGGGGATGATCGCGAACGAAAAAAATACCGCTGCAATTACATATAGTTAGGTTGATTAAGAAGAATTTCTCCTCATCCCAAAGCGGCGGCGCGACGCGTGGGCGGCGACGGCAATCGGCCCAGCGTCCCGTTGGCGATAGAAGATGTTACGGAGGAATTTACCGTTACGTACTTACCCGCCGCTTACATCGACAGCAATCTGAGTGCAACGCGATGCCCAATATCGGGCATCATACTGATGGCCGTGAAGCCGTCTGTCAGCGAGTGGGTTGCTTCACTGTTCGGGGAGATGGATATGGACATGAAACGACTTCGTGCACTTGCGTTTCAGGCGGTCGTGCTTGCGGCCATTCCGAGTTTTTCACCGGCCCAATCCGTGCTGACCAAAGCGGAGCGCACCAGCGAAAGCATGGAGCCGGCGCTGGTGCACCAAAGCGATGTGAAGTCTGCCCAGGCGAAGCTTGACGAACTGCTCAAGAAGGCGGGCAAGCGGCCCAATATCGTCTGGCTCGTGGTTGACGACATGGGCTGGGGCGATCCAGGGGCCTATGGCGGCGGCGCGGCAATCGGCGCTGCGACACCGAACATGGATCGTCTCGCGGCGGAGGGTCTGAAGCTGACATCCGCCTATTCGCAGGCGACCTGCACGCCGACGCGTTCTGCCATCCTGACCGGGCGGCTGCCCGTTCGCACCGGGCTTACTCGACCTATTCTGGCGGGCGACAAGATCACCAAGAATCCCTGGGCCGAAGAAATCTCGCTGCCGACGCTGCTGGCGGGCTCCGGCTACAAGACGGTGCTCTCGGGCAAATGGCATGTTGGCGAATCCCTCGGCATGCGACCGCACGATATCGGTTTCGACGAGTTCTACGGCTTCTACGAAGCAGAGAAGGAGATCAGCCAGGGCGTTGACAAGCGGCGCTATCCCGACCTCGTGCTGAATCCCGAGCGGCTGGCGATGCTGGCGAAGACTGGGTCGAGCAACAAGCTGATCCACGGCTTCAAGGGCGGCAAGACAATCGACGTCGAGACGATCGACAGCATCGAGAAGATGGCCGAGGGCGACAGGCTGCTCAAGGAATTCAGTGTCAGGAAGATTGCCGAACTTGCCAAGGGCAAGGAGCCGTTCTTCCTCGAACATTGCTTCATGAAGGTTCACGCCGACAATTTCGCCAGCAAGGAATTTGAGGGTAAGAGCGGCAGCAAGTTTCCCTACAAGGACGACGTGGTCGAAGTCGACGCCTATATCGGACAGATCGTCAAGGCGCTCGATGACGCCGGCGTGCTCGACAACACGTTCATCTTCGTCACCTCGGACAATGGCCCGCAACTCGACAGCTGGCCGGACGCCGGCTACACGCCGTTTCGTGGCGCGAAGGGATCGGCTTGGGAGGGCGGCGGCCGGATACCGGCGATCGCCTATTGGCGTGGCGTGATTAAGCCCGGCCAGCAAAGTGACGAACTCTTTGACCTCATGGACCTTTTCAATACGTCGCTGCATCTGGCAGGCGCCTCGGACAGGATTCCAACGGATCGCTATATCGACGGCATCGATCAGACCTCGTTCCTGCTGGCAGAAAATGCTCAATCGAACCGCGAAAAGGTCTATATCTGGAACGAGCATAACTTCATGGCCATGCGCATGTATGAGTACAAGATTCATATGAAGGTCGTGCAGGAGCATGCCCAGTGGCTCAACATCGACATGACGACGATCAGCGACGTCGGCCTCGCGCCGTGGCTGTTCAACCTCTATATAGATCCCAAGGAACAGTATCCGGTCGGCCACCGGATGAACGCGTTCCTTGCGTCGATGGCCGCTGAGATGAAGGCGCATGCGGCGACCTATAAGAAATATCCGCCCAAGAATATCGGTCTCGGGCAATAGGCGAAAGTCGTAGCGGCGATCTTCACGGTGGATATCAAGTCCTCTGACGTCACCTAGAGCTCTTCAGGGTTAAATGGAATCATTCTGCCGGAGCAGGTTTTCGTCAGGACCAAGGCGGCGGGCGAGCGTCATACCCGTAGGTACGGCCGAGACCGACGCCGCAGGTCATGGCGGAAAGATGCCCGGCCCTTCGGGTTGGCTGAAGCGGGCCGCCTCTTTGACCGGCCGGCTTGGCCGTATGCTTTGGCTACGACGCGGCGCCGGCCGGTCAAACATGCGACTCCGCTTGAGCCAACAGAATGTTTCCATTTAACCCTGAAGGGCTCTAGTACAGGCCCGGAGCCTTTCATTGTCATATGGAGGGCTCTAGGCAGGACGGGGTCAGACCTCAAATAAAATCGCTGGCGTCGATATCCCTAGGCTTGATCCCAATCAGCAGGGTCTCATCGCCCAGAACCGTGACGAGCGTATTCCTGCCCGACCTTTCGATATCGAAGGCCGTGCCGTTGATGTCGATGAAATCCTGTTTGCCGATGCCGCCGCGGGCGTCGAAATCCGTGATCGTGCTGCATGACCGTGCAAACGAATGTATCGAAGCCCGCGCCACCCGTGAGCACATTCCTGCGCCGCCGGGAACCTCCCCGGACGCCGGGCGTTCCATCTCTCTATCCAACAACCGCAGGAGGACTGTCATGAATGTTCATGCTATGCCGACCACGGACGAGATCGTGGCGCTCGAGAAATCCTATTGGAATGCGATCAAAGCCAAGGACGGGAAGAAGACGGCAGCACTTTCGGGCAAGTCGGCGCTCGTCACCGGCACCCAGGGCGTCATGCGGATCGGCAAGGACAAGATGCGAGAGATGACCGAGGAGGGCAAGTGGACGCTCGAATCCTATGCCTTCGACGATGTGGAAGTCTCGACGCCTTCGCCCGATGTCGCGCTGATTGCCTATACCGTGAACCAGAACGTGACGATGGATGGCAAGCCGAAGAAGATGCGGGCGGCCGACAGTTCGGTCTGGATCCGCGGATCGAACGGCTGGGAATGCCACGCGCATAGCGAGACTGTGCTGAACTGAATGCCAGTGGCTCCCTCTTCTCCCCAGCGGGGAGAAGTGCCGAGCGTATGCGAGGCGATGAGGGGGTTTCCCGGCACAGATTTGGGCGCTGCGCGCGCCCCCTCATCCGGCGCTTTCGCGCCACCTTCTCCCCGCTGGGGAGAAGAGGGAGTGTGCGGCTCGCTTCGGCCTAAGAAGCCTTGGCTTCGAATGCCGGGGCGAAATCGCCGAGGGCCTTCGCCTTGTCGATCATGGCGCCGATATCCTGCTCGACGATTGTCTCAAGGTCGGCGAAACTGTCGATGACATAGTAAATCGGCTGGACGATGTCGATCCGATACGGGGTTCTCAGCACGCTCATCAGATCGAACGGGCGGAATTCGCAGTTCGTGCCCGACATCGCGGCCTTGGCTTCGCTCGGCGACGAGACGATGCCCGCGCCGAAGCAGCGGCGGCCCTCGGGCGTATTGATCAGGCCGAACTCGACCGTGAACCAGAAGATGCGAAACAGGTGCCAGGAATAGCCCTTGCCGAGCTTGACGGCCGCCTCGCCGAAGCGCCGGACGAAATTGGTGTAGCTCTGGTTGGTCAGCAGCGGGCAATGGCCGAAGACCTCGTGGAAGAGGTCCGGCTCCTCGATGTAATCGATGTGCTCGCGGCGGCGCAGGAAGGTCGCGAGCGGGAACTTGCCCTGCGACAGCAGCTCATAGAAGCGCGAGGGCGGGATGAGCGCCGGCACGCCTTCGACGCCGAAGCCGGTGGTCTCATGGAGCCGGCGGTCGACATCGAGAAGCTGCGGCACCTTGTCGGGCCTCAGGCCGAGCGTCTTGACGCCATCGAGATATTCCTGCGCTGCCATGCCGGCCAGGAGCTTCATCTGGCGCGCATAGAGTTCGCCCCAGATCGCGTCTTCCTCTGATGTGTAGGCGTAGTAGCCATCCGGGCCGGGTAGTTTGGCAGTGTAGCTGCTTTCCTTGGGCATGGAACGATCCTACCTGATATTGCGGATTTTTGGCAATTATACGCGCATTTGCAGGATTTTCTTTTCTTTCGTGCTGGATTTCGGCATGATGGAGGGAGATTTTCTCGCATATGGTGCCGATGATGAAAGAAACTGGGATTGCGGATCGGAAGCTCCTGCAACTCGTCCAGGGCGATGCCAGCCTGTCGCTGGCGGAACTGGCGGAACGGGCCGGGATGTCGCAGAGTTCAGCCTGGCGGAAGATCCAGGAAATGGAAGCCGAGGGCGTCATCCGCAAG
The DNA here is from genome assembly GCF_964254105.1 of Rhizobium sp. LjRoot254. Taxonomy (NCBI): domain Bacteria; kingdom Pseudomonadati; phylum Pseudomonadota; class Alphaproteobacteria; order Hyphomicrobiales; family Rhizobiaceae; genus Rhizobium; species Rhizobium sp. LjRoot254. Next base: position 5,322,103 of record NZ_CAXUSM020000001.1, on the reverse strand, counting down.
CGCGTGACGCTGCTCGACCCGCGAAAGCTCGATCTCAAGCTCTGCGTGATCGCGCATGTCACGCTGGACGACCATCACGAGGAGGCGGTGGCGTCCTTCGCCGCGGTGGTCGCGGAACGGCCGGAGATCATGGAATGCTACGCGCTGTCGGGCACCTTCGACTACATGCTCAAGATCCGCGCGACGGATGTAGAGAGCTACGACGCCTTCATGACCCGCTACCTGATGCGCAACCCGCATGTCCGCACGGTCGTGTCGAGCTTCGTGCTCAGGGAACTCAAATTCTCGACGGAGTTGCCGATCTAGCGGGCGGGGAGATCATAGGCCTCGACGATCTCCACGGCGACGAGCTGCTGCAGGCGCCAGAGGTTGCGGTCCCTGATCCCGAGCGCTTCGAGATGGGAGACCGTGTTGTAGAGGTATTCCGCGCAGGAACCAGCATAGCCGCAGGCCCGTGCCAGCACCCAGGCGACCCGTTCCAGCGGCAGCTTCAGCGAAATGCCGTCGCCGTGCTTCGGACCGGCCCAGAAGACCAGCGCGCGCACCTTGCCCGCCTCGGTCTGCACATGGACCCAGCGCACCATGTCGAGGTCTTCCTGGAAGATGATCTCCCGACGCACCATCTTGCTGAGGTCATCCATGCGTGTGTCATCGGGCAGGCGGAAGGCAACGCCATCGCAGCGGCCGCCTCGGTCCAGTGCCATCATCAGGCCGGGTTGCTCGGGCGTTCCGCGCCAGGCCGTCAGTTCCATGCAGAAAGACCGGTGCCAGCCGATCGCCGTTGCCCGCCGGTCTTCCACATGCACAAAGGTCGGGTTCCAGATCAGCGAGCCATAGGCAAACACCCATAAGGGCTCCTCGCCGAGTTCCTCGAACAGGCGCTGCGCGATGGCATCCTGCTCGGCCTCGGTAAGCGGCACCCAGTCATTTCCATAGCCGAGATTTTCCTCCTTGCGAAAGCAAAGGGCAACCAGGTCCGGGGTGAGGGACATTTGACGCGGGTGGGGCATCGGGGATTTGATCCGTGGGAATGAAATCGGATCATCGGGGGTCTTGCGGAGGACGTCAATTCGTTCTGCCGGAATTCAACGCCGCGACGGTTCCTTTCTCCGAGCGCCTGGGTTCAACTTGATCTCTCAGGATAATGTGATCTGATTTAGATAGGCGTTTGCCCTGCTCTGCGCTAGAATGCCCGACCTTGGTATCCCCGGGCTCCGGGGAGCGTATCGTTGTGGCAAGCCGATGAAACAGAGACTAGCCGCAGTCCTGGCCGCCGACATGGTGGGCTATAGCCGGTTGATGGAAGGCGACGAAGCGGGCACGCTGGCGCGGCTGAGGACCCATCGCATGGAGTTGATCGATCCGGCAATCGTCAAGAACGATGGCAGGATCATCAAGACGACGGGCGACGGCATGCTGGTCGAATTCCAGAGCGTCACCGATGCGGTCAAATGCGCCGTGGAAGTGCAGCAGCGCATGAAGCGGCGCAATGCGGATGTACCCTCCGACAGCCGGATCGAATTCCGGATCGGCATCAATCTCGGCGATATCATTTTCGACGACGGAGACATTTTTGGCGACGGCGTCAACATTGCCGCGCGTGCCGAGCAGCTCGCCGATGTCGGCGGCATCTGCGTCACGGCAGCCGTGGCGACGCAGATCGGAGGTCGTCTCGAAGTTGCCTTCGAGGACCTCGGCGAGAAGATGCTGAAGAACATCAGCCGTCCCGTGCGTCTCTACAGGGTGGCGCTCGACGGGCCGATCCCGGATGTGGCATCACCGCCGCAGGAAGCGGACACCACGCGCGCAGTCTCCAAGCCCTCGATCGTCGTGCTGCCCTTCGACAATATGAGCGGCGATCCCGAGCAGGAATTCTTCGCCGACGGCATGACCGAGGATATCATCACCGAACTGTCGCGCCGCCACGAGCTCTTCGTCATCTCGCGCAATTCCAGCTTCGTCTACAAGAACCAGCCGGTCAACGTGCGCGAGGTGGCCGAGAAGCTCGGCGCCCAGTATCTGGTGGAAGGCAGCGTCCGCAAGATCGGCGACCGGGTTCGCGTGACCGTCCAGCTGATCGATGCGGTCAGCGATTCCCACATCTGGGCCGACAAATACGACCGCAAGCTGGACGATGTCTTCGCGATCCAGGACGAGGTGACGGCGGCGATCGCGGCCACGCTTCCCGGACGCGTCGAGGCCGCCCAGCGCGACCAGCTTGCCCGAACCAAGCCCGCCAATATGGCAGCCTATGAATGCGCGCTGACCGCCAAGGTGCTGCATCATCGGAGCACCGAGGCTGACAACAAGCAGGCCCAGGAACTGATCGAGCGTGCGGTGACCCTCGACCCCAATTACGCGCATGCTCATGCCTGGCGGGCCTGCATTTTCGGACAGGCCTGGGTAAATGGCTGGTGCGAGGACAGGGACGCGCTTTGGAACCTGGCCCTCGGCGAGGTCGACAAGGCGCTGGCGCTCGACGACAACGATGCCGACGTGCATCGCATACTCGCCGCCATCAATATCAACAACAACGACCTGGCGACGGCACGCCATCACCAGGAGCGCGGATTGGCGCTCAATCCGAATTACGATCTCGTCGTGGTGCAGCAGGGCGAACTCTTGACCTGGCTCGGGCGGCCGGAAGAGGGCACTGAGTGGATCCGCAAGGCGATGCGGCTCAACCCGCATCATCCCGAGCGCTTTTGGAGTCATCTCGGCAAGGCACATTTCTCGGCACGGCAGTATGGCGAGGCGATCGAAGCCTTCATGCATCTCAGCACCATGGACCATGTGCAGCACGCTTTCGTCGCCGCCTGCCATGGCTGGCTTGGCGACGAGATTGCCGCTGGCGCGCATATGAGGAAGGTGCGGACTCTGGCGCCGGATTTCGGCACCGAGACGTTTCTCGCGACCCTGCATTATGCACGGGAATCCGACGTGGAGCATGTCCGCGAAGGCCTGATCAAGGCGGGCCTGGACGAGGGCTCGCCAGCGGCCAACAGCGTGGCGGCACAGTAGGCCTCAATTTAGACTGGAGCGGATTGGCGTGCGGGTAGTTGATGGCAGGCTCTGCAATGCATCCCTTCAACAGGTGCTGGCCTGGTATGGTCGAGGACACCCAATCTTATCGATAAACTGATACTTGATGCGCGCTTTCGGTCGGAGCGCACGCGTCTTCACGTTGCCGATCGTTCGTGATAGGGAGGCGTTGCTGCGATGGGCAGTAACACGACAGACTGATCGGATTTATAGATCCGATGATATTATGAAAGGCGACTTTTCCGCATATTCGGCAGAGACTCTGCTGGCGATGTTTAGAGAAGAAGAGGCTTCGAAAAGAAGCTTCAGTTACGAAGCAGGAGAAACCCTGCTCAAGCGGTGGCGACAAGGCCTCGATCTGGAAGTTCTGATTGAACTTCTGCAATCCAAAATCACCAGCGACCGTTGTACCGGCGCCTATTTCCTTCGCGAAATCGGTGGGCCGGTGGATGGCTTGAGGGCTCCCGTCATCAAGCTTGCTAACGACGAACTTCGCACTTGCCGATGGAGCTTCGTCTACTTCATGCTGGAATCAGGATACTATGATGAGGAAATCGCCATTGGATTGGCCAAGTGCCTACGCGACTTCGATCTCGTTGTGAGAAAATCGGTGATCGAGTGGGGAGTCTACATGACAGACGATTGCTTTGAGGATTTTTCTAATAAGGTAAAATCGGGCGTCGGGGCCAGGGACTCACAATATTCTAATCCTGAGAATACCGCACTCTGGACGGAATCCGATCGCAGCCGCGCTGCCCGAGGGCTCGATATCATTCGGCGGCTGCGTAATGAGGAACCCGTTGCGGCCGTGCGAAAAAGCATGTCTGAAGAAGACAATTTCGTTTTTGACAGTCTTCAGTTTTTCGAGAAAACGCTCAAGCGCTGGATAGAAAGGCGAAAATCGCAGTCTGCGGAAAGGTAGCTGGAGACCAATCCTACTCTGCCCCGCCAGCAGGGCTATCTATATGGAACGTGGCTAGCGCCACAGGCTCCCTCTTCTCCCCTTGGGGAGAAGTGCCGAGCAAAGCGAGGCGATGAGGGGTTCTCTCGACACAGAGCGCTTCGCGCAACCCCTCATCCGGCCTTCGGCCACCTTCTCCCCAAGGGGAGAAGCGGGAGCAAGCCGCTCGCTGGGCCAAAAACCTTATACCCACCGCGCGGCGTTGCCGGCGGCTTAGAACAGGAAGTCATCAGCCTTCAGGTGATCCACGTCGATCTTGCGGTCACTTTTGCGGTGCGCCGGGCGCGTTCAGCGCACCTTCAACCCAAGTTCTTCCAATAATTGCCCGGCCTGGGCGCGGGAGATCGTGGCGCCCTTGAATTGCTTGGCATTCAGCAACCGAATTCCGCCGAGATCGGCGCCGCGCAGGTCGGCACCCTCGAAGCGGCAATCGACGAGGCTGGCGTCCCGCAGAATACAATCCTCGAACACGGCATCGCGGAAATCGCATTTCGAGAGGTCGGCGAGTTCGAAATCGAGCTTCCTCAGCCTCGCCTTGCGGAAGGAGAAGCCCGGCATCTGGGCGCTGCCGAGCAGGGTTTCCTCGAATGTGGCGTTCAGCGATTTCGTTTCCCTGAGATTGGCGCCGGTGAGCTTGCAGCGCTTGAAAGCAGCGCCGGTCAGGGTCGCGCCGCGAAAGCTGCCATTGTTGAAATCGCTGGCGTCGATCGCAGCTTCGGTCAGGTTGGCGCCGGTGAAATCGGCGAATGCGCCGCGGCAGCCCGTCCAGCAGGTCTCGTCGAGCTTGGCGCCCACGAGCTTGCTGCGCTTCAGGCTGCAGGTGTCGAACACCCACGAACTCAGGGACAGGCCTGAGAGGTCCGCCTCATCGAGATCGCAGCGGCGCAGCAGGATCGGCTGAGCGCCGCCAAGCGCTTCGATCGCGGCGCGGTCGAGCGAGCGATCTGCGATGACAGTTGCCGGAGACGTCTCGTGCTCGCTCATATCATCCCTCAAATCGCTAAAATGAAAAAGGCGGCATCCTGCGATGCCGCCTTTGCTGTCCCCCGGTAAAGAGGGGAAGTCTTATTCTTCGGTCTTGGCTTCAGCGGAAGCAGCTTCCGCAGCGGCGGCCTCGGCAGCAGCGGCTTCGGCGGCGGCAGCCTTTTCGGCAGCGACCTTCTCGGCTGCTGCTGCGGCTTCCTGGGCGGCCTTTTCAGCGGCCAGAGCCTGTGCGGCAGCAACCTTCTCGGCTTCGAGACGGGCCTTCTCGGCCAGCATGGCCTGGCGCTCGGTGTCGTTCAGCTTGCGGGCGCGGACATTGGTGTTTTCGAAGATGCGTGCCTTTTTGCCGCGAAGGTCGCGCAGGTAGTAGAGCTTGGCGCGACGGACCTTGCCGCGGCGGACGATCTCGACGCCTTCGACCAGCGGAGAATAGACCGGGAATACGCGCTCGACACCTTCGCCATAGGAGATCTTGCGGACGGTGAAGCTTTCGTTCAGGCCGGCGCCGGAGCGGGCGATGCAGACGCCTTCATAGGCCTGCACGCGGGTGCGCGAGCCTTCGACGACGCGGACATTGACCTTGACGGTGTCGCCGGGGGAGAAATCGGGAAGCGTGCGCTTGGCGGCAATCTTGGCGGCCTGTTCGGCTTCCAGCTGCTGGATGATGTTCATTGACAACCTCATTTGTGGTTCAACAGCCAGAGCGCCGTAGAATACCGTTGGTCATGCCTCGGGTACTGCCTTGGAAGGCCGGGCGAATGCGTCTGTCATTCGTTTGCTGGTTGGTCGGGAAAATCCCATTCCGGGCGCGCAAATACACGAGTTTTCCCGCACTGTCACCCCCTCCAGTCAAAAATATGGCCGCAAGGCCGACGGTTTCCGGCCTTTGCCCAGAATTTAGGCTGTGAACAGTATCACTACACAATTGTCATATGCGCCCGCCGGGCGCAGATTGGACGGCGGATCGATATTGATCCGGGGCAACGACTGGGGGGTTATCATGGCAGTCGAGAATCCGTCACCAAATCTCTATAACGAAGACCTCGCACCGGCTGAAGAGCGGAAGTGGGGCGCTTTCAGCATTTTCAACGTCTGGACATCGGATGTCCATTCGCTCTGGGGCTATTATCTCGCCGCGAGCCTGTTCCTGCTCTGCGGCTCGTTCATCAATTTCGTCATTGCCATCGGGGTGGGCTCGCTGGTCATCTTCGTGCTGATGAGCCTGGTCGGCAACGCCGGCGTCAGGACCGGCGTACCCTTCCCGGTTTTGGCGCGCGCTTCCTTCGGCACGTTCGGGGCGAACGTACCGGCAATCGTGCGTGCCATCGTCGCCTGCTTCTGGTACGGCGCGCAGACAGCCGCGGCTTCGGGTGCGATCGTGGCGCTGCTCGTCCGCAGTCCCGGCATGCTCGAATTTCACCAGACCAGCCATTTCCTCGGCCATTCGACGCTTGAGTTCATCTGCTTCGTCGTGGTCTGGGCGTTGCAATTGCTGATCATCCAGCGCGGCATGGAGACGGTGCGCAAGTTCCAGGATTGGGCCGGACCGGCGGTGTGGGTCATGATGTTGATCCTCGCCATCTACCTCGTCGTGAAATCCGGAACCTTCTCCTTCGGAGCCGAAATCCCGCGCGACGTGCTGCTTGAGAAGACCAAGGACGCCGGCGTGCCGGGCGAGCCGGGATCGTTCGCGGCACTGGCGGCGGTGGCGGCGACCTGGATCACCTATTTCGCGGCGCTCTACCTGAACTTCTGCGATTTCTCTCGCTATGCGAAGGACGAGAAGGCGCTGAGGAAAGGCAATCTCTGGGGCCTGCCGATCAACCTGCTCGCCTTCTGCCTGGTGGCGGGCGTGACCACGACGGCGGCATTCACCGTCTACGGCGAAGTGCTGCTGCATCCCGACCAGATCTCGGCCAAGTTCGACAGCTGGTTCCTGGCGCTGCTGGCCGCGCTCACCTTCGCGGTGGCGACGCTCGGCATCAATGTCGTGGCGAATTTCGTCTCGCCGGCCTTCGATTTCTCGAATGTCTTCCCGAAGCATATCAGCTTCAAGCGGGGCGGCTATATCGCGGCGATCATTGCGCTGATCCTCTACCCCTTCGCGCCGTGGGAGACGGGTGCTGCGCAGTTCGTCAACTTCATCGGCTCGACCATGGGTCCGATCTTCGGCGTGATGATGGTGGACTATTACCTGATCCGCCGGGGCGTGCTGGATGTCAATGCGCTCTACAAGGAGGACGGCGAGTTCCGCTTCCAGGGCGGCTGGCACGCAAACGCCTTCATCGCCTTCGTCATCGGCGCGCTGTTCTCGTCGATCCTTCCGACCTTCACGACCATCCTGCCCTCGTGGTGGGGGACCTATGGCTGGTTCTTCGGCGTGGCGATCGGCGGCCTGGTCTATTACGTGTTGCGGATGAGCGCGCGGCGTCCGAGCGTGGCGCGGGCGTGAGATAGCTGGTGGCGCCGGAAGTGGTTCATCCGCTGCCGGCGCCACGCACTCCCTCTTCTCCCCTTGGGGAGAAGTGCCGAGCGCAGCGAGGCGATGAGGGGTTCCCCCACCACTCGCTCTGCGATCGAGAACCCCTCATCCGGCGCATTCGCGCCACCTTCTCCCCAAGTGGAGAAGCGGGAGTGCGTGTCTAGGCTTGCAGCCCGCACCCATTGCCGTCTATGCAGGGGCATCGCCTGCCGGAACCCGCCATATGACTTCTGCCATGATCGCCCTGATGTTCGTCGCCGCCTTCTTCTCCGGCGCGGTCAATGCCATTGCCGGCGGCGGCACGTTCCTGACCTTCGGCGTGCTGACGCTGGCCGGCGTGCCGCCGATCTCGGCGAATGCGACGTCGTCGATCGTGCAGTTCCCCGGCTACATCACCTCGACGCTCGCTTATTTCAAGGATCTCTCGAAGATCTGGAAGGAGGCGCTGATCCTCGGGCTGTTCTCGATCGTCGGTTCGGCCGGAGGCGCGCTCTATCTGGTCTGGCTGTCGGACAACACATTCAAGGCCATGGTGCCGTGGCTGCTGCTGGCCGCAACGGTGGTCTTCGCGGCAGGACCGTGGCTGAAGCCGAAGAATACGGGTGAGCGCCATGCCGCCAACACGCTCGGCATCGTCACCCAGGCGGCGACCTCCTTCTATGGCGGCTTCTTCGGCGCCGGCATGGGCATCATGATGCTGGCATCGCTGGGGATCGCCACCGGCGGCGATTATCATCGGCTCAATGCGCTGAAGAATTTCCTCGCCATCGTCATCGCAGCGGTGGCGATCGTCGTCTTCGCGACCGCCGGCGCAGTGGCCTGGTATCACGCCGCCGTCATGGTGCCCGGTTGCGCGCTCGGTGGCTATACCGGCATCGCGGTCGCCAAACGGGTGCCGCAGACAGTGCTGCGCTGGATTGTGGTGGCTGCGGGGCTGGGGCTGTCCGTCTACTATTTCGTGACGGGGTGAAGTAAGTCCGGCCGCCGCTCGGAGGTGAGCTTCACCGCCTCTTCATGGCGCCATTTCTCGATTGCGGCGTGGTTGCCCGAGGTGAGCACGCCGGGGATTTCCATGCCTTCGAAGATCTGTGGCCGTGTGTAGTGCGGATGTTCGAGCAGGCCGTTCTCGAAGCTCTCATGCGTGCCGGATTCCGGATTGCCCATGACGCCGGGCAGGATGCGGACGATGGCGTCGAGCAGGATCTGGGCCGCCGGTTCGCCGCCGGAGAGGATATAGTCGCCGATCGAAACCTCTTCGAGACCACGCGAATCGATCACCCGTTGGTCGACGCCCTCGAAGCGGCCGCAGACGATGACGACGCCGTTGCTGGCGGCGAGTTCGCGCACCCGCGCCTGATCGAGTGGTCGTCCGCGCGGGCTCATCAGCAGGCGTGGACGTTCGTCGGTGCCCACGGAATCGATCGCGGCGCCTAGTACGTCAGCGCGCAGCACCATCCCGGCGCCACCACCCGCCGGCGTGTCATCAACATTGCGATGCTTCGAGGTGGCGAAGTCGCGAATCTGCACCGTGTCGAGCTGCCAATCGCCACGCGCCAGTGCCTTACCGGAGAGCGATTCGCCGAGAAAGCCCGGAAACATCTCGGGGTAGAGCGTCAGCACCGTGGCATGGAACGGCATCAACCCTTGCCCCTGTCCGGATTGTCGTCATCAGGATCATCTTCGGTGATCAGGCCCGCCGCGATGGGATCGATCAGGATCGAGCCGCCTTCGAAATCGATCTCCAGCACCGCGGCTTCGGTGAAGGGAATGAGCTGGGAGCGGCTGCCCTTCTTGGTCAGTTCGAGAATGTCGCCGGCGCCGAAATCGAAGATCGCCGATATCGTGCCCCAGTTGTTGCCTTCGGCATCCAGCACTTCGAGCCCTTCGAGATCGGCATAGAAGAATTCGTCCTCGTCGAGCTCCTCGTCGTCGAGCGCATCGCGATCGACATAGAGATCGGTGCCGTTGAGCGCCTCGGCGGCATTGCGGTCATTGACGCCCCGGAAGCGGATGACGGCCATGTTCTTGTGCGGGCGGATATCGAGCACTTCGAAGGGCGAGCCCTCGACATTGTAGAGCGTGCCATATTCGCCGATTGCCATCGGATCGCCGGTATAGGATTTGACGCGCACTTCGCCGCGCAGACCCTGCGCCCCGCCGATCGTGGCCATCAGGACGAGTGTGCCGGGAGTTTTAGGGCCGTTGGACATTTCTTGCTCTCTCGGTTGGCAGAATGCCTTTTTACCGTCTGGCGGGCTAAAAGGAAAAGCCCTCGCATTGTGGACCTGCGAGGGCTGCATCAATCTCCGCCGTCATCCTCGGCCTTGTGCCGAGGATCTGGTGAGAGTGGAGTATGCCATTGACCGCGCATCCTCGGTGGCTGTTCCAGATCCTCGGGACAAGCCCGAGGATGACGTCGCATATTACGCGACGGTCCGTTGCCGTTCAGACAACAGGATTATTCAGCAGCAGCGGCTGCTTCTTCAACCTTGGCGGCCTTTTCCTTGGCGCGCTCTTCAGCCTTCTTGCCGGGCTTTGCCTTTTCCGGGTTGGAGCGGGCTTCGCGCTTGGCAAGGCCGGCTTCGTCCATGAAGCGCAGAACGCGGTCGGTCGGCTGGGCGCCGTTGTCGATCCAATGCTGGATGCGCTCGCCGTTGATCACGACGCGGTTGGCGTCGTCCTTGCCGAGCATCGGGTTCCACGAGCCGAGCTTCTCGATGAAGCGGCCATCGCGCGGCGAGCGGGCGTCGGCAACGACGACGGTGTAGTAAGGACGCTTCTTGGAACCGCCACGGGCGAGACGAATTTTCAGGGACATTGTATTCTCCTTAGGTCTGTATTTGTCTGTTGATCTGGTATTTCGGCCGCTGCCCTCAGGCGGCGGTATTCTCGTGTGCGCCACCGATATCGGCGGCGATCGCCTCATGATGCCGGATCACTTCCGTGATGATGAAGTTCAGGAACTTCTCGGCAAAATCAGGATCCAGATCGGCATCCCTGGCAAGCTGCCGGAGACGATTGATCTGGTATTCCTCGCGCGCCGGATCGGCCGGCGGCAAATTGTGCGTCGCCTTGAGAACGCCGACTGCCTTGGTGCAGCGGAAGCGCTCGGCGAGCATGTGGACCAGCGCCGCATCGATATTGTCGATGGACTGGCGATAGCCGTTGAGCTGGTTCTTGATTTCAGGATCGGTCATGAAATCCTTGGTCCTCACTTCTTCCTGGGAAGGCCGGGGAAGCCGCCGCCGAGGCCGGGAAGCTTCGGACCGCCGAGACCCGGCAGCCCGCCACCGAGACCGGGCATTCCGCCGCCCGGCCTGAAGCCGCTGGCTTCGGCCTGCTTGGCGAGCGCTTCGAGCTGCTTCGGATCCATCTTGGAGAGATCGGGCATGCCGCCCATTCCACCCATACCGCCGCCAAGACCGCCCAGGCCCATCTTGTTGGCAAGGCCGCCCATCATCTGTTTCATCATGCCGCCGCCCTTGCCGCCGCCCATCGCCTTCATCATGTCGGCCATGCCACGGTGCATCTTGAGCACCTTGTTGATTTCGGCGGCATCGGTGCCGGAGCCGGCGGCGATGCGCTTCTTGCGTGAATGCTTGAGGATATCGGGATTGGCGCGCTCGGCCTTGGTCATCGAGGAGATGATGGCGATCTGGCGCTTGATCGCCTTGTCGTCGAAGCCGGCGCCGGCCAGCTTGTCCTTCATGCCCGACATGCCGGGCATCATGCCCATGATGCCGCCCATGCCGCCCATGTTCTGCATCTGCTTGAGCTGTTCGGCGAGGTCGCCGAGGTCGAACTTGCCCTTGGCCATTTTCTGGGCCATGGCCGCCGCTTTTTCGGCGTCGATGGTTTCGGCGGCCTTCTCGACAAGCGAAACGATGTCGCCCATGCCGAGAATGCGGTCGGCGATGCGGCGGGGATGGAACTCCTCGAGTTCCGTCATCTTTTCGCCGGATCCGATCAGCTTGACCGGTTTGCCGGTGACGGCGCGCATCGAGAGCGCTGCACCGCCACGACCATCGCCATCCATGCGGGTCAGCACGAGGCCGGTAATGCCGACGCGCTCGTCGAAATTGCGGGCGAGGTTGACAGCGTCCTGGCCGGTCAGCGCATCGGCGACCAGCAGGATTTCATGCGGATTGGACTTCCGCTTGATCTCCGCCATCTCGATCATCAGCGGTTCGTCAATATGGGTACGGCCGGCAGTGTCGAGGATCACGACATCATGGCCGCCGAGCTTTGCCGCCTGCACGGCGCGCGCCGCGATATCGACCGGCGACTGGCCTTGTATGATCGGGAGCGTATCGACGCCCGTCTGGACACCCAACTGGCGAAGCTGCTCCTGCGCGGCAGGACGGCGCGTGTCGAGCGAGGCCATCAGGACCTTCTTGCGGTCGCGGGTGGTCAGCCGGAGCGCGATCTTGCCCGACGTGGTGGTCTTGCCCGAGCCCTGCAGGCCGACCATCATGATGACGACGGGAGCCGGCGCATTGAGATCGACGGTCGAGCTTTCCGAACCGAGCATCTCGACAAGCTCGTCATGGACGATCTTGACGACCATCTGGCCGGGCTTGATCGATTTCACGATCTCCGCGCCGACCGCCTTCTCGCGGACACGATCGGTGAAGGAGCGGACGACTTCGAGCGCCACGTCGGCTTCGAGCAGCGCACGGCGAATTTCGCGCAGCGCCGCAGAGACATCCGCCTCCGACAGCGCGCCGCGCCCGGTCAATCCGTTCAATATCGCGCCTAGGCGTTCCTGAAGGCTCTCAAACATCCATTCAATCCTTCTGTCCGGAAATCAGTTTTCCGGAACATCGGTATCGGGCCAATTCGAAACAAGAGACAAAGCCGAAAAGCACCCGAGGGCGCAACGCGCTGTCGGGTGTTGACCTCCGGGATCATGGTTTTGCGACGTCCCGGTCGGCTGCTGTCACATATATCGGACGGGCAGATGGGCGGGCTTTAACCGCAAAGGGGTGGGAAAGTCAAGGCGGAGCGAGAAATTCGTCGGCTGCGACGCAATTCGTGGAGCCCCTCCGGTTCAATCCACCGGATCGGCGAATTTGAGCAGACGCGGGATCCTGCAGTCGATTATATTGCCGTGGCGCTTGATGGCACCGGCTTCCTCGAGTTCCAGGATCGCCCGGTTGATCCGCGGCCGCGACGCGCCGAGGATGGCGCCGAACTCGACCTGGCTCAGCACGAGTTCCAGACGCGCTTCTTCCGGCAGGTCGTCGCCATGGACCTGGCGCAGCGCCGCGAGAAGAAAGCGCGCAACGCGGGCGTCGAGATTATAGAGCGCGATCGTCTCGAGTTGCTGGTTCGTCTCGCGCAACCGCTGGCAGAGGAAACTCACGACGGCGTCGGCGGCTTCGGGATTGCGCATCATGAAGGCCCGGAATTCCTGCTTGCCCAGCACATATCCCTCGCTAGCGATCAGCGACACGGCATCGGCCGATCGCGGCTCTCCATCGAGCACCGACATCTCGCCGACAAGCGAACCGGGCTCGAAATGGCGCAGCGACAGTTCCTTGCCCTGCATGGTGAACAGCGAGACCTTGATCCGGCCCTTGGTGAGCAGGATCATGTAATTGCCTTCATCGCCGCGCTGGAAGATGACGGCGCCCGCGCGCCAGCGGCGAAACTGCGCCAGTTCGGCGGCCTCGGCGATCAGTTCCTTGGGGAGATCCTCGAAGATCGGGAACGACCGCCAGAATGCCAGGCTCTTGTTGATTTCCGACATGGTCCCCCACCGAATTGTCCCGCTCGTGACTTACACTACGGCATTCCGGTCGCTGGCAACAAGCCGATACCGAGTCAGGTTTGCCGATCAGCGATTCCCAAGGTGTAGCAAATGTAACAGCGCGAGGGGCGAAATGATGCAAAGAATGAACCCGCAGACACAAACACCACGCTCAACTGGAGCAAAACAACCGGACCTCCAGCCGGCATGACGTTCCAGACCAGACGCAAGACCCTCGGGATCCCCAATCCCGGGGGTCTTGTGATTCAGGCGGCAGGAATTTAGAGCCTCCTGCATTGAAATGGAAGCGGCTCTAGAACTCGTAGCCGAACAGTTCGATCACCAGCCGATCGCGCGTGGCGACCAGTTCGCGGAGCTCGTCGGTATAATAATCGCGATAGGTCGAGAGCGTGCGGTTCGATGTGTTCTTCGGTGTCGGCGCGTTCTTCTTGAGGATTTTTTCCGCATTCGGCTTCATGCCGAACCTCTCGCGATTCTCCAGTACGAAATTGGAGAAATCCTCGGTCAGCGTCTCCGACTTGAACACTTTGTCATAGAGCGCCCAGCGCTTCTGGTGCTTGATCGCCTGGTCCATGTTGCGGATGTTCCACCAGCCCATGGCGAGCACCGGATGCGGCGTGGTGACCCGCATGAAGCGGTAGGAATAGAAGCCGAGGAATTTGTTAAGCGACGTCTTGGAATAGGGATGGCCGACCATCACCTCGTTGAGGAATTTCGGGTCGCTAAGCGCCCTGAGCCAGGTGGCGAAGCTTTCCTTGGGGTTCTCGTTGTCGAACAGCTTCTTGGCCTTCTCGGGGCCGAGCACCTTGCGGACATCGCGGAAGAACAGGACATTGGGCTGCTTGATCGAATAGGCCCACATCGAGACATACCAGTCCCACGGATTGCGGACGGTGGCGAAGGCGTACTTGCCCTGCTTCCAGAAGAACGGACGGCCCTTGGTGACCGGCGCATGCCGCGTGACGCGGACCGGCTTGTCCGCCATCAGCTTTCTCAGGAGTGCCGCGACATAGGTGCTGCCCGTCTTGTAGACGTCCAGATAGATGAACTTCTCGTATTCGATCATGGGCGGATAGTCCGTATCGCGAAGGGCTGCTTGCTGTCGGGCGGCTCTTTATGCCGGAAAGGGCGGATGGTCAATTTGGGGCGGGCAAGGGCTCAGAATGTGTAGCCGAACAAATCGATGAAGAAGCGATCGCGCTTGGCAACGAGATCGCGCAGTTCATCGGTGTAGTAATCGCGATAGGTCTCGAGCGTGCGCTTGGAGACGTTCTTGTGCTTGTCGGCCTGCTTGTTGATGATATCGACGGCGCGATCGGTAAAGCCGAGCTGCTCGCCGTTCTTCGCTGCAAAGTCGGCGAATTCCTGGTCGAGCGTCTCGGATTTCATCAGCACATCATACATGGCCCATTTGCGCTGCGCGGCCACGGCGCCGTCCAGCGAATTGATGAAGGGCTTGCGCAGGAAGATTTCCGGATAGGGCATCGTCACCCGCATGAAGCGGTAGGTGTAGAAGCCCATGAAACCCATAAGACCTGACGTCGGCAGGCGATGGCCCTTCAGCGCCTGGGCGAGAAACGCCGGGTCGTGCATGGACTTCAGCCACTTCGGGAAGGCGACTTTCGGATTGTCCATCTCATAGAGTTCGTTGAGTTTTTCCTGCCCGAAGCCCTGCTTGATATGCTCATAGAGCGGGTTCTCGACCGTGTGCCCATAGGCCCACATCGAGACGTACCAGTCCCACGGATTGCGGACCGTGGCAAACACCAGCTTGCCACCCTTCCACGTAAACGGCCGGCCCTTGGTGAGCGGCGCATGGCGCTTCACCCGCACCGGCTTTTCGGTCGAGATCTTCTTGAGCAGGAAATTGATATGCGTGCTGCCGGTCTTGTAGACGTCGAGGTAAATGAAGTTCTTGTACTCTATCATCTGAGTTCCGCTTGGGTGGTGCCGGCGCAAATTCTTTGCCGGCTGGCCTAGCACCGCTTGAGCCCGGGCGCAATTCACCGGCCCTTGCAAAGGCCGCCGGCCGCGCTATGTCCATGGGACAGCAACCGGAAAACCACATGGCGAAGTCGAGCAAGCCGGCCAATCCCTATTACCAGGGACCGAAATCGGACCATTTCAACGGCGCCCGATTCTTCAATCCTGGCGGGGTTGGCCCCGGCACGCTCAGCGATCTCATCAAATGGAAATGGGGCGGCGAGAAGCCGGCGCTCTGGCCGAAGAGCTTTCCGAGCGCTTTTGCCGGCAACAGGCCGGTCGAGAGGATAGAGGGCGCGGGGCTGCGGGTGACGATGATCGGCCATGCGAGCCTGCTGATCCAGACGGCGGGGCTCAATATCCTGACAGATCCGGTGTTCTCGGAGCGCACCAGCCCGTTCTCGTTTATCGGGCCGAGGCGGCACAATCCGCCGGGCGTGGCCTTTATCGACCTGCCGCCCATCGACTTGATCCTGGTCACCCACAATCACTACGACCATCTCGACCTCGCCTCGCTCAGGATGCTGCAGGCACGATTCAGGGCGCCCGTCATCACGCCGCTGGGCAACGACGCGATCATCCGCCCCGCGGTGCTGGATGCCGATATCACGGTGACGGACTGGGGCGACCGGACGGAATTCCGCGATGGCGTGATCATCCATACCGAGCCCTGCCATCACTGGTCGGCGCGGGGTTCAAGCGACCGCCGCATGGCGCTGTGGGCCGCCTTCGTGATCGAGACGCCTGACAGCAAGATCTATCATATCGGCGACACCGGCTTTCACGACGGCATCAACTATCGCGCGGCGGCGGAGAAACATGGCGGCTTCCGGCTCGGCATATTGCCTGTTGGAGCCTATGAGCCGCGCTGGTTCATGAAGGGCCAGCATCAGAACCCGGAAGAGGCGGTGGAGGGGATGCGGCTCGCCAATGTCGGGTTTGCCGTGGGGCACCATTGGGGGACGTTTCAGCTGACGAATGAGGCGGTGGAGGAGCCGGTAAAGGCGTTGGCCGAGGCGCTTGGGAATACAGGGATTGAGGCGGAGCGGTTCCGGGCGTTGCGGCCGGGGGAAGCGGTGGATGTTCCGGGGAACTAGTGTTCGAGGAGTTGGGGCGCTCGGAATGTACGGTCGGGAAAGACCGCGCCCCAATCTATCCAGATCTGAATGCCATTCTTTTGACGTCGATATTATCAATACAAGCGAGTCTTGAAACTGTTGCGCAACCCTTTACTCGTATCACGTTTGCATGAAGCACAGCCTCCAGCATCAAATCAGGCTTGGCGCGTTCGCCGCGCTCGCCATGGGGTTATCTGCATGCTCGCCAGAGCGGCCACCCCCCTATACCGATGCCGAAATCGAGTTTCTTGCGACCGACGCCCACGTCATCGTCGGTGGCGTTGCCTTGACCGCTCCTTACGTCGCGTTGAGCGATTTCGTGGGTCAGAAGCAGACATTTTCCTTCGACAAGCAGGGAGATCGCAAACGCGCGAAGGAACGCCTGGAAGAATTTCGCAAACTTGCAGACCATGCAGAAACGGCGCCGGTTCTCGACAAGCTGGAAATCGGGATCGGCACCTACGGGTGGGATGACTTTCGACCCGGCAAGATCGGGCTCTGTGCACGTTTAAGCCGGCAGTGGTCCAAGTCGCTATGTGACGACCCCTGGGCGCCTTTGGAGCGGGCTTTGCCTGGCTCATTTTATCTTGTGGATGCCGGAAGGTTCGATGCATTTAAAAGCCATTTCACCGTGAACTTCGAGCGCAAATCCGACCAACTTGGTCAGATGCACTTGGAAAGGGGTAAGCCTTCTCTTGTCTGCGACAAGAAGCCTTCATCGACTACAACGTTCTGCACTGCGGCGCTTTTGCTCGATGAACATCTGGTTGCCGTTTGGACAGCTTTCGGAACCGCTCGCGAAACCAGCAAGCAACGGAGCGACCGCGAAGGTAGGGCAATCGCGGAATTCGTCTCCAAGGCATTGCGAGATAGGGAGAATTTTTCGTCTCTTTTTGCAGCGGCCTGCTCACTCAGGGATCCTCTCAAGAGCACCGGACTGCGCGGCGACCCTTGCGCAAAAACGTCGGGCCGCTGACGCCCAGCAGTCTTTGGCGGACTATCCTGCACTTGCCCGCCCCGATCTTAATTGAGGGCGGGTTCCTATAAACGGGACTGGCAATTTCACCGCATTTGGCCCATATACAGCGGAAATCTCAAAGGACTGATCACCGCATGACGATGGATGCGCAATTCGCGAAGATGAACGGGCTTGGCAACAAGATCCTGGTCGTCGACATGCGCGGCCGTCGCGACAAGGTCACGCCCGATGCGGCCATCGCGCTCGCATCCAACCCCGAGACCCATTTCGACCAGATCATGGCGGTCTACGATCCCAAGGCTGAGGGCACCGATGCCTGGATCGACATCCTCAATTCCGATGGCAGCTTCGCGCAGGCCTGCGGCAATGGCACGCGCTGCGTGGTGCAGGCGCTTGCCGCCGAGACCGGGCGCCGCGCCTTCACCTTCCAGACCGTTGCCGGCATTCTCAATGCCGAGGAGCATGACGACGGTTCGATCTCGGTCGACATGGGCAAGCCCGAATTTGCCTGGAACAAGATTCCGCTCGCCGAGGAATTCGCCGATACCCGCCGCATCGAATTGCAGATCGGACCGATCGACAATCCGATCCTGCATTCGCCCTCGGCAATGTCGATGGGCAACCCGCATGCGATCTTCTGGGTCGACAAGGATGTCTGGGACTACGATCTCGATCGCATCGGCCCGCTGCTCGAAAACCATCCGATCTTTCCTGAGCGCGCCAATATCTCGGTCGCCCGCATTCGTTCGGAAAGCGAACTCGACCTCAGGACCTGGGAACGCGGCGCCGGGCTGACGTTGGCCTGCGGTTCGGCTGCCTGTGCCGCCGCGGTGTCTGCAGCCCGCACGCGCCGCACCGGCAGGCAGGTCAAGGTCAACATGCCGAGCGGTGGCCCGCTGTTCATCGACTGGTGCGAGGACGATCACGTCGTCATGACCGGCCCGGCCGAATGGGAATGGTCGGGACAACTCGATCCCGCGACGGGCGCCTATGTCAGGGAACGCCAAGAGGCGCGAGCGCAGTGAGCGGCGTCGACGTCATCACCTTCGGCTGCCGGCTCAACACCTACGAATCCGAAATCATCAAGGCGGAGGCCGGCCGGGCCGGGCTGAACAATGCGCTGGTCTTCAACACCTGTGCCGTCACCGCAGAAGCCGTGCGCCAGGCGCGGCAGGCGATCCGCCGCGCCCGCCGGGAAAATCCCGAAAGCCGCATCATCGTCACCGGCTGCGCCGCCCAGACCGAAGGTGCCGCCTTCGCCGAAATGCCCGAGGTCGATGCGGTGCTCGGCAACGAGGAGAAGCTGAAGGCGGCGAGCTATCGCAGCCTGCCGGATTTCGGCATTGCCGCCAGCGAAAAGCTCCGCGTCAACGACATCATGAGCGTGACGGCGACCGCGCCGCAGATGGTGAAGCTGATCGACGGGCACGTGCGCGCCTTCATACAGGTACAGAACGGCTGCGACCATCGCTGCACCTTCTGCATCATTCCCTATGGCCGCGGCAATTCGCGCTCGGTGCCGATGGGCGCGGTGGTGGACCAGGCACGCATGCTGGTCGAAAATGGCTATTCCGAGATCGTGCTGACCGGCGTCGATGCCACGAGTTACGGCGTCGACCTGCCGGGCACGCCGTCGCTCGGCCAGCTTGCCAAGTCGATCCTCAAGCATGTGCCGGAGATTAGCCGGCTAAGATTGTCCTCGATCGACAGTGTCGAGGCGGACGACCATCTCTGGGATCTTATCGCCGACGAGCCGCGTTTCATGCCGCATCTGCATCTGTCGCTGCAGCACGGCGACAACATGATCCTCAAGCGGATGAAGCGGCGGCATAGCCGTGAAGACGCGATCGAGTTTGTGGAGCGAGCCCGATCGCTGCGGCCGGAGATGAGTTTCGGCGCCGACATCATCGCCGGGTTCCCGACCGAGACCGACGAGATGTTCGAGAATTCGCTGCGTCTGGCCGAGGAATGCGACATCGCCAGGCTGCATGTGTTTCCCTTCTCGCCGCGCCAGGGCACGCCCGCTGCACGAATGCCGCAACTCGATCGCGGGTTGGTGAAGGCACGGGCGGCGCGGCTGCGCGAGGCCGGCGAAAAGCTGCATCTTGCGCATCTCGCTGGGATGGTGGGGACGGTGCAGCGCATGCTGGTCGAGAATACCGGCATGGCGCATACCGAGAATTTCACTGTTGTCGATGGGCTGGGGTTGGCGCCACGCACGCTGGCGAATGTGAGGATCGCGGGGCATAACGGCAAGCATCTGATTGCCGAGGAGCTGCGGCACGCAGCCGCCTGAGAACCAAATAATGGAATGAATGCATGGCATTAGGCTTCATCAAGAAAATCTTCTCCTTCGGCAGGGATGAAAAACCCGCTCCTGAAGCCGTGGAGCAGGTTCGGCCTATCGAGCCCGTCATTGCGCCGGAAGAAGTGCCAGTCCATTCCACCACGGTGCCCGAACTCACCGATGAACTGACCCGCATCGCCTCCGAGACCAGCCATGTGCTGCGGCCGGAAGAGCCGGAACTCGCGCCGCTTCCCGTGGAGGAGGAAAGCGACGAGATCGAAGCGGAACTCGAGGCCCAGGCCGCGTCGATCGCCGAGTTTCAGGAAGCGGTTGAGGAAGTCCCGGTTACGGAGCCCGTAGCGGAAGAATTTGCTGCTGAACCTCTTGTCGAAGCCGAGCCGGAGATTGCCGCCGAACCCGAGACGCCGACAGAAGCGGCTTTCGCTGCAGAACCGGTCCTTGAAGTTGCCGAACCGGAAATCCAGGAACCTGTCGAAGAGATTGCGCCGGAACCAGAACCAACACCAGAGCCAGAGCCGGCACCGATCGAGGAACACCGCACTCCACCGATCCTGCCACAGGGTTTCGCATCCGCCGCCGACCGCGTGGAATCCGTTCCGGTCGAACCCGAGAAGCGGCTGACCTGGATCGAGCGCCTGCGCCAGGGGTTGTCGCGCACCTCGGCGCAGCTGACGTCACAGATCACCTCGCTGTTCACCAAGCGCAAGCTGGATGACGACACGCTGCAGGAACTCGAGGACCTGTTGATCCAGGCCGATCTCGGCGTCGAGACGGCGCTCAGGATCACCGATACGCTGGCCTCCGAGCGCTATGGCAAGGACGTGAGTGGCGAGGACGTCTCGAAGATCATGGCGGCGGAGATCACCAAGGTTCTGGCGCCGGTCGCCAAGCCCCTGGAACTCGATCTCAATCACAAGCCGCATGTCATCCTCGTCGTCGGCGTCAATGGCACCGGCAAGACCACGACGATCGGCAAGCTTGCGGCAAAACTTTCGCGCGGCGGGCTGAAGGTCATGCTGGCGGCAGGCGATACGTTCCGCGCCGCGGCGATCGAGCAGTTGCACATCTGGGCCGATCGCACCGGCGCCGACATCGTCTCGACCAAGCTCGGTGCCGATGCCGCAGGGCTAGCCTATGAGGCCTATGAAAAAGCCAAGCAATCCGGCCATGACGTGCTGATCATCGACACCGCCGGACGACTGCACAACAAGACCGAACTGATGGCGGAACTCGAAAAGATCGTCCGCGTGCTCGGCCGGCTCGACCCGGATGCGCCGCATACCGTGCTTCAGACGCTCGATGCGACCACCGGCCAGAATGCACTCAACCAGGTCGAGATTTTCCGCAATGTCGCCGGCGTCTCGGGGCTGATCATGACCAAGCTCGACGGCACGGCGCGCGGCGGCATCCTCGTCGCGATCTCCGCCAAGCACAAACTGCCGATCTGCTTCATCGGCGTCGGCGAGGGCGTCGATGATCTCGAGCCGTTCAACGCCAAGGATTTCGCCGAGGCGATCGCCGGAATCCAGAACAAATAATCCTTCCCATTCGTCCCTGTTGGGACTAATCGGAAACCGTGAACCCTATGGAAGACAAGATGGCTGAAGAAAGCGAAACCCGGCTGCCGGAAGCCCATAAGGAAAATGCCGGCCTGAAGCTGGTGCTGGAGCTCGGGCCGCTGCTGGTGTTCTTCCTCGGCAATTCCTATGGCGAGCGCCTTGCCAAATGGTTCCCCGCACTCGCGGAACTTGGCGGACCGCTGTTCATCGCCACCGGACTTTTCATGGCGGCGACCATCATCTCGCTGGTGGCGTCCAAGATCATTGTCGGCAAGCTGCCATTGATGCCTCTGGTGTCAGGCGTCGTGGTGCTCGCCTTTGGCGGGTTGTCGATCTGGCTGCAGAACGAGATGTTCATCAAGATGAAGCCCACGATCATCAACACGCTGTTCGGCGGGGTGCTGCTCGGCGGGCTGTTGTTCGGCCGTTCGCTGCTCGGCTATGTCTTCAATTCGGCCTTCCAGCTCGACCAGGAAGGCTGGAACAAGCTTACCCTGAGATGGGGCCTGTTCTTCATCTTCCTCGCGATTCTCAACGAAGTCGTGTGGCGGAATTTCTCCACCGATGCCTGGGTGACCTTCAAGGTGTGGGGCACGATGCCGATCACCATTCTCTTCACGCTCAGCCAGATGCCGCTGATCATGAAGCATTCCGTCGAGGTCAAGGAGTGACGGCTACCGCCGTTCCCCAGTCGGAGGACAATCGCGGCCTCTGGGCGGCGCTGCTGGTGTTTCTGGTCATACTGGCGATCCAGATCACCACCCAGCATATGATGGACCGGCTGTGGATCTGCGCCTGCGGCTACGTCAAGCTCTGGGAAGGCGGCGTCAACACATCGGGCAATTCCCAGCACCTCAGCGACTGGTATACGCCGAGCCATATCATCCACGGCTTCCTCTTCTATGGCCTGGGCTGGCTGCTGTTTCGCCACCGGCCGGTCGCGCTTCGGCTCGGATTCGCGGCGCTAATCGAGGCGGCGTGGGAGATCCTGGAAAATTCACCCATCATCATCGACCGCTACCGCACGGCGACGATCGCGCTCAACTATTACGGCGATTCGATCCTCAATTCGGCGATGGATACGACCTTCATGGCGCTCGGCTTCCTCCTCGCCTGGCGCCTGCCGGTCTGGGTAACGGTGGCCTTGGCGGTCGGCGCGGAATTCTACACCGGCTACATGATCCGCGACAATCTCACGCTGAATGTCATCATGCTGGTCTGGCCGGTGGATGCAATCAAGGCCTGGCAGGGCGGGGTTTAATCAACTCCGCGCCCTATTCAGGGCTTCCTCGATCTTCGGCAGCAGTTGGTTCTTCACGCTGTCATCGGTAAATGGCCCGACATGCTTGTAGAGGATGACGCCTTCCGGGCTGACCAGGAAGGATTCGGGGATGCCGTAGACGCCCCAGTCGATGGCCGCCGTCCCCTTGGGATCGACGCCGATGGCGCGAAAAGGGTTGCCGAGTTCGCCGAGGAAGGCGAGCGCGTTGTCGTTTTTATCCTTGTAGTTGATGCCGACGACGTTGATGCGTGGATCCTGGGATAGGCCAAGGATGATCGGGTGTTCCTGCCGGCAGGGGATGCACCAGGACGCCCAGACATTGACCAGCGTCAGCTTGCCCCTGACCGCAGCCGTATCCAGCGCCGGCACAGGCTGGCCGCCTCGGATGGCGCCTTCGAGCGGCGAGAGCGCCAGCACAGGCGCGGGTTTGCCGATTAGGGCCGAGGGAATGACGGAATTGTCCCTGCCCGACATCAACTGGAAGAGAAACACCGCGACCAATGCGCCGAAAATCGCCAGCGGCAGGAAGGCGATGAACAGGCGGCGGGATTTATTCGGCGGCGTCGGCGTGGCGTCCGTCACGTCGCGTCTCCTGAGGGTTCGGACGAGCGGCGGCGGATGCCCTGGGCTTCGAGGCGCTTGAGTTCTCGCCTCAGGCTGAGGCTTTCGATCCAGGTGTAGCTGGTGACCGCGAGCAGGACGAGGATCGCGATGCCCCAGGCGGAGTAGACATAAAAGCTATGGTCGATCGGCATCATTGACCTGCCTGGGCGCTGCGTGCCGCATGCCGCCGCATGACGGAAATCCGGCGCCGCCAGATCTCGCTGCGGATCGCCATCAGGTGCAGCGTGAAGAACAGCAGCGTAAACGCGACTGCCATTACCAGCAGCGGCCAGAGGAATTCCGGATCGATGCTCGGGCCATCGAGCCGCATGACGCTAGCCGGCTGATGCAGCGTGTTCCACCATTCGACCGAGAACTTGATAACAGGGATGTTGACGAAGCCGACTAGGATCATGATGGCGCTGACGCGGGCGGCGCGGCCCGGATCGTCCATGGCGCGGTTAAAGGCGATGAGGCCGAGATACATCAGGAACAGCACGAAGACCGAGGTCAGCCGCGCATCCCACACCCACCATGTGCCCCACATCGGCTTGCCCCAGAGCGAGCCGGTGACCAGCGCGAGGAAGGTGAAGGCGGCACCCAGGGGTGCGGCGGATTTCGCGGCGACATCGGCGAGCGGATGGCGCCAGACCAGCGTGCCGAGCGCGGCGATGGCCATGATGGTGTAACACATCATCGCGAGCCAGGCGGAGGGCACGTGGATATACATGATACGGACCGTCTCGCCCTGCTGGTAATCACCCTCGGTGGTGAAGCTGAGATAGATGCCGATGACGAACAGGATCGCGGTCAGCACCGCCAGCCACGGCAGGATGGCGCTTGCAATCGCGATGAATCGCGTCGGGTTGGCGAGCGAGGTCAGCTTGGACTGGGTTGCAGCGGTTTCGGTCATTGGCGTTTCCATAGCCTGTTTACCAGCGGCTCGCAATTGATCTGGGTCAGGCGCACCGCTCACAATCAGGTCATTCCGACGATGCGCGCAGCGCCAGGCTTGCGGCAAAAGGTCCGATCACGGCGAAGAACAGGCTGAGCGCCAAGAGAGCGAGGAATGGCGGCAGGAATGGGGCCGGGTCCTCGACAGCCGCATAGACAGCAGAGACGCCGAAGATCAGCACGGGAATGGTCAGCGGCAGGACGAGGATCGAGACGATCAATCCGCCGCGCGGCAGGGATACGGCGACCGCCGCACCCGCCGCGCCGATGAAGGTGATGGCGGGCGAGCCGGCGAGAAGGGTCAGCACCAGCGCGCCGATGGCGACCTCGTTCATGTTCATGAACAGGCTGAGCAGCGGCGCGGCGATAACCAGCGGCAGGACGCCCGCGACCCAATGCGCCAGGCATTTCACGAAGACGATGAGTGTCAGCGGCGTTTCCTGCATCATCAACAGGTCGAGCGAACCATCGTCACGCTCGGCCTGGAACAGGCGGTCGAGGCCGAGGAGCGAGGCGAGCAGCGCGCCGATCCACAAGATGGCGGGGCCGATGCGGGAGAGCAGGTTGAGATCGGGGCCGACGCCGAAGGGGATGACGGTGACGATGATCATGAAGAACAGGATGCCCGTCAGCATGCCGCCGCCGGCGCGGATGCCGAGCTTGATGTCGCGGAGGAAGAGGGCGGTCATGACAGGCCGCCTTCGTGCTTTGGGAAAGACCCCGCCCCGAAACCCCTCCCCACAAGGGGGAGGGGCCAATTCGTAGCACCCGCCTTGCCCCAAGCTCCCGTCCACGCATTTTGCATCGAAAGCAGCGCACCTTGCTCGACATCGAGTAGGGCGAGACGGCGCGGTAGGTTAAGCCCCTCCCCCCTGTGGGGAGGGGTTTGGGGCGGGGTCTTTAAAAGGCAGCGATTCATGCAAACGCCTCGTGATACTCAAACCCCTTCATCTCCAGCCCTTTCGCGCCCTCGATCCCCAATTCCTGATGCGTCGCCGCGATGATGATCCCGCCTCTCGCCAGATGCCCGCGCATTAACCCGGCAAACAATTCCTCCGACTGCACATCGACCGCCGCCGTCGGCTCGTCGAGCAGCCAGACCGGCCGCCAGGCACACAACAGCTTCGCCATCGCCATGCGTCGTTGCTGGCCGGCGGAGAGGTAGCCGAAGGGCAGATGCAGCAGTTCGGCGAGGCCCAGTTGGGTGGCGGCTTCCTCCGGTTCCACGCCACTGCCGCCGGTGAAATCGCCCATGAAGCGTTTCCAGAAGACAAGGTTCTCCTCGACCGTCATCTCGCGCTTCATCGCATTGCGATGGCCGAGATAGTGGCAGGCCTCGGCGGCACGGGGGATCATCGCGCCATCGACCGAGACAGACACGCGTCCAGTCTCGCTCGCCAGCAGCCCCGCGATGACCCGGATCAGCGTCGATTTACCCGAACCATTCCGCCCTGTGACGACCAGCGCCTCACCCGCTCGAAGCGTAAACGAGATGCCGGAAAAGATGAGGTCTTCGCCGCGCCGCGCCGCGAGATCGCTCACCGTCAATACAGTCAAATCCGCCTCCGACCCGGCTCACGCCGCAACGCAAAAAAATTATCAATTGGACCTAAGTTTGTATGGCACCTTGTTTAGAAATTATCTATATCAACAGCAACCACGCCAGCAGCCGGTGTGATTATCATCCTAGCGCCGAACTTGGAATTGCGGGGGCAATTCTACGTGCGGACAGCGGAAATGGCTGCACCCGCATCCCAACAAGCGCCTGATGGCGCCGGGCGTTCGCACGTCAGTTCAAAGCTGATCAGACGAAACGGGTTCATTTCATGTCCAAATCCCATGACAGTTTCAATTGCCGCAGCACGCTCACCGTGAACGGCAAGGAATTTGTTTATTACAGTCTCCCCAAGGCAGAAGCGAACGGCCTCGCCGGCATTTCGAAACTTCCGTTTTCGATGAAGGTGCTGCTCGAAAACCTGCTCCGCAACGAGGATGGCCGTTCGGTCACCAAGGAAGACATCGAAGCGGTCGCAGCATGGCTTACCAATCGCGGCCTCACCGAATATGAAATCGCCTATCGTCCCGCCCGCGTGCTGATGCAGGATTTCACCGGCGTTCCCGCCGTCGTCGACCTCGCCGCGATGCGCGATGCCATGGTTTCGCTCGGTGGCGACCCCGAGAAGATCAACCCGCTGGTGCCCGTCGATCTCGTCATCGACCATTCGGTCATTGTCGACGAATTCGGCACGCCGACCGCGCTTGCCCGCAACGTCGAGCTTGAATACGAGCGCAACGGCGAGCGCTACCGCTTCCTGAAATGGGGCCAGCAGGCATTCGAGAATTTCCGCGTCGTGCCCCCCGGCACCGGCATCTGTCATCAGGTCAATCTCGAATATCTCGGCCAGACCGTCTGGACGAGGGACGAGGA
Source organism: Rhizobium sp. LjRoot254 (assembly GCF_964254105.1). NCBI lineage: Bacteria > Pseudomonadati > Pseudomonadota > Alphaproteobacteria > Hyphomicrobiales > Rhizobiaceae > Rhizobium > Rhizobium sp. LjRoot254. The sequence goes on along the minus strand of NZ_CAXUSM020000001.1, from coordinate 5,295,647 downwards.
CGGCATCACGACCGCCTATCCCGATACCTGCGTCGGCACCGATTCACACACGACCATGATCAACGGCCTCGGCGTGCTCGGCTGGGGCGTCGGCGGCATCGAGGCTGAGGCCGCCATGCTCGGCCAGCCTGTTTCCATGCTGCTGCCTGAAGTCATCGGCTTCAAGCTGACGGGTGCGGCCAAGGAAGGCGTGACCGCAACGGATGTGGTTCTCACCGTCGTGCAGATGCTGCGCAAGAAGGGCGTGGTGTCCAAATTCGTCGAATTCTTCGGTCCCGGGCTTGATTCCATGTCGCTCGCCGACCGTGCGACGATCGGCAATATGGGCCCGGAATATGGCGCGACCTGCGGCTTCTTCCCGGTCGATGGCGAAACCATCAACTACCTGACCATGTCCGGCCGCGAGACCGACCGCATAAAGCTGGTCGAGGACTATTCCAAGCTGCAGGGCATGTGGCGCGATTCGGAAGGCGCCGACATTGTCTTCACCGATACGCTGGAACTCGATCTCGGCAGCGTCGTCCCTTCGATGGCCGGTCCGAAGCGTCCGGAAGGCCGCATCCCGCTCGAAGGCATTGCCTCGGGTTTCGAAGCCGCTCTCGAAACCGATTACAAGAAGCCGGATCAGCTCAACGTCCGCTATCCGGTCGAAGGCACCGATTACGATCTCGGTCACGGCGATGTCGCGATTGCCGCCATCACGTCATGCACCAACACGTCCAACCCCTCTGTGCTGATCGCGGCCGGCCTGCTCGCCCGCAACGCGGTCGCCAAGGGCCTGACATCCAAGCCCTGGGTCAAGACTTCGCTGGCACCCGGAAGCCAGGTCGTCGCCGAATATCTCGGCCGATCGGGCCTGCAGGACGATCTCGACAAGCTCGGCTTCAACCTCGTCGGCTTCGGCTGCACCACCTGCATCGGCAATTCCGGCCCGCTGCCGGCGCCTATCTCGAAGACCATCAACGACAAGGGCCTGATCGCCGCCGGCGTGCTCTCCGGCAACCGCAATTTCGAAGGCCGCGTCTCGCCGGATGTGCAGGCGAACTACCTCGCCTCGCCGCCGCTGGTCGTGGCTTACGCTCTCGCCGGTTCGGTGCAGATCGACCTCACCGAGGAGCCGATCGGCAACGACCAGCAGGGCAACCCTGTTTTCCTCAAGGACATTTGGCCGTCCTCGAAGGAGATCCAGGAATTCATCATGAAATATGTGACGCGCGAACTCTACGCATCGAAATATGCCGATGTGTTCAAGGGCGACGTCAACTGGCAGGAGGTCAAGATCCCCGAAGGCAAGACCTATGCCTGGGACGACGAATCGACCTATGTGCAGAACCCGCCCTATTTCGTCGGCATGAAGCAGGCGGCGATCGGCGTCACCGACATCAAGGGTGCCCGCGTGCTGGGTCTCTTCGGCGACAAGATCACCACCGACCATATCTCGCCCGCGGGGTCGATCAAGGCAGCCTCGCCCGCCGGCAGCTACCTGATCAACCACGGCGTCTCGGTGGCCGACTTCAACCAATACGGCACGCGCCGTGGCAATCATGAAGTGATGATGCGCGGCACGTTCGCCAATATCCGCATCCGCAACCACATGCTCGGCCCGAACGGCAGGGAAGGCGGCTTCACGATCCACTATCCCACCAAGGAGGAGATGTCGATCTACGACGCAGCGATGATGTACAAGGAAGAAGGCGTGCCGCTGGTGATCTTCGCCGGCGTCGAATACGGCAACGGCTCGTCGCGCGACTGGGCAGCCAAGGGTACCAACCTGCTCGGCGTCCGCGCCGTCATCGCCCAGTCCTTCGAGCGCATCCACCGCTCCAACCTCGTCGGCATGGGCGTCGTGCCCTTCGTCTTCGAGGATGGCTCCGGCTGGGCCTCGCTCGGCCTCAAGGGCGACGAGATCGTCACCATCGAGGGCCTTGCCACGATCAAGCCGCGCCAGAAGACGGTCGCGCACGTCACCTATGGCGACGGCACGGTGAGGGACATCCCGATCATCTGCCGCATCGATACGCTCGACGAGATCGACTACTTCCACAATGGCGGGATTTTGCAGCAGGTGCTGAGGGATTTGGCGGCGTAAGCGGGTAGGCGAGAGACGACGTTATGGGCCGCCGGGAGAAATTCCGGCGGCTTTTTCTTCGGGCTAGCAAACCCCTCCGCCGTCATCCTCGGGCTTGTGTGGACGAAGTGTGTTTAACTTGATGCACCGGCCGGACTGAACCTCCGGCCGGTGCAGGCAGGAGGCCGTTCACTTGGGCTGGCTTTGAATAGCCGAGGACAAGCTTGGCCCTGCCTGCTCCCTTAGACCCCGAACGGTTGATCGGGCTTTCGCCCGCACCACAAGCCTGGGAGCAAGGCCATGATATCTGAACTTTCCTTTGTCGGCATCGACGTTTCCAAAGCCCGCCTCGATGTCCACATCCATCCTGCGGGTCACGTCCTGGTGCTCGCCAATATTTCAGAGCATTTCAGTGATCTCATCGCACGCCTGCGTGTTCTGGGGGCATCTGTCGTCGGTCTTGAGGCATCGGGTGGCTATGAACGGCCGCTTGCCGACGCGCTCCATGCCGCGGGCATCGATGTCCGTATCCTGCAGCCATCGCGCGTGCGCGGCTTTGCCCGCTCGATCGGACAGCTCGCCAAGACCGATGCGATCGATGCCGCCGTGATTGCCCGCTATCTCGCGACCGCCCATCAGGCGCTTGCACCCTACCGTCGGGATCCGGCGCTTGGCAGCCTTGGGGCGCTGCTCGGCCACAGGCGGCGGCTGGTCGCCGAGCGCAGTGGGTTGCTCAGCCAGTGCGATACCGAGACCGAACCCCTGGTGCTCAGCTTGATCGAAGAGCGCCTCGCCGCGATCGAGCGAGCGATCGTGCGCATCAAGGACGCGGTGCATGCGCTTGTCGCCGACAATCCGGCGGTCAGCGGTGTCGGACCAGTGCTCGCCACCACGCTGCTCGCCGACCTGCCGGAACTAGGCCAGGTCTCGGGTAAGACCGTCGCCGCTCTTCTCGGCGTCGCACCGCATGCACGCCAATCAGGAAAAGCCAACCGGCCGGGACGGTGTTCGGGCGGTCGTAAACATCTGCGCGATATTGCCTACATGGCGGTCTTGAGCGCCATCAAGGCAGCCGACCCAGTCCTCGGTGGCTTCTACAAACGCCTCAGACAGAACGGAAAACCCTTCAAACTCGCCATGGTCGCCACCATCCGCAAGCTCATCACAATCCTCAACGCCATCGCAAGGACCGATCCAGCTTTCGCACCCTGAAAACCACGGTTGCTTGTCCCTAGGATCTGGTGAGCCTGAGACGGGTGGTTCGTCGCTGCCAAAAAGCACGCTCACCAGATGCTCGGCACAAGGCCGAGCATGACGTCGTGAGTGGGTTTGGCCTCCGTGGCAAACCGTTGCACCCATCGCCTCCGCTGATGCAGGCTTCAACAAATATCGCTTTTCCTTATGAAACGCTGCGCTATCCTCGCCCCATCAACCCCCCGCGAGGCCGCCATGCCGATCCATGAATACCTGCCCTATCTCGCCGTCGCCTGGACGGCCTATTTCATCGCAGTGGTGAGCCCCGGCCCGGCGACGCTGGCGCTGGCGGCGACGTCGATGACCTCGGGTCGCGCGGCGGGCGTGTCGCTGGCGCTCGGCGTCTATACAGGCTCCTTCATCTGGGCCTGCCTGACATCGGCAGGGCTGGCTGCGATCCTGACGGCCTATGCCGGCATCCTGACCTTACTCAAGATCGTCGGTGGGCTTTACCTGCTGTGGCTCGCCTGGAAGTCGTTTCGCTCGGCGATGACGGCTGATGAGGTGCATCTGGCGGCTCTCGCCAACAAGGAACTGACGCGCCGTCAGCTCTATTTCAAGGGGCTGATGCTGCACCTGACGAACCCGAAGGCCATTCTCTCCTGGCTCGCGCTGCTGTCGCTCGGCCTGCCGCCCGGCGCGCCGGCCTCGATCTTCGCGGTCTTCATCGTCGGGTGCCTGGTGATCGGCTCGACGACCTTCATCGGGCTCGCGATCCTGTTTTCCACCGGGCCGGTGCGGCGGGGATATACCCATGCGCGGCGGTACATCGATGCGTTTGTCGGTGTGTTCTTCGCGGCGGCGGGCGTGAAGTTGCTGACGGCTCGGATTTGAGGGTCGGGTCTTACCCCTCACCAAGCGCGCCTAGGCATTCGACTGCGTCTCATGCAGGCTTGCTATCCTCTCCCGCAAGGGGAGAGGTAAACCCGCGGCACCGCCTTGCCTCAAATGAAGGTCGAGGGCGTGGCAGCCTAACCTCTCCCCTTGCGGGAGAGGATACGAAGGCCGGGTGAACGTAGTGAACCCTTGGCCGAAGTTGGTGAGGGGTGATAGCGACTTTAAGAAGCGCTCGACCGCTCGACGACAACTACTCAGCTGCCTCAGTCTTCCCGCCAAACCGCTTCTCGATGTAATCCACCACCAGCGCCTCGAAATCCTCGGCGATCTTCGGCCCGCGCAGGGTCAGCGCTTTCTTACCATCGATGAAAACAGGCGCGGCCGGGGTTTCGCCCGTGCCGGGCAGCGAGATGCCGATATCGGCGTGCTTGCTCTCGCCCGGGCCGTTGACGATGCAGCCCATGACGGCGACGTTGAGCGCTTCGACGCCGGGATATTTTTCGCGCCAGACCGGCATGTTCTTGCGCAGGTCGCGCTCGATGTTCTGGGCGAGTTCCTGGAAGACTGTGGAGGTGGTGCGGCCGCAGCCGGGACAGGCGGCGACGACGGGGAGGAACTGGCGGAAGCCCATGACCTGCAGCAGTTCCTGCGCGACGATGACTTCGCGGGTGCGGTCACCGTTCGGCTCGGGCGTCAGCGAGACGCGGATGGTGTCGCCGATGCCCTGTTGCAGCACGTAGCCCATGGCGGCCGATGAGGCGACGATGCCCTTGGAGCCCATGCCGGCCTCGGTGAGGCCGAGATGCAGCGCGTGGTTGGAACGCTCGGAGAGGGCCGAGTAGCAGGCGATCAGGTCCTGCACGTTGGACACTTTCGCAGACAGGATGATGCGGTTGCGCGGCAGGCCGATTTCCTCGGCGAGCTCGGCGGAGAGCAGAGCGGATTGCACGATCGCCTCGCGGGTCACGTCGCGGGCCGACATCGGCGAGCCTTCGGCGGCGTTCTTGTCCATCAGGCTGGTCAGCAGTTCCTGGTCGAGCGAGCCCCAGTTGACGCCGATGCGTACGGGCTTGTCGTAGCGGATCGCCATTTCGACGATATCGGCGAATTGCTTGTCCTTCTTGTCCTTGAAGCCGACATTGCCGGGATTGATGCGGTATTTCGCCAGCGCCTCAGCGCAGGCCGGATGGTCGGCAAGCAGCTTGTGGCCGATATAATGGAAATCACCGACCAGCGGCACATCCAGGCCGAGGCGGAGCAGGCGCTCGCGGATTTTCGGCACGGCGGCGGCACTCTCGTCGCGGTCGACGGTGATGCGGACGATTTCGGAGCCGGCCTTGAAGAGTTCCGCGACCTGCTTGACTGTGCCGTCGATATCGGCCGTGTCGGTATTGGTCATCGATTGCACGACAACCGGCGCGCCGCCGCCGACGATCACGCCGCCGACATCGACGGCGATGGAGGCACGGCGCGGCTTGGGTGCGAATTCGGCAAAGGCGGACATCGGAAAATCTCTAGTGTCTGACAGGCCTCAAGTGGCAAGGGCAGAGGTGAAAGTCAATCCTGCGGCAAATTGATGACGATCAGTTTACCGGCGAGGTCGCAGGCCCGCGCTATTTTCGCGCAGTCGGGATGGAACGATCGTCGGATTGCGGCAGACGAGGCCGATGCCTATGCTCCCGACAAAGAGAGTTTTCGGGAGGCTGACATGACGTTCAGGGCGCTGCTGGTGGAGAAGGCCGATGACGGCACGATCACGCAATCGGTACATGAACTCGATGACAGCAGGCTGCCGGAAGGCAATGTCACGGTCCGGGTCGAGTATTCCACGCTCAATTACAAGGACGGGCTCTGCATGCATGGCCAGGGCGGGCTGGTCCGCACCTATCCGCATGTGCCGGGCGTGGATTTCTCGGGCGTGGTGGAAGAGTCCTCCGATCCGCTCTATGTGCCAGGCGACTGTGTGGTGCTGACCGGCTGGCGCGTCGGCGAGGTGCGTTGGGGCGGCTATGCGACACGAGCGCGGGTCAATGCCGACTGGCTGGTCAGGCTGCCGGAAGCGATCTCGACGCGCAATGCCATGGCGATCGGCACAGCGGGCCTCACCTCCATGCTCGCTGTCATCGCGCTGGAAAAGGCGGGATTGACGCCTGACAAGGGCGAGGTGCTGGTGACGGGTGCGGCCGGCGGCGTGGGGTCGGTTGCCGTGGCGATCCTGGCGAAACTTGGCTATCGCGTCGCGGCCGTTACGGGGCGGCCCGAGGCGGGGGACTATCTGAAGGAACTCGGCGCTGAAACGATTGTCGCTCGCAGCGAGCTGGCGGAGGCGAGCAGCAAGCCGCTCGAATCGGAACGTTGGGCGGCAGCGGTGGATGCCGTGGGCGGAGAGATGCTGGGCCGCGTCCTGAAACAGATGAAGTATAATGGCTCGGTCGCCTCGATCGGGCTTGCGGGCGGGGCGGCGGTGCCCTCCTTCACCGTCATTCCGTTCCTGCTGCGCGGCGTCAACCTGCTCGGCATCGACTCGGTGATGAAGCCTTTTCAGCAGCGCCTTGAGGCATGGAACCGCCTCGTCAGCGATCTCCCGATGGACAGGCTCGAGAGGATGATCTCCGAACACGGTCTTCAAGACATGCCCGCCCTCGGGAAGAAGATTCTCGAGGGCGGAGTGAAGGGGCGTGTCGTGGTCGATCCGAACCGCTGATCAGAGCACGAAGTCGGTGGCAGTCATCGACGTCAACCCGTCGACACTCACCGCGAAATCGGCTTGGCCGTCACCGTTGACGTCGGCGCTCAACACGCCGCTTGCGAAGCGCAACTCACCGGCCTGGCCTGTGAACGAAGCGATGCCCTGGAAGGTGAAGGCCTGATCGCCACCGCCGGTGATGGCGTCGATAGCGGAGAGATCGATGCGGTCGCCCTCGGCGCGGGTGAAATCGCCGATCTTGTCCCTGAATCCGGCGAGGCTGTCGGTCACGGCCTGGAACACGAAGACATCGCTTCCGGTATCTCCGAGCATGGCGTCGAAACCGGCGCCGCCGACGATCACGTCATCTCCGCCGAAGCCGAAGATCGTGTCGGTGCCGGCCAGACCCATCAGCGTATTGTCATCGTCGGTGCCGCCAATGATGTCGGCGTTTCTGGAGCCGACGGCATTCTCGATCGAGATGATCTGCTCGGTGCGCGATGCACCGGTCTGCACAAGGCCCGCGGCGAGATCGATGATCACGCCGGTGTCGCCAATGACGGTGCTCTCGTGGCGGAACTGGTAGGAGATCGTGTCGCTGCCGGCGCCGCCGTCGAAGCCGTTCTCCCAGCCTTCGCTGTTGAAAATGTCCTTGCCGCCACCGCCGAGATAGGCGCTTTTCAGTGTGGTCAGGAAGAACTGGTCGTTGCCGCCACGGCCTTCGACGATGTCGAAGCCGCCCAGCGAAGAGAAGCCGGTACCGATATAGATGTCGTTGCCCTTGCCGAGCAGGATGCGATTGCCGCCTTCGAATGCATTGAAGACCGTGTCGTTGCCCGTGCCGGCATCGACGAAATTGTCGCCACCCAGGTCGTCGTCACGGTCGAGAACGATCGTATCGTTGCCGCCGAGGCCATAAATTTCCAGGTCGAACCGGCCATTCTGATTGATCCGGTCGTTGCCGTTGGTACCTCTGATGATCCTAGCCATGTCCCTCTCCATCGGTGGGAATGTGTTGCGATGGAGACGTTGTCGCAGCAATCACCGCCTGGCGCGGTTACGCGGGGAACAGGTGCGATGGAATGGTGGCTAAAGACAAGACGGGCGGGCTATTCGGATTATTCGGCAGATTATGCATTTTTCTCGAAAAAAGTTTGTCGGGCTCAAACTTCGAGCATGGAGACTTCCTTGGCCGAAGAGAGCACGATCAGGGTTTCGGTGCGCATCAGGCCTTCGATACCCTTGAGCTCCTGTGCCAGGAACCGTTCGAGCTCGCGCGTGTTTTTCAGCCGGACCTTGAGCAGGTAGTTCCAGGCGCCCGTCACGTGATGGCATTCGAGCACCGCGCCGCTGGCGGCGACCTTCTTGAGGAAGGCGGCTTCCACTTCCGGTTCGTTCCAGCCGACGAAGACGAAGGCGAGCAGGTCGAGCCCGACCTTCTCCGGATTGACCGCCGCATGGAAGCCCGAAATGATCTCGTTGCGTATCAGCCGCTTGATCCGGTCGTTGACCGTCGATGGCGCGAGCTTCAGCTCCTGCCCGATTTCGGCGAGCGATAGTCTGTCGTTTTTTTGAAGCAAAGCCAGAAGACTGCGATCAGTTTCGTCCAATATGCTCATGACATGATCCCGAATTTGCAAATCATTTCTACGGACCTTAATGGCAAAGCGGCCGGGCCGAAAGACTGATATTGGTCAAGTTTATACACACGACCGAAAACCTCTATGCACGCCTGAACTATGTCAACCACCGGGCGCCGCGATCCTGCATTCCGTTTTCCGGCACGAGGACAAGTTTTCGTGACCTGCTGCAAGCCACAATCAATCTATTTTGATTTATGTGTGAGGTCTGTTTGTTCTATAAGCAACCCGGATGCAGCGGGAGGACCCGTGCTGGGCACGTGCATCTGTCTGGCGAGAAAGCGGGAAATGTTGCGCATCGTAACCCTTTTCATATCGATCGTGCTGCCGGCATTGGCAGCGACGACCCTTGTTTTGGGGACCGCATCCGCCGAGGAGATCAGCCGTTCCGCGCCCGTCGGCATTGTAGAACTCTTTACATCGCAAGGTTGTTCCAACTGTCCCAAGGCGGATCGGGCCATCGAGGCGCTTGCGGAAAGCGATGACGTCGTCACGATCACCTACCACGTCGACTATTGGAACTATCTCGGCTGGGAAGATACGCTAAGCGCCAAGGAGAATACCGAGCGTCAATATGGTTATGCCAAGACGCTTGGGATTCGCAATGTATTCACGCCACAGATTATTCTCAACGGCCTGCACGACGCGAAAGTATCCGACGCCGGCAAGATACGGGCACGGCTTGCAAGCCTCGATCAAGGCGGCGAGCGCCTGAGCGTGCCGGTCACCGCCAGCCTGTCACCGGCCGAAATGACGATCAGTATCGGCGACGGCGCCGGCAATGCTGACGTGATCATCGCCTATTACAGGAAGCGCACGGTGGTCGAAATCAAGACCGGCGAGAACGAAGGCAAGAAGATCACCTACCGCAATGCCGTGACCAAGCTCGAGACGGTCGGCATGTGGGACGGCAAGGCCCTGACCATCAAGCTGCCGGCCGCACTTCTCGCCAAGCGCGGCTTCGACGGCTGCGCGATTCTCCTGCAATCGCATGATGCCAACGGCAATCCCGGCCGCATTCTAGGCGCTGCTTCGCTCTAAGTCCGCTTGCAGCTTCGATAGCGTCTCCTGCAAAACAGTCTTGCAATTCGGTCTTCTTCAGGCAAACTGTCACCAATTCGTCATCCTGCGCCCTGCGGGTGACGGGCAGATTGCGCGAATGGGGTCAAATGTCGGATCACGGCGAGCACACAGGATCGGCCGAACGCAGAGGCCGGATTGTTATCGACCTGAGGGAATACCGCGACGCCCGCGACCCGATGCCGGTGACGTTCCACCGCCTTGAACTCAACCAGATTCTCCGGGTCTATGGCCGCATGGTCGGAGAGAGCGAATGGCGCGACTACGCCATCGATCATTTCAAGGAGAAGGCGGTGTTTTCCGTCTTCAAGCGGTCGGGTGACCTGCCGGCCTACCAGATCGAGAAGAATCCCAAATTCGCTGCAAAACAAGGTGCCTTCTCCGTCGTCAACACCCAGGGCCGCATTCTCAAGCGCGGCCACGACCTCGCCCAGGTCATGAAATTCTTCGACAAGGTCCAGAAGCTCCAGGACTGAGCCACTCCTTCCAACCTCTCCCAAATTGACCTTCAGGCAGCCGTCGCGTAAAGCGCGGGCATGACGACATTCGCAATCCTTCTCGGCGGGCCGGTTTCGGTCAATCCTCGGCTTCTGACGCAGCTCGAAGGCGTCCGCACGATCGCGGCCGACAGTGGAATCAGGCATGCGGGACCCCTGGGATTGCTGCCCGAACTCTGGGTCGGTGATTTCGATTCCTCGACGGAGGAACTCGCTGTCGAATATGCCGAAGTGCCACGGCTCGAATATCCCTCGGAGAAGTCGCTGACCGATGGCGAACTTGCGGTTCAGACCGCGCTCGAACGTGGTGCAACCCGTGTCGTTCTCATTGGCGCGCTGGGCGGCGAGCGTGCCGATCATGCATGGGCGCATCTCGTCCATGCCATGGCGCTGACGGCTGCCGGCATAGCAGTGCTGCTGACATCGGGCGACGAGGAAGGCTATCCGTTCTGGCCGGGATCGATGCTGCTCGACCTGCCCAAAGCCAGCCTGTTTTCCGTGCTCGGGCTCGATGCGCTCGACGGGCTGACAATCCGCAATGCACGCTATCCGCTCGATGACTTCCATTTGCCTTTCGGCTCGTCGCGCACCATTTCCAATGTCGCGGAAGGCGCTGTCTCGTTCAGCCTCCGCGCCGGCCGCGCGCTGGTCCTGGCGCGCCCGCATGATTTTTCCGGAGTATGATATTGGCACCGCCGATCCTGAAACTCGACGACATCCATCTGAATTTCGGCGGCACGCCGCTGCTTTCCGGCGCCAGCCTGCAGCTTGAGCCGGGTGAGCGCATCTGCCTCGTCGGCCGCAACGGCTCGGGCAAATCGACGCTGATGAAGATCGCGGCGGGATTGGCCGAACCCCAGAGCGGCGAGGTGTTCCGGCATCCCTCGGCGACCGTGCGCTATCTCAACCAGGCGCCGGATTTCGAGGGTTTCGAGACAGTCGAGGCCTATGCCGCCGCCGGGCTCGGCCCGTCCGACGATCCCTATCGCGTCACCTACCTGCTTGAGCATCTCGGACTAACAGGTCATGAGCATCCGTCGAGCCTGTCCGGTGGCGAGATGCGGCGGGCGGCACTTGCCAAGGTCATGGCGCCGGAGCCGGATATCCTCCTGCTCGACGAGCCGACCAACCATCTCGACCTGCCGACCATCGAATGGCTGGAAGGCGAGTTGCAGAAGACCAGGAGCGCCCTGATCCTCATCTCGCATGACCGGCGCTTCCTCGAAAAAGTCTCGACGGCGACGGTCTGGCTCGATCGCGGCACGTCCAGGCGCCTCGATCGCGGTTTCGGCCATTTCGAAGCCTGGCGCGACAAGGTGCTGGAAGAGGAAGAACTCGAACAGCACAAGCTCGGCAAACAGATCGAGCGCGAGGAACACTGGCTGCGCTATGGCGTCACCGCGCGCCGTAAGCGCAATATGCGCCGCCTCGGCCAGTTGCAGGATCTGCGCCAGGAGCACCGCACCCATCGCGGCGCGCTCGGTTCCGCCCAAGCGACGGTGGCGGAAGCCCGCGATTCCGGCAAGCTGGTCATCGAGGCGGAGAAGATCGCCAAGTCCTATGGCGACCGCGTGATCGTGTCGCCTTTCTCGCTGCGGGTCCATCGCGGCGACCGGATCGGCCTCGTCGGCCCCAACGGCGCGGGCAAGACGACGCTGCTCAAGATGCTGACCGGCCAGCTCGCACCGGATTCAGGAACCGTGAAGCTCGGCACCAATCTCGAAATGGCAACGCTCGACCAGAAGCGCGAGGACCTCAATCTAGACGACACGCTCGCCCATTTCCTGACCGATGGAAGGGGCGACAACCTGCTGGTCAACGGCGTCGCCAAGCATGTCACCGGCTATATGAAGGATTTTCTGTTCCAGCCCGAACAGGCGCGCACGCCGATCCGCAATCTCTCGGGTGGCGAGCGGGCGCGGCTGATCCTGGCGCGCAATCTTGCCCGGCCCTCGAACCTGCTGATCCTCGACGAACCGACAAACGATCTCGACATCGAGACGCTCGATCTGCTGCAGGAGATCGTCTCCAGCTATGCCGGCACCGCGATCCTGGTCAGCCATGACCGCGACTTCCTCGACCGCACGGTGACCTCGACGATCGCGCCGGCGGATCCGGAAAATCCGGATGGCCGCTGGATCGAATATGCCGGCGGCTATACCGACATGCTCGCCCAGCGCCGCGACGCACAGGCCGAACGCAAGCGGGAAGAGCGCGACAGGCGCCCTGCGGCCACTTCGAACGTGTCGTCCGACGAGCCGGCCAAGGGGAAGGCCAAGCTCTCCTACAAGCAGAAATTCGCCATCGAGAGCCTGCCGAAAAAGATGGCGGAGAAGGAAGCAGAAGTCGCGAAGCTCGAAGCAAGAATGGCCGACCCGGCCTTCTTCGGCAAAGACCCGGATGGGTTCGCCAAGGCTGCCAAGCTGACGGAAGCCGCGCGCGCCGAAATCGCCCGCATGGAAGAAGAGTGGCTGGAACTCGAAATGCTCCGCGAGGAACTCGAAGGCTGAAGCGGCACACCCGCTGAAAACGACAAACCCGGTGCTGGAGGACACCGGGCTTGCCGTGGGGAGGGGATCAGTCGTCGTTGATCGTCTGACATCGGGCCGCCGTGTGGCAGGGGATCGGGCGGCCGGTGTTCGGTGCCTGGGCGGGAGGAGAACCTCAGGCACCGATGTCATCGGATCAGGCCGGAAGATCAATCGCAGATGCGGACCTTCTTGATGTAGACATTGCCCCAATCGTCGTAGCGCTTGATCTTCTTGACGAAGCAATAGTCGTCATAATCGTGGTAGCGGGGGGATACGACGACCACGCCCCAATGATGGCGGTTGTGCCAGCCGTGGTGACGATGACGCCAGCCGGCTTCAGCCGTGGCGGCGAGCGAGACGGTGGCGACGAGGGCAGCGAGGCCGCCGATGATGAACTTTTTCATGATGTTTGTCCTTGTGGGTTCTGTTGGGTTGAAGTGCTGGGTGCAGTCTTCTTCGTTTCTTTGTGAATGATGTCTCTCATCCGTTGACGCTGTTTTCCCACATCCCGACCGATGCCGCTGTTTCCGTGGGAACAGGCGCCGCAAATTCCGCGCAATATGAAGCGCACGACGCAAATCGACGCCATTTCGCTCAAGCCCCTTGGCGAAGCGCTGCTTCTTTTGTATTGAGTGGCGTGGATGGTCCCGTAGCTCAGCAGGATAGAGCACCAGATTCCTAATCTGGGGGTCACAGGTTCGAATCCTGTCGGGATCGCCATTCCAATCAGTGACCGATTGATCCCTGTCGCAACAGGCTTGCCCAAGATTTCAGGATGACAGCGGCGGCTTCATGCGACATGTTTTGCTGTAGATGCCGAATTCTGCTCTGGTGCCGGGCAGTAAGAGGACTGGTTGCGCGATGGAGGTAACCGGTGAAAGCGTTGCCAAAGCTCGTCACGTGCTGCCTCGCCTTCGTGATGTCGGGAGGCAGCGGCTCTGCAGCCTCCGTGGACCAACCGGTTGTCGCCGAAAAGGAGTGCCTTTTCGAGCGTCCGGCAAAGCCTGGCGTCCTCCGAATTTGCATCCGTTCCGCAAGCTATCCGCGTGACCTGTGCCGCGCCATCAAGCGGTTCTCGGTGGAGCACGACCTGCCGCCCGAATATTTCGCCCGGCTGATCTGGCGCGAGAGTCTCTTTCGCGCCGATGCCGTCAGCTACAAGGGTGCCGAGGGCATTGCGCAATTCATGCCGGGCACCGCAAAGCTGCGCGGCCTGGCGAACAGCTTCGACGTGGCGCAGGCGCTTGAGGCCTCTTCCCGCTATCTGAGTGAATTGCGCGACCGGTTCGGCAATCTTGGCCTCGCCGCAGCCGCCTACAATGCCGGCGAAAACCGGGTTGATAGTTTTCTTCGCAACGGCCGGCTGCCGCTTGAAACGCGCGATTACGTCTTCGCCATTACCGGCAATCCGGTCGAGGCATGGCAGGACGATCCGCCGAAAAGCGCCGCCGAATCGCTGGACCCGGAGCGATCCTTCCTCAGCGCCTGCATCCGGTTGGCCGTGAGCCGCAACCTGCGTGAACCGATCCTCATCCAATCCGCCGACTGGGCGCCGTGGGCGGTGCAGCTTGCCGCGAATTTCAATCCAATCATCGCGAGGCGGCTGATGACGAAGTCCGTCGCCAAGTTGCCCGAGCCGCTCAGAAGCGAGCAAGCGCTGATCGTGCGGCAGAAGCGGGTGAAGCCGGGCATGCGGCCGAAATACCAGGCAAGAATCGGCAAAGAGACAAGGCAGGAGGCCATCGCGCTCTGTGATTCGATCCGCAAGGTCGGCGTCGCCTGCGCCGTGGTCAAGAATTGACGCAGCTCGTACGATCGAAGGAAATCCGCTATGATACTGAGGCGCTGGCACGCAACGATCCGCAGCGAGGACGAGAAGGCATATGTCGATTACATCATGGCGACAGGCGCCAGCGCTTATCGCGAGACACCCGGCAATCTCGGTTTTCAGGTCCTGTCGCGCGATCTCGACCAAGGCGTCACGGAGGTCGTGACGCTCAGTTGGTGGCAAGACATCGCCGCCATAAAGGCATTCGCCGGCGACGATTACGAGCAGTCGAAATACTATGCCGATGACGACAGGTTCCTGCTGACCAAGACCGATCGCGTCGAGCACTATGACGTCGCGATTTCCGACATGCAGCTCCCAGCCGGAGCTTAGGACCGACCGACATTCAGCTCAGGCCGAGGCGAAAATGGTAGTTTTCGAGAACCGGAGCGGAGCGTACTTAAGGTACGTAAGCACCGGAAGCGCAGAAAATCGCCATTTGCAGACCGGCCTGAGCTGAATGTCGGTCGGTCCTAAAGCGTGTCGCATTTATTCAGCCTCATAGCCGGCTGCTCTGAAGAAGTTTCTGCATTCTGACACGGAGAAGAGTGCGACAATGTCGCCGAGCGCCTGAGTGATGGCGTCGAAGCTTCGAGCGGCTCGTTTTCGCAATAGGGACTTGAGCTTGGAGAATGCCATCTCGATCGGGTTCAGGTCCGGCGAGTAAGGCGGGAGGAAGAGGAGCCAGGCACCCTTGGCCTTGACGAGCTGCTCTGCGCGCTCGCTCTTGTGGAAGCCGACATTGTCGAGAATGACGACGTCACCTGGCGATAGCGTCGGGGCAAGCTGTGTTTCAACCCAGGTATCAAAGATGCGGCTATTCATGGGTGCATCGACGATGAAGGGGGCAGTGAGGCCGTGGCAGCGAAGTCCAGCAATGAATGTCTGCGTCTTCCATTTTCCGAAGGGAGCATAGGCGACAAAGCGCCGCCCTTTGCGGGACCATCCGGTGCGCTTGGTCAGCCGCGTGTTTGTCGATGTCTCATCGACGAAGATCAGCCGCGCCAATGCCTTGTTGAAGAACCGCTTTCGACGCCTAATCCACAGGTCACGCGCCTTGGCGATCTGCGGCCTGCACTGTTCGCTTGCCCTGAGGCTTTTTTTTATTGCTGAGCCCCAGCCGATGCAGGAACCGGCCGACGGTCGCGCGATGGACTTCGACACCGCGCTCGGCGAGCTCGACACACAATTCGTCCAGTGTCACTTCGCCATGGCCTGACACACGTTGGTTGATCCATTCGCCGTGAGCCGACAGCTTGCTGCCGGGCGGCTGGCCCTGCCGGGCAGGCGCAAGTGAGCCCGACGATCGTTGCAGGATCATCATGTTGTTGACGAACCGAGGAGATACCCGAAAATGCCGGGCAGCCTCACGATGACTATGACCCTCTTCCACAAACGCAACAACACGCGCACGCAACGCTATCGGATGCGGCTTGCCCATGGTCGTTCTCCTTCCGTGGGCAAATTGAATCACAAATCACAAAATAACGGAATCCCGAATCTGATTACCTGCGACACGCTTTAGGTCGTGTGGACACTTACCTGATCCATAGTACGATAGCTGCGATTGTGACGACGGCTAGGTAGTTTCGTGCGGTTTTCTCGAAACGTGTCGCGACCCTGCGGAAGTGCTTGAGCTTGGAGAAGCAGCATTCAATGAGGTGGCGCTGGGCATAGAGGTCCTTGTCGAGCGGGTATTTCTGAGCACGGGAGGGATTGTTGGGGATCACCGCCACAGCGCCTTTGTCCGCGATGGCGTCGCGCAGACGGTCGCTGTCATAGGCGGTGTCGGCCATGACGATATCGGCAGGCAGGCCCTCGATCAGGACATCGGCTTGTGGCGCATCGCCTTTCTGGCCGGCGGTCAGTGTGAAGCGGACCGGGCAGCCGAGACCACGCACCGCCATGTGGATTTTGGTGCTCAGTCCGCCGCGAGAGCGGCCAAGGGCTTGATCTTCAGCCCCCTTTTTGCGCCGGCGGCGTGCTGATGAGCGCGGATGATGGTGGAATCGACGATCAGATACTCGAAGTCCGGATCATCGGACATCGCCGCAAACATGCGCCACCAGATGCCCTTCTCGCTCCAGCGGCTGAAGCGGCGGAAGACACTGTTCCACTCGCCGAACACCTCCGGCAGGTCACGCCAGGGTGAGCCGGTGCGCACGATCCAAAGCACTGCTTCCACGAACATACGATTGTCGCGACCGGACGAACCGCGCGTGCGATCGTCACCAATGATGTGCGGCGATATCCGCTCCCACTGCTCGTCCCGAAGGATCAACCGGTCCAATACACCCATGACTGCCTCCAAAAGACAGTCTTGAATCTGATTTGCTCAGCCTTGGGAATCCCAAGAGTCCACACGACCTAGCGTGTCCGCTCGAAAAACGCCTCGCCCAATGCGGATTTCAGATAGGCGTCTTCCTCTGCCGTCTTTCGTATGGCGCGGGCGACGACCTTTTCGGGTATTTCCAGCTTCTGCGTGGCATGCACCTCGGCGGTCAGGTATTCGTATGTCTCCAACCGCTCTATGCCGAGGAAATCCTCGATCTTTGCCAGGAAACCCCGGGGATCGGCCCGCATCTCGCCATAGGGCAGGATCAACAGGTTCTCCTTGCCGAAATGAGACTGCCAGCGCGGAATGCCCTGGCTGTAAGCGCCCCGGTCTTCGTGCTTCCTCATCCGCTTGTAGAGACGCATCCATTCGCCATCGTTCGTCGGCACCTTGGTTCCGTAATCACGCTGCGCCAGCATCCTGATTTGGGAGAGTTCGCGATCGAGCGGACGGCGGACGATCAGGACCAGCTTGGCTGCGCCGAGCAAGTCCCTGGCATAGGCGACTTCGGCTTCGGAGATCTCAAGATAGCCGGGCGTGATATCGCCCTTGCGTACCCCCTCCGCCACCGGCCAGGAGAACGCCTCGCGGTACCAGTCGAGCGAAACCTTGTCGTGGGCGACGACGCGTTCCAGGTAGCGGATAAGGTTCCGGTCGGCGGCGTCCCCTTTGCGCTCTTCCCTGGTGGCGGCCTTGCGCGCCAGCTGATGGTGCCGGTGTCTCAGCTTCAGATCGTCGGTTCCGATCCGGTCGAAGAAGTGCAATTCCTTGATTGGCGGCATGAAGATTTGCGGATGTTCCTGCAGCACCTTGTAAAGCCAGCTTGTGCCTGCTTTCTGGGCGCCGATACATAGAAAGTCGGGAAGGTTCACGCAGGTCCTCTATCTATCATTATTCAGTGGCAAATGATGATATCAGCAGTCGTGCATTCTGTCTAACCGCTGGATATAGCATTGATTTTTACTGCCGATCGTCAGTAGCATGGCGCCGTTCGCGAAAGGGTTCGAGAAATGCGCAACGTGACACTCGCCGCCACCCAGATGGCTTGCAGCTGGGATGTCGAGGATAATCTCAAACGCGCCGAGGCATTGATACGCGAGGCAGCGGGACGCGGCGCCAATATCATCCTCATCCAGGAACTCTTCGCCACGCCGTATTTCTGCCAGGACCAGGATGCCGAATTCTTCACCCACGCCCATCCGTTCGAAGGCAATCCGCTGATCGCACACTTTGCCCGGCTCGCCGAGGAACTCGACGTGGTCCTGCCGGTCAGCTATTTCGAGAAGGCGGGCAAGGCCTTCTTCAATTCGGTGGCGATCGTCGATGCCGGCGGCAAGGTGCTCGGCAATTACCGCAAGAGCCACATTCCCGATGGTCCGGGCTATACCGAAAAATTCTATTTCTCGCCCGGCGATACCGGCTTCCGCACCTGGAAGACCAGGTTCGCCACGATCGGCGTCGGCATCTGCTGGGACCAGTGGTTTCCCGAAGCCGCTCGCGCCATGGCGCTGAAGGGGGCGGAGATTCTCTTCTACCCGACCGCCATCGGCTCGGAACCACAGGACGCGTCGATCGATTCATCCGGCCACTGGCAGCGCGCCATGCAGGGCAGCGCTGCTTCCAACCTCGTGCCGCTGGTCGCCTCCAACCGGATCGGCGCGGAGCCCGGACGCAATGGCACCGAAATCACCTTCTACGGCTCGTCCTTCATCGCCGATTCCACAGGCGCCAAGGTGGCCGAGGCCAATCGCACGGACGAGACAATCCTCACCGCTACATTCGACCTCGACGCCATCGAGGCACAGCGCCGGGCCTGGGGCCTGTTCCGCGATCGGCGGCCGGAGCTCTATGGGCCGTTGCTGACGTTGGATGGCGGCTGACCAGTCTTTCTTGCCCACATCCTCAAGACTCTGTAGTTAGAGGGACATGAGGAATCGCTCGGTAAGCTTGGCATGACCAACCGCATCACCATTCTCGGATCGACCGGTTCGATCGGCGTCAGCACGATCGACGTCATCGGCCAGCTTGGCGAGGACTATGCGGTCGATGCGCTATCCGGCAACGGCAATATCGAACTGCTGGCAAGCCAGGCGCGACAGACCCACGCCCGGCTGGCGGTCACCGCCGATGAAAGCCGGTATCACGATCTCAAGCAGGCGCTTTCCGGTACCGGCATCGAGGCGGCGGCTGGCCGCAGCGGCTTGGCGGAAGCAGCGGATGGCGACGCATCGCTGGTCATGGCGGCGATCGTCGGTACGGCGGGGCTTGCGCCGACGCTCGCCGCCGCGAAGCGTGGCGCCAATATCGCGCTCGCCAACAAGGAATGCCTGGTTTCCGCCGGCGATCTTTTCATCCGGGCTGTCGAGGACGGCGGCGGCACGCTGATCCCGGTGGACAGCGAGCACAATGCGATCTTCCAGGTTCTCAACGAGCATCATCGCCACGCGCTGGAGCGGATCATTCTCACGGCCTCCGGCGGCCCGTTCCGCACCTGGACCCGCGAGGCGATGGCGAACGTGACGGCGGCGACCGCGCGCGCCCATCCCAACTGGTCAATGGGCCTGAAGATCTCGATCGATTCTGCTTCGATGTTCAACAAGGCGCTGGAGATGATCGAGGCAAAGCATCTGTTCGATGTCAGGCCGGACCAGATCGAGGTCATCGTCCATCCGCAATCGGTGATCCATTCGATGGTTGGTTATGCCGATGGCTCGGTGCTCGCCCAGCTCGGCTGCCCGGATATGCGGACGGCGATAGGCTATGCGCTTTCATTTCCTAGTCGACCGACACTCAATGTCGAACGGCTCGATTTCACCAAGCTCGCACGGCTCGATTTCGAGGCTCCGGACGAGGATAGGTTCCCGGCGCTCAGGCTCGCCCGGCTCGCCATGCAGCGCGGCGGATTGCAGGGTGCGGTGCTGAATGCCGCAAAGGAAGTTGCGCTCGAAGCCTTTATCGATGGCCGCATCGGGTTCCTGGAGATGGCTGACATCACGGAATCCGTCATGGACCGGATGGCGTCGACACCGTCGGCATCCTCGATGGACGACGTGTTCGCCGCCGATGACGAAGCGCGGCGGCTGGCAAGCGGCCTTATCGGAACAAGCGCCGCCGCATGAAAAAGCCGCCCGGAGGCGGCTTCATCAAAGTCAGCAATGGATAAGGGTCAGGCGACCGCGCGTGCCAGGGCGCAACGTGCCCACAACTGGGCGAGCGATCCCACCAGATGCTCGATATCCGCATCCGAGTGATAGGGCGCCGGCGTGATGCGCAAACGCTCGGTCTTCTTCGGCACCGTCGGATAGTTGATCGGCTGCACGTAGATGCCGCAATTGTCCAGCAGCAGGTCCGAGATCCATTTGCACTTGGCCGCATCCTTGACCATCACGGGCACGATATGGCTCGGATTGTCGAGATGCGGAATGCCGGCCTTGTCGAGCGCCGCGCGCAGCTTGCGGACGCGGTCCTGATGGCGTGCCCGCTCGAAGGGGCTGATCTTGAGGTGCTGAATCGATGCCAGCGCGCCGGCCGCGATTGCCGGCGGCAGTGAGGTCGTGAAGATGAAGCCCGAGGCGAACGAGCGGATGAAATCGACCAGTGCAGCCGACGCCGTGATATAACCGCCCATCACGCCGAAAGCCTTGCCCAGCGTGCCTTCGATCACCGTCAGGCGATGCATCTGGCCGTCGCGCTCGGCAATGCCGCCGCCGCGCGGTCCATAGAGGCCTACGGCATGCACTTCGTCGAGATAGGTCATCGCGCCATACTGGTCGGCGAGATCGCAGATTTCCTTGATCGGCGCGATATCGCCATCCATCGAATAGACGGATTCGAAGGCGATGATCTTCGGTGCCTTGGGATCGGCGGCAGCCAGCTTCGCGGAGAGATCGTTGAGATCGTTATGCTTGAAGATCACCCGCTCGCATTTCGAATGGCGGATGCCCTCGATCATCGAAGCGTGGTTCCCGGCGTCGGAGAACACGATGACGCCAGGGATCTTCGAACAGAGCGTGCCGAGCGTCGCCCAGTTGGACATATAGCCGGAATTGAACAACAGGGCTGCTTCCTTGCCATGCAGGTCGGCGAGTTCGCGCTCGAGCAGCACATGGTAATGATTGGTGCCCGAAATGTTGCGGGTGCCGCCGGCGCCGGCGCCACAGGTCTCGATCGCATGCTTCATTGCCGCGATCACCTTGGGATGCTGGCCCATGCCGAGATAATCGTTGGAACACCAGACGGTGACCTCTTGCTCGCCGTTTTCGGTGTAGCGGGTCGCCTTCGGGAAGTTGCCCGCCTGACGCTCGAGATCGGCAAAAACACGATAGCGGCCTTCTTCGTGCAGGCCGTCCAGCGCATCCTTGAAAAAGGCTTCGAAATTCATCATTCGCTCCAGATATTCGCCATCCGTTTTGTTTTGAATCATTCCAATCGTCAACCCCTGCGATGAGGATTCGGATATTCCGCGGCGGTATGGCGCATCACTTTTTCGATGAGTGGTGGAACCTTTGCTATCTTAAACGAGAAAGGCCCGTCTTGATATCGATCAAGACGGGCCAGAAGCGACCAGATTTGGCGGCTCAGCCCGCTGCGGCAACCGCGCGCTTGGCCATGACCTTGACCAGGTTGGCGCGATATTCGGATGAACCGTGAATATCCGACAGCATGTCGCTGGGATCGACGCTTTGCGAGGCGACCGCATCCGGCGACCAGTTTGCCCGGAGCGCATCTTCCATTCCATGATGGCGGAAGACGCCATCGGAACCAGCCCCGGTGACCGCGACACGGACATCGCCGCTGGCGCTCTTTGCCACGAAGACGCCGGCCATCGCATAGCGTGAGGCCGGGTTGCGGAATTTCTCATATCCTGATTTGGCGGGTGCCTCGAACTCGAAGGCAGTGATGATCTCGCCATCCTCCAGCGCCGTTTCGAACATGCCGGCAAAGAAATCGTCGGCCGCGATTGTCCGCTTGTTGGTATGGATCGCTGCATTGAGCGCCAGCACCGCGGCGGGATAATCGGCGGCCGGATCGTTGTTCGCCACCGATCCGCCCATCGTGCCCATATGCCGGACATGCGGATCACCGATCATGCCGGCAAGCTCGGTGATCGCCCGGCATGCCTGGCGCAGCGGCTGCGAGGCCGAGACGTCGAAATGCGTGGTGCCGGCACCGATGCGGATGCGCGAACCATTGACCTCGATGCCCTTGATATCGGCGATATGCCGGAGATCGACAAGATCGGACGGCGATGCTAGCCGCTGCTTCATGGTGGCGATCAGCGTCATGCCGCCCGCCAGATACTTCGCCTCGCCGGACTGGCTGAAGAGCGACGTGGCTTCCCCCACCGAGGAGGCGCGATGATAATTGGTGTTGTACATGGCTTCCTCCTCAGGCGTTGACGAGCGCCCAGACCTTTTCAGGGGTCGCGGGCATGGTGAGCGTGTTGTTGCCGATCGCATCGGTGATCGCGTTGATCAACGCCGGCGGCGAACCGATCGCGCCCGCCTCGCCACAGCCCTTGATGCCGAGTGGATTGCTCGGGCAGGGCGTATTCTGGTGCGAGACGTTGAACGACGGCAGGTCGTCGGCGCGCGGCATGGCATAATCCATGTAGCTTGCGGTCAGAAGTTGGCCGTCCGCGCTATACCGGACGCCCTCGAGCAGCGCCTGGCCGATGCCCTGGGCGATGCCGCCATGCACCTGGCCCTCGACGATCATAGGGTTGATGATATTGCCGAAATCGTCCGCCGCGACGAACTGGATGATCTCGGTCGTCCCGGTTTCCGGATCGACCTCGACTTCCGCAATGTAGCAGCCGGCCGGGAAGGTGAAGTTCGACGGATCGTAGAAGGCGCCCTCCTTCAGCCCCGGCTCCATGCCGCTTGGCAGGTTATGCGCGGTATAGGCGGCAAGTGCCACCTGGAACCAGGGCAGCTTCTTGTCGGTGCCCGCGACCACCAGTTCGCCGTCCTTGATCTCGATATCGGCCTCGTCGGCCTCCATCAGATGGGCCGCGATCTTCTTGGCCTTGGCTTCGACCTTGTCGAGTGCCTTGACGATCGCCGACATGCCGACGGCGCCGGAGCGCGAGCCGTAGGTGCCCATGCCCATCTGCACTTTGTCGGTGTCGCCATGGACGATGTTGACCGAGGCGATCGGCACGCCGAACCGGTCGGACACGAGCTGTGCGAAGGTCGTTTCGTGGCCCTGGCCGTGGCTGTGCGAGCCGGTCAGCACCTCGATCGTACCCACCGCATTGACCCGCACCTCGGCCGATTCCCAGAGGCCGACGCCGGCGCCGAGCGAACCGACCGCCGCAGACGGCGCGATGCCGCAGGCCTCGATGTAACAGCTCATGCCGATGCCGCGCAGCTTGCCATTGGCCTGAGACTGCGCCTTGCGCCCGGCAAAGCCGGTCCAATCGGCGGCGGCCATGGCAGCATTGAGCGAGGCTTCATAGTCGCCCGCATCGTAAGTCATGATGACGGGCGTCTGGTAGGGGAATGTCCGGATGAAATTGGTCTTGCGCAGTTCCGCCTGCGAGATGCCGAGTTCTCGCGCCGCGGTTTCCATTGTGCGTTCGAGCAGATAGGTCGCCTCGGGCCGGCCGGCGCCGCGATAGGCATCCACCGGCGCGGTATTTGTATAGACCGTCCGGACATTGGCATGGATCGCGGGAATCGCATACTGGCCGGAAAGCAGCGTCGCATAGAGATAGGTCGGCACCGCCGACGAGAAGAGCGACATATAGGCGCCGAGATTGCAGATCGTATCGACCTTGAGCGCGGTGATGCGATTGTTTGCGTCGAAGGCCATCTTGACGGTCGAGACATGGTCACGGCCATGCGCATCGGTCAGGAAGGCTTCGGTGCGGTCCGACGTCCACTTCACCGGAACGCCGGTTTTCTTGGACGCCCAGAGACAGGTGATCTCTTCCGGGTAGATATAGATCTTGGAGCCGAAGCCGCCGCCGACATCGGGCGCAATGACTCGCAGCTTGTTTTCCGGCGCGACATTGTAGAAGGCGCTCATCACCAGCCGCGCCACATGCGGGTTCTGCGATGTGGTGTAGCAGGTATAGTGATCCTCCGCCTCGTCATAGATGCCAAGCGCGGCGCGCGGCTCCATCGGGTTCGGCGACAGGCGATTGTTGTGGATCTTGATTTCGGTAACGTGGGCGGCGCTCGCAATCGCGGCATCCGCCGCAGCGCCATCGCCGATCTCCCAGTCGAAGATCAGGTTGCCAGGCGCATTGTCATGCACCTGCGGCGCGCCCGGCTTCAAGGCATCGACGGCTTCGGTGACGGCGCCGAGCGGTTCATAGTCGATCTCGACCTTCTCCGCCGCGTCCCGGGCTTCCTCCATGCTGTCGGCAACAACGATCGCCACGGCATCGCCGACATAGCGCACCGTATCGACCGCCAAGGGCCGCCACGGACCCATATTCATCGGTGAGCCATCCTTGGAATGGATCATCCAACCGCAGATCAGGTTGCCGATGCCGTCGGCCTGCATCTGCTTGCCGTCGAGCACGCCGATCACGCCGGGCATATCGAGCGCCGCCGATATGTTGAGGCTCCGGATCCTGGCATGCGCATGCGGGCTGCGGATGAAGAAGGCATATTTCATGCCCGGAACCGTCATGTCGTCGGTGTACCGGCCCTTGCCGGTGAGAAATCTCTTGTCTTCCTTGCGCGCCACGCGCGCTCCAATGCCTTCGATACCCATCTGTCGTCTCCTCCCGGAAATTGGTGCTATTCGGCTGCCTGCTTGGCGCTCATATTCTCGGCGGCGCTCAACACCGCCTTGACGATGTTGTGGTAGCCCGTGCAACGACAGATATTGCCTTCGAGTTCATGGCGGACGGTCTTCTCGTCGAGCGAACCGCCATGCCGGCGGATCATGTCGACCGAGGCCATCACCATGCCGGGCGTGCAGAAGCCGCATTGCAGGCCGTGATGCTCGTGGAACGCCGCCTGCACCGGATGCAGTTCGCCATCTCGGGCCAGACCTTCGATCGTGGTGAGCTCGGAACCGCTCGCCTGGACCGCCAGGATCGTGCAGCTCTTCACCGAGCGACCATCCATATGGATCACGCAGGCGCCGCACTGGGTGGTGTCGCAGCCGACATGCGTTCCAGTGAGATTGAGATTCTCGCGGATGAAATTCACCAGCAATGTGCGATCGTCGCAATCGCCGCTCATCTTGCGGCCGTTGACCGTCATCGACACCTTCGACATGCCTTTTCCTCCCTATTCCGTGCATTTTCCCGAAGCATAAGCTGACTCCGATCCGGGGTTTTGCCAAGAAGAGTTACAAACGGCACACAGCTTGGGGAGTTGAACTGGCGCATTCCTGAGACAGTCATTCCGAACCCCGAGGTTTGTCGCGTTAACATGCCGCAGGGTTGCTTGAAGCGCGCTTTCACATTTTAAACCTTTTTCATCCATAATTGGCACAACACGGCCGCGAATCCCCGGCCCTGCCGCCTGCTGGCCCGCATTGCGCGGCCCCGACAGGATCCGGTGGTTCAAACTGACGGAGTTGAAAATAGATGTTTAAAGCAGTCGCAGTCATTCTGGCCGGGCTCACGCTTGCCGGCTGCACCCAGACCGAACGCGGCGCCACGCTCGGCGCGGCAACCGGTGCCGTGATCGGTGGCGTGCTCGGCAACAATGTCCGCAGCGCGGCAATCGGTGCTGCCATCGGCGGCGTGCTCGGCGCGGTCGCCTCCCAGCCGGGCCAGTGCTATTACAAGGACGAATACGGTCGCAAGTTCATCGACGATTGCCCGCCGGATTACGGTCCCGCCGTGGTGCGCGTCCGTGCGCCCCGGACGAAGGTTGTCGTCCGGTACTGATATCGGGACCGAGAGCGAATTGTTACCAATCCCGGCGCTTGCGCCGGGATTTTTGCGTCTGGATGGATGCCGCGATTTAAAGGAAATTAACGAAGCTTCTTTACACTTCGCCCGAAACATACGAGCAGACCGCGCGAAACGCAGCCCTGCTGATAGCTGAGGGGACTTCAGTTGACCAACCCGAATTCAACGGCGATCTTCGAATCCGATACGCTCGAAATCATCGCGTTTCGCCTCCACGACCAGGAATTCTGCGTCAAGACGACGACGATCCGCGAAATCCGCGGCTGGGCGCCGTCCACGCCCATTCCGCATGCGCCGAAGGAAGTGATCGGCGTGATGAACCTGCGCGGCACCGTGATCCCGATCATCGACCTCGCCTACAAGCTCGGCATGCCGTCAACCGCCGCCAACGAGCGCAGCGCGATCGTCGTCACCGAAGTCAAGAACATGATCATCGGCATGCTGGTCGATCGTGTCTCCGATATCCTGACAATCAAGGGCTCGGAGGTACAGCCGGCGCCTGAGATCACCACATCCTTCGACAAGGGCTATACGGACGGCATCATCGCCCGCGAAGGCGGCATGATCTGCTTCCTCAACCTCGCCAAGATGTTCCAGGACCAGGAAGCCCTCGCGGCCTGATCCATTCGATCGAACGAAAAGCGCCGCGTCGGGAAATCCCGCGCGGCGCTTTTTCCATGGGCCAAATGGAAAGGCCGCCAAGAGGCGGCCGTTCGTTTTCAGCAATGAGCCAATCTTACTCGGCCGGCTCCTCGACCGGCTCGGCCGGTGCCTCAGCGGCCGGGGTCTCGCCACGCGGCTGGCGCGGCGTGCGGCGTGGACGACCGGCATTGCTGCGGCGGCGCGTCCCTGCAGCGGGCTGTTCGCCGGCTGCGGCTTCCTGCTCGATCTGCACTTCCGCCGGCGTTTCGTCGAATACCGGCTGCGGCGTCGTCTGGTCGATGATCACCGGCTGTTCGGTGACGATCGGCTGGCGGTTGCGGTTGTCGGACTGCCGATTGTTGTTCTCGGGCTGACGGTCGCGATTGTCAGACTGGCGGTCGCGATCACGGTTATCCGACTGGCGGTCGCGATTGCGGTTGTCGTTCTGACGCTCACGATTATCGGGCTGACGATTGTAGTTCCCGGACTCGGAAGGCTGCTGGCCTTCGTTGTTGTCGTCCTCGTCACGCTCGTCGCGATCGTTCATCTCGCCACGATCGCCCTGATCACCTTGATCGCCCTGATCGCCGCGCTCACCGCTGTATTCGGGGCGGTCGTCGCGCTGGTAGCGCTCCTGGAACATCGCCTGGGCTGCCGCGATGATGCGGTTGTAATGCTCGGCATGCTGGAGGTAGTTTTCCGCCATGACCCGGTCGCCGGAGCTCGTCGCGTCACGGGCCAGATTCATGTACTTTTCGGCGATATGCTGCGCGGTTCCGCGAATCTTCACGTCTGGACCGGAACTGTCATAAGTTCTGGTCAGCGGATTCTGCCCTTTGCGCTGATTATTGTTGTTACTGCTATTATTGTTACTGCTTCCGCCACCGCTGCTGTTACGGCCGCGGCCACGCTGCTTCTGTTGTCCAGGCCTCATCAATCATTCACCCGAGAATTTCCGGCTCTCATTCGCGGCCCCCGGACACAAGCCCGCTCGAAGTTCTGGCAAGCCAGAACCCGGCAAGCATGTCACCGGACACCGCTGATCCCGGAATCTAATCCTAAAATCCAGAGTCCCGCACCAGGACCGTTTAAAACCGGCAATTTGTTTTGAGATCTCCCAAAGCCCGGCAATCCGTCATAGAATTCTTAATTCTGGGAATGCCGCCCGGTGCTTGGCTTGGAACCTAGACCGCTTCGTCCGTGATTCCAAGCCCTTTTATCGCTATGACACGAGAAAATAGCTTCTTTTGGGCGAAACTGTCAGTTTTTTGCACTGAAGGCCTGTACCCGGTCGTTCCCGGCATAGTCCTTCACAGCCTTGAGGCGCAAAAAGCCCTCATTCTCAAAGACTTTGCCAACGTCTTCACGCTGGTCGAAGCCGGTTTCCACAGCAATGATCCCGTCGGCATTGAGAAATGGCCGCGCACCGGCCGCGATATCGCGATAGGCATCGAGCCCATCCTCGCCGCCATCGAGCGCCAGAAGCGGATCGTGCTCGCGCACCATCCTGTCCAGCGTCGGGATCACGCTTGACCGGATATAGGGAGGATTGGAGACAATTACATCATAGCGACCTGAAATATTGTCGAACCAGCGGCTCTCGATCGCTGTGAACCGCGTCGCGAGGCCATTGATCGCTGCGTTTTCGCGAGCGGTCGCCAGGGCGTCGGCGGAGAGATCGGCACCGGTGCCGACGGCATTGGGCAGTTCCGACAGCAGCGCCAGGCAGATCGCGCCGGTGCCGGTTCCTAGATCGAGAATCTGGAGGGGCTGTTGCCGCTTGCGCTTCACCAGATCCAGCACTGTCTCGACGAGGATTTCGGTGTCGGGACGCGGCTCCAGCGTGCCCTTGGAAAGCTTCAGTTCGAGCCCATAGAACGGCCGGCTTCCGAGAATCCGGTAGGGTGGCTCGCCGCGTGTTCGACGGCCCACCGCGTCGTGGATACGGGCCTCGTCCTCCAGCGCCAGATGTTCCTCGCCCCGCGTGATAAAATCGCTGCGCTCGAGCCTCAGCAGTCCCCCAACGATGATGCGCGCCTCCGCCATCGGATCTTCCGAACCTGCCACCAGAAAGCAGTTCCGGATATGCGCCATCATCTCGTTGAGGGTCGTCATCCCTCGACCTGTCCCAGCCTTGCCAGCTCGGATGCCTGGTAGTCGGCGATCAGTGCATCCACGACCTCGTCGAGTTCGCCGGTGATGATCCGGTCGAGCGAATAGAGCGTGAGGTTGATGCGGTGGTCGGTCAGCCGTCCCTGTGGGAAATTATAGGTCCTGATACGCTCCGAACGATCGCCGGAGCCAACCTGCGACTTACGGTCGGCGGAACGCGCGCTATCGAGCTTCTGGCGTTCCATGTCGAACAGCCGCGAGCGCAGGACCTGCATCGCCTTGGCGCGATTCTGGTGCTGCGACTTCTCCGAACTGGTCACCACGACGCCGGTGGGCAGATGGGTGATGCGGACGGCGGAATCGGTGGTGTTGACGTGCTGGCCGCCGGCGCCGGAAGACCGCATCGTATCGATTCTTATGTCCTCGGCCTTGATCTCGATGTCGATATCCTCGGCCTGCGGCAGCACCGCCACGGTCGCCGCCGACGTATGGATACGCCCCTGGGATTCCGTGGCCGGCACGCGCTGCACGCGATGCACGCCGGATTCGAATTTCAGCTTCGAGAACACACCGCGCCCGGAAACCTCGGCAATGATTTCCTTGTAGCCGCCCGCCTCGCCTTCGCTCTCCGAGACGACCTCGACCTTCCAGCCATGGTTCGACGCATAGCGCTCGTACATACGAAAGAGGTCGCCTGCGAAGAGGGCCGCCTCGTTGCCGCCGGTACCGGCTCGGATTTCCAGGATCGCGCTTCTCTCGTCGGCCGCGTCCTTGGGCAGAAGCGCGATCAGCAGGTCCCTCTCCAGCGCCTCGATCCGTTCCTCGATATCAGGCAGTTCGAGGCTCGCGAGTTCGCGCATCTCCCTGTCGGTACCGGAATCGGCGAGCAGGCTGCGCAAGCCGGCGAGCTCCTCGACGGCCTTCATGTAGCTCGAAATCTTGGCAACGACCGGCTGCAGCTCGGCATATTCGCCGGCCAGCTTGACATAGACGTCAGCCGCCGGGCCAGCCGACATACGCGCTTCGACTTCCGCGAAACGGCGCTCGAGCTCCTGCATTTTTTGGAGGGGAAGCTGTGCCAATGATGTCTCTTGCTAAAGCGGGATGTTGTTGGTCTCGGCGAAACGCTTGAGCATTTCGCGCATCGGCACGCCGGGCGCGGTGCTGTCGAGCGCTTCGTCCATCATCGTGGCGAGCGCCGTCGCATCGAGCCCGAGCAGCATGGCCTTGACCGGACCGATCGAGGCCGGCGACATCGAGACGGAGCGGAAGCCCAGCCCAAGCAGTGCCATTGCCGAAAGCGGCTTGCCCGCCATCTCACCGCACAGCGTTACCGGCGTGTTGTTGCGTTTTCCCGCCCGGACGATATCGCGCAGCAGCCTGAGGAACGGCCGGCCGAGAATATCGAACCGTTCGGCGACCCGGGCATTGCCGCGATCGACAGCCATGGTGAACTGGAAAAGGTCGTTCGAACCCACGGACACAAAGTCGGCTTCCATCATCAGTTCGTCCAGCTGCCAGAGCAGCGACGGCACTTCCAGCATGGCGCCATATTGCAGCCGCTTGGGCAGCGGGTGGCCGAATTTCGACAGATGCTGCACTTCTTTCTGCAGCAGCGCCCGCGCCAGCCGAAGCTCCTCGACCTCTGTCACCATCGGGATCATGACGCGCAGGTCCGCCCCGGCGGCGGCCTTGAGAAGCGCCCTGAGTTGGGTGCGGATCAGCCCCGGCCGATCGAGCGCCAGGCGGATCGCACGCCAGCCGAGCGCGGGGTTCTCTTCCTTGATTGCCTGGAAATAGGGCACCACTTTGTCGGAGCCTATATCGAGCGTCCGGAATGTCACCGGCCGTCCCGCTGCCTGCTTGATGACGCTGCGGTAGAAGGCCTCCTGTTCCTCGCCTTTCGGCATGGTCGAGGCGATCATGAATTGCAGCTCGGTGCGGAACAGACCGATGCCCTCGGCGCCCGCTTCGGTCAGTTGCGGCAGATCGACCAGCAGGCCGGCATTCATGTTGAGGCTGATGCGCTGTCCGTCGCGCGTCACCGGCTCGACCGAGCGGAGCGCGCGGAACTGTTCCTGGCGGCGGGCGCGGAAACGCGCCTTTTCCTCGTAAGCCCGCTGCACGTCCTGCGCCGGCCGCAGATGCACCTTGCCGTCCTCGCCATCGATGACGATGGCGTCGCCTTTTTCGGTGAGTGCCGCGACGCCCTCGGCATTGCCGACGACGGGAATGCCCATGGCGCGGGCGACGATCACCACATGGCTGGTGACGGCGCCCTCTTCCAGCACTAGGCCGCGAAGGTTGGCGCGTGGATAATCGAGGAGTTCCGCAGCGCCCATGGCGCGCGCGATGACGATCGCATCATTCGGGAACGCATCGGCGGCCGCATGGGCGCCGAAGCCAGCAAGCTGCCTGAGCAGCCGGTTGGCGAGGTCGTCGAAATCATGCATCCGCTCGCGGAGATAAGGATCGGTGAGCCGCATCATGCGGGCGCGTGTTTCGCTCTGCACCCGCTCGACGGCGGCCTCGGCGGTCAGGCCGTTGCGGATCGCCTCTTCGAGCTTGCGGACCCAGCCCCGGTCATGCGCGAACATCCGGTAGGCCTCGAGCACCGCGCGATGCTCGCCCTCCATCGAGACCTCGCGCCGCGACAGCATGTCGTCAAGCTGGATGCGGAGCGAACCGAGTGCCTCCGACAGCCTGCTGATTTCGAGATCGACATCGTCGTTGAGCAGATTGGTGACCACTACGCGCGGATCGTGCAGCACGACATAGCCGAGGCCGATGCCATCGGCATAGGACTCGCCGTCGACCGTGACCGGGCGCGTGAGATCGAGTTCCTGGCCGGGCTTGGTGAGCTTCTTGAGATCGCCGCTCGCCACCATCTCGGCGAGCACCATGGAAACCGTTTCGAGCGCCTCGACCTCATCGTCCGAGTAGTGACGTTGCGCACGGTTCTGCACGACGAGAACGCCGAGCGAGCGGCCGGCACGCAGGATCGGCACACCGAGGAAGGAATGGAACAGTTCTTCGCCCGTTTCCGGCAGGTAGGCGAAGGCGGGATGGCTCTGTGCGTCCGAGAGATTGAGTGGCTGGGCCGATGCGGCAATCGTACCGACCAGACCTTCGCCCATTTTCAACTGGGCAAGGTGGACCGATTCCTTGTTCAGGCCTTCGGTGGCGTAGAGTTCCAGCACGCCATCGGCGCGCAGCACATAGACCGAGCAGACCTCGGCCACCATGTTGCGGGCAATCTGCTGCACGATGCGGTCGAGGCGGTCCTGCGGCTCGAGCGGCTCGGCCGTGAGTTCCCTCAGCCGCCGAAGCAGGATGCGCGGACCGGCAGCAAGGTCTCTGATCACCTGGGCGCTCTCCTGCTCTCGGGTTCAAGGGAAGAGAGCCGGCACCACAGATCGAATCACATCACCTGATCGCCGAGCCCTCCTGGCTATACTTATTTCTTATCCAGTCCGTAGGCGGAATGCAAAGTGCGAACCGCCAGTTCTCCATAGGCACCGTCGATCAAGATTGAAATCTTGATTTCAGAAGTCGTGATCGCCTTGATGTTGATGCCCTTGGAGGCCAGCGCCGAGAACGCCTGTGCCGCGACGCCCGCATGGCTGCGCATGCCGATGCCGATGACCGAGACCTTGACGAGACCGGACTCGGACTGGATGACGTCGAAACCGACCTTGTCCTTTTCCTTGTCGAGAACGGCGAGCGCCTTGTCGAGATCGCCGGTCGGCACGGTGAAGGTCATGTCGGTGCGCGAGCCGTCTTCCGAGATGTTCTGCACGATCATGTCGACATTGATGTGGTTTTCGGCAAGCGGGCCGAAGATGGCGGCGGACACACCCGGCCGGTCGGCGACGCGACGCAGCGAGATCTGGGCTTCATCCTTGGCATATGCGATGCCGGTTACGACTTCCTGTTCCAAGACTTCTTCCTCATCACAAATCAGCGTTCCGGGCGGGTTCAGCAGATCGCCCATCCCTGGCGCATCGGGATCCTCGAAAGACGAGCGCACGAAGGTCCGCACCTTGAACACCATGGCAAGCTCGACCGAACGGACCTGCAGCACCTTGGAGCCAAGCGACGCCATTTCGAGCATTTCCTCGAAGGCGATCTTCTTGAGCCGGCGTGCCTTGGGCTCGATGCGCGGGTCGGTGGTGTATACGCCATCGACATCGGTATAGATATCGCAACGATCGGCCTTCAGCGCAGCGGCGAGCGCCACCGCAGACGTATCCGATCCTCCGCGGCCAAGCGTGGCGAGGCGGTTGTCCGGCCCGAGGCCCTGGAAACCGGCGACGACAGCGACCTGCCCTTCGCCCATGCGGCGGATGATCTCGGCACCTTCGATCTCCATGATGCGGGCGGCGCCATGGGTGCTGTCGGTACGGATCGGGATCTGCCAGCCCTGCCAGGAGCGGGCATTGATGCCCATGGATTGCAGCGCGATCGCCAGCAGGCCCGATGTCACCTGTTCGCCCGAGGCAACGATCGCATCATATTCGCGTGCATCGTAGAAGGGCGTGTTGGCGCCGGTCGCTTTCGACATGCCCTGCACCCAGCCGACCAGCTCATTGGTCTTGCCCGACATGGCCGACACGACGACAGCCACTTCATGGCCAAGCTCGACCTCGCGTTTGACATGGCGGGCAACGTTATGAATGCGGTCGAGATCCGCGACGGAGGTTCCGCCGAACTTCATTACGATACGTGCCATGCCCTATTGCTTCCGGTCCCTGACGCGGACCCCTCGGGCACCGCGCTTAAAGCCTCTCTCCCACGCACCGTCGCGGGAATTTGGCGGTCTCTTATCGGAAGAAGAATGGAGATTCAATGGGTCCAGGCGGGCGAAGTGCCGCGACCGTGGCTCAGCTCCTCAGCGATGCCGAAAGCCTGCGGGTCAGGCAGCGCAGGATTTCCTCGGGGCAGCTCGCATCCTCGACGAAGAACCAGAATTCGCCGAACGGATTGTTGATCGAAAACCGCCAGCCGAGGCACTGAAACGACATCCACCACTGGAAGCCGCCCTGCGTCATGTCGCGGACCCGGATGCCGGGAATGCTTTCGAGATGGGTGCGTAGCGTATTCGACGAACAGGATTCCGGCAGCGACAGGAAATGGCGCGAGCCGTCCTTCATCAGCGTCGTGGTGATCTGAGCATTGAGCATCATGCGAGACCCTCAGTTTATGATCACGCCGGAGCCATCAGCATAGCCGATATTGGAGACGCAGGCGAGATAGCATGCCGCATCCGCCTGGACCTGGCCCGCCGCCAGCAATCCCAGAAACGCCACGAGTATTCCGAAAACATAAATCCGCATCGAATGCCCCATTCAGCGACAGTTGCCGCACCGTCCGATAAGGAAACGGGGGAGATTCGGGAATTATTCATCTCGTGAGAGTTGGCGACCGGCATAAAGGATGCCGAAGATCATGACCTCATCTCTCTGGACCTTGAACGCAATGGTCACCCGGCGCTCAAAACCGACGATCCGGATACCATTTCGCAATTCATCGCGAACGGTTCCACGCTCGGGGAACTGGGTGAAGCCATTGAGATAGGTTTGAATTCGATCAACATATCCTTGCGCAACGGTGTGCGAGGAACGCCTGGCGATATACCGATAAATCTGAAGCAGGTCGTCCTCGGCCTCCGGCAGAAGACGAACCTTGTACATCATGCGCGGTCTTTGCTGCTGTCGATACGCGCTTGCAGCCGCGCAAACGCTTCGTCGATCGACACCGCCCGCGAAGGATCGGCCATCCAACGATCGTAGGCAGGACCGACGTCATTCACCAGCCAGCTTTCGATTTCGGCTTCCCTCTCTTCGAGGGCCGAGAGGCTTTCGGCGATAACGTCGCTCTCCGAGGAATACCGGCCAGTTTCCACCTTGTGTTTCAAGCGGGCCGCGAGATCGGCGGGAAGACTAATCTGCATTTCCTTGAGTGCTGACATCCTAGGCTCCTTGATCGCAAGCTTAACATGAACTCAACGATACGCAACGCGCCGTCAAACCCCCTCGCCGATCGCCGCCCTGATCAGCGCCTTGGCATCGTCGCTGTCCCAGGCGGCAGGGGCGTTCATCGCGCCCAGCATGCAACCCCTGCCGTCGACCAGCACGCTGGCCGGCAGGCCGATCGCAATGCCCGCCTTCTTCATCGCGTTGAAGCTCGCAAGCGTCGCGTCGTGGTGCAGCGGCAGGGCGTCGATCTTGGTCTCGGCCAAAAATTCCTTCGGCTTGCTGTCGTCGCCGGTGTCGAGGTTGATCGCGGTGACCTGGAATTTATCGCTGCCGAGCGCCTTCTGCAGTGCGTTGAGCGCCGGCATTTCCTCGCGGCAGGGCACGCACCAGGTGGCCCAGAGGTTCACGAGCTGGACGCGGGGCTGGTAGGCTTCGAGCTTCATGTCCTTGCCATCCGGCCCCTTGAAGCCCGGCAGCGAGAGATTGCGGCCGTGCTTCTCGGTCACGAAGGCCGCGACCTGGCCCTTGGCAAGCGGATCGAGCCGCGCGATCGTGGCTTGAGCCGGTGCGCAATCGACTGACGCCTGCATCGAGCCATTGCCATCACCCGCCCCTCTCATGTAAACGGCCAAGCCACCGGCGACGATGCCCAGAACGGCCGCGATCGCCACCAGTTTGAGGGAAGGAAGATAGCCCGGTTTTCTTTCCTGCATCATGCACTCGTTTTCTCAAGGTCCCGCCATGTCCGACGGCAATTCCAATTCTTCGTCCAACCAGATGTGGGGCGGCCGCTTCGCTGCCGGTCCCGCCGCGATCATGGAGGAGATCAACGCTTCGATCGGCTTCGACAAGAAGCTCTATGCCCAGGACATAGCAGGTTCGATTGCGCACGCCACCATGCTCGCGGCACAAGGCATAATTTCGGCCGAGGACCGCGACCAGATCGTCTCCGGCTTGAAGCAGATCGAAGGCGAGATTGAAAGCGGCGCCTTCGAGTTCTCACGCAAACTTGAAGACATCCACATGAATGTCGAGAGCCGGCTGGCCGCGATCATCGGCCCCGCCGCCGGCCGCCTGCACACCGCCCGCTCGCGCAACGACCAGGTGGCGCTCGATTTCCGCCTCTGGGTCAAGGCCGAACTCGAACGCGCCGAGAAGGCGCTGACCGGCCTGATATCAGCCTTCCTCGACAAGGCGGAACAACATGCCGCAACGGTCATGCCCGGCTTCACCCATCTCCAAACCGCCCAGCCGGTGACCTTCGGCCATCATTGCATGGCCTATGTCGAAATGTTCGGCCGCGACCGCCAGCGGGTGCGCCACGCTATCGAGCATCTCGACGAAAGCCCGATCGGCGCCGCAGCGCTCGCCGGCACGCCCTATCCGATCGACCGCCACATGACGGCGAAGGCACTCGGTTTTCGCGAGCCGACGCGTAATTCGATCGATACGGTGTCCGATCGCGATTTCGCGCTGGAGTTTCTCTCGATCGCTGCGATCTGCGCCGTCCATCTCTCGCGTTTCGCCGAGGAGATCGTCATCTGGTGCACGCCGCAATTCGGCTTCATCCGGTTGTCCGATGCTTTCTCGACCGGCTCCTCGATCATGCCGCAGAAGAAGAATCCGGATGCCGCCGAACTGGTGCGCGCCAAGACCGGCCGCATCAACGGCTCGCTCATCGCGCTCCTGACCATCATGAAGGGCCTGCCGCTCGCCTATTCCAAGGACATGCAGGAAGACAAGGAACAGGTCTTCGACGCCGCCGAAAATCTCGAGCTCGCGATCGCCGCGATGACCGGAATGGTCGCCGACATGACGATCAACACCGAGAAGATGAAGGCTGCCGCCGGCTCCGGCTATTCCACCGCCACCGACCTCGCCGACTGGCTGGTCCGCGAACTCGGCCTGCCGTTCCGCGAGGCCCACCACGTTACCGGCCGTGTCGTGGCGCTGGCTGAAAGCAAAGCATGCGACCTATGGGACCTGCCGCTCGATGCATTGCAGGCTATTCATTCCGGAATCACATCCAAGGTCTACGATGTTGTCACCGTCGAGGCATCGGTTGCCTCGCGCAAGAGCTATGGCGGCACGGCTCCCGATGAGGTGAGGAAGCAGATCGCCTGGTGGCGGGCGCGGAATTGAACCTGCTCTATGCCGCGAGACGCTGCCGGGCAGCCAGCGGCAAAATTCTTTGCAGCGCTTGCCGGCCTTCATCCGTGAGCTCGAATGCCTTGCCGCCGAGTGCGGACAATCCGTCCGGCTGATTGGCAGCCTCCCGAGCCCAGCCGACTTTTGCAAGCTCCGCAAAAACGCTCTGGTTCGGAGTGCCCGGCAGGGTCAAGGCGGCGCCATCGGGCCTGCTAACCATCTGCGGATGAATCGAGAAATCGCCGTCGCCCAATTTCGCCAGCAGCGGAACAATGGATTTGCCCCGGCTGAGAATATAGGCCAGCACCCGAGCTTGCGAGTCGCCGGAAGCCGCAGCCCGGCCATACCAGCCGATAGCCTCGTCAAGGTCCTGCGGCACGCCATAGCCGTGCTCATACATGAATGCAATATTGCTCTGGGCGGCGGGATGGCCTTGCGCGGCGGCCTTGCGGTACCATTCTGCGGCTTTCGCGTCATCCTGCGCGACGCCCTCGCCCTTGCGAAACATGTAACCCAGGCTGAATTGGGCAAATGGCTCTCCGCGCTGGGCAAGCGTCTCGAACATGTTCACGGCCATCGCAAGATCGCCGCGCTTGTAGACATCTATGGCGTTCTGGACAGTATATTCTTGGGCCATTTGGCGTCTCCTAGGAATGGGATGGCACCACGTCTATCCTGAGCAGATTAATCTGGGGTTGAAAATCATTATTAACTCCAGGTTGAGAATTGCCG
Source organism: Rhizobium sp. LjRoot254 (assembly GCF_964254105.1). NCBI lineage: Bacteria > Pseudomonadati > Pseudomonadota > Alphaproteobacteria > Hyphomicrobiales > Rhizobiaceae > Rhizobium > Rhizobium sp. LjRoot254. Next base: position 5,258,395 of record NZ_CAXUSM020000001.1, on the reverse strand, counting down.
ACGAAGTGTGACGGTTTGAGACAATCGGCGGGCTATGTAACAGCGCACCCCAACATTGACCCGCTCCCATCAACAACGCTGAACTGACCTTCAACAGATTCAGGGTGCACAAGCCCCGGAATATTCGCTAAGAACATCCGGAATTTCCGAGGATGCCATGACCCGATCGCTGTTTTTGCCGCTTGCCGCTCTTGCTCTTGCCGTGCTCATGCTCTCGGGCTGCGGCCGCAAAGGCGATCTTGACGTACCCGGCACGCCGGTCGCCGAGCAGAACTCGACAACACAGAAGAAGGAGCCGGTCGAAGATCGCAAGTTCTTCCTCGATCCCCTGCTCTAGATTGCCCGACAGGATAATCCCTTGAACCATTTCCATTACAAGAATGGCGTGCTGCACGCCGAAAACGTGCCCGTGCCGGATATTGCCCGCGCTGTCGGCACGCCTTTCTACCTCTATTCGACCGCCACGCTGGAGCGCCATATCCGCGTGTTCCAGGAAGCATTTTCGGATGTGGATTCGCTGGTCTGCTACGCGATGAAGGCCAATTCCAACCAGGCGGTGCTGAAGACGCTCGGCCAGGCGGGCGCCGGCATCGATGTCGTCTCCGAGGGCGAACTGCGCCGTGCGCTGGCCGCCGGCATCCCCGCCTCCAGGATCATGTTCTCCGGCGTCGGCAAGAAGGCGCGCGAGATGGATTTCGCGCTCGATGCCGGCATCTATTGCTTCAACGTCGAAAGCGAGCCCGAGCTCGAAGTGCTGAATGCCCGCGCCGTCGCAAAGGGCAAGCGCGCGCCGGTTTCCTTCCGCATCAATCCGGATGTCGATGCCGGGACGCACGCCAAGATCTCGACCGGCAAGAAGGAAAACAAGTTCGGCATCTCTTATGAGAGCGCCCGCGACGTCTACAGGCATGCGGCGGCGCTGCCGGGCATCGAAGTCACCGGCATCGACATGCATATCGGTAGCCAGATCACTGATCTCCAGCCGTTCGATGACGCCTTCAAGCTGCTGCGCGAACTGGTCGAGACGCTGCGCAACGATGGCCATGCGATCGATCACGTCGATATCGGTGGCGGCCTCGGCATTCCCTACAAGATCGACAACGACCCGCCGCCGAACCCGGAAGCATATTCCAGGGTCGTCAAGAACCAGCTCCGCTCGCTGAATTGCCAGATCATCACCGAACCGGGCCGCCTGATCGTCGGCAATGCCGGTATCCTGGTCACTGAAGTGATCTATGTGAAGGATGGCGGCGAGAAGACCTTCGTCATCGTCGATGCCGCGATGAACGACCTGATCCGCCCGACGCTTTACGAAGCCTGGCACGAGATCATGCCGGTCGAAATCGGCGCCGCCAACGCCCCGCGCATCCGTGCCGATGTGGTCGGGCCTGTCTGCGAGACAGGCGACTATCTCGCCCTCGATCGTGAAATGGCCGAGCCGAAGCCGGGTGACCTGCTGGCCGTCGGTTCTGCCGGTGCCTACGGCGCGGTCCAGGCCGGCACCTACAATTCCCGGCTGCTGGTTCCGGAAGTGCTTGTAAAGGATGATCAATTCCACGTCGTCCGGCCGCGTGAGGATTATGACGCGCTGATCGGCCTCGATAGCCTGCCCGCCTGGCTCAAGTGAGGATCGGGATAATCCGACCTCGCCATCAACAGCTTGTGAAGCGAAAGTGTAGACCTCGCCTCGCCTTTGCCTAAAACAATGGTATCCTGCATGCTTCGAAATTCGAGCACAGGCAGGCAATGGCCGACGACGTTACGACACCGCCCGATCGTAGGATTGCACGCCTCAGGCGCCTGATCGCAGGCAAGCGGGCGCTCGCCCTGACGTCGATCGTGCTTGAACGTGCCCTGATATCGGCATTGCCGGTTCTCTCCGTCATCGCGCTCTTCCTCGTGCTGAGCTGGATGGGCGTGATGCGCCAGATCCCCGATCTGGCCAAGATCGTCGTCGGCATCGTCTTTTTCGCCGGCTTCATCGTCTCGCTGCTGCCGCTGCGCAAATTCGTGACTCCGACCGTCGCCGATGCCGACCGCCGCCTCGAGGATCGCAGCGGCCTCGCCCACCAGGCAATCTCCGTGCAGGCGGAAACGCCTGTTTCGAAGGATCCCTATTCGCTGGCGCTGTGGAAATCGCACCAGGTGCGTATGGCCGAAAAGATCAAGTCGATCGACGCCGGCCTGCCGTCGCCCGATATCGCCCGGCACGATCCGCTGGCATTCCGCGCAGCGCTGATCCTGGCGCTGGTTGTGGCCTGGAGCTTCTCGTTCTCGAACTATGGCGGCCGCATCACCGATGCCTTCAGCCTGTCCAAGCCGGTCGTGCCGGTGGCCGATATCCGCATAGATGCCTGGGTGACGCCGCCGTCGTATACCGGCGTCGCGCCGCTCTATCTCAGCGGCAACCTCGAAAAGGCGGTTCCCGGCGAACTCAAGGTGCCGCTCAATTCCGAACTCACCATCCGCATATCGGGCAAGGATGCCAAGGGCGACGTGCGCTTCACGCCGGTGACCGGTCCGGCCGTCGATCTGAAGGCCGAAGCACCCCAGAAGAAGCCCGCCGCTGCGGCCAACGCCGAGAAGATGGAAAGCCGAACCTACAAGGTGAAGCTGATCGCCAATGGCAAGGTCTCGGTCGCATCGAAGGAATATGCCTTCACGCTGATCCCCGACAAGCCGCCGCAGATCTCCTTCGTCCGCGAGCCCGGCCGTGCGCTCAACGGCGCGCTCGAATTGGCCTTCCAGGTCAAGGACGACTATGGCGTCACCGAGGCGCGTGCCGAGATCCTGCCCACCGACGCCGACCCGAACTCGATCCCGCTTTTCGATCCGCCGAAATTCCCGCTCGACCTGCCCGGCAGCGACGGCAAGAATGCGAAATCCACCGTCTCCCGTGACCTGACCGAGCATCCGCTCTCCGGCCGCAAGGTCAAGCTGACGCTGGTCGCCAAGGATGCCGCCGGTCTCGAAGGCCGCAGCGAGACCAAGGAAATTGTGCTTCCGGCGCGCTATTTCTCCGAGTTGCTGGCCGGTTCGGTGGCCGAGCAGCGGCAGGTCTTCGCCCTTGATGTCAATCACATCCCAAGGGCGCTGGAGCTCAACGACGCCTCGACCTTCCGCGCCGACGAGACGATTCCGAACCTCACCAACTTCCTGCTGGTAAAGTCGGCGCGCAGCCGATTGGTCCTCGCGCGGGGCGTCGAAGGCCTTACCGACGCCGCCAAATATTTCTGGGACATCGCCCGCTATATCGAAGACGGCGATCTCTCGACCGCCGAAAAGCGCCTGCGCGACGCGCAGGAGAAGCTTTCGGACGCCCTAAAGCGCAACGCGCCCGACGCGGAAATCGCCAAGCTGATGCAGGAACTGCGTCAGGCCATGAAGGAATATCTCTCCGAAATGGCCAAGCGCATGCAGAACCAGGACAATTCCCGCATGTCGCAGCAGGCGCAGCGCATGATGCGCAGCCAGGATTTCGAGAACATGCTCAACCAGCTCGAAAACCTGTCGCGCTCCGGCAACAAGGATGAGGCGCAGAAGCTGCTCAGCGAAATGCAGCGCATGCTCAACAACCTGCAGACCGCGCGCCCGCGGCAGCAGCCGGGACAGGAGAACAATCCGGTCCGCGAGCAGATCGACAAGCTCGGCAAGCTGATGCAGGACCAGCAGAAGCTGATGGAAGAGACCCACCGCATGGAGCAGGCGCTGCGCGACCGCTTGCAGCGCGGCGATCCCGATCAGAACGAAGAAGGCCTGCCGCAGGATCAGCAAGAAGGTAACCAGCAGCCCGGCGACCAGCAGAAGCAGGACCAGCAGCCCGGCGGCGACCAGAAGGACATGACCGCCGAACAGTTGCGCGATGCGCTCAAGCAGCTCCGTTCGAAGCAGGAACAGCTGCAGAAGGATCTCAAGAGCCTCGAACAGGGCCTTGCCGATCTCGGTATGAAGGCGCCCAAGGGCTTCAAGGGCGCCGGCGAGGAAATGGGCGAATCGTCCGATGCGCTCGGCAAGTCGCAGGGCCAACGTTCGGCGGACGCCCAAGGGCGCGCCCTGCAGGCGCTACGTGACGGCGCCGGCGAGATGATGCAGCAGCTCCAGCAGATGCAGGCCGACCAGCAGGGGCGCGACGGGCAGGGCATGCCGATGCCCGGCAGCGCCATGAACAACCAGGGCAACGACCCGCTTGGCCGCAAGACCGGCCAGCTCGGCAGCGAATTTGATGACAGCGTCAAGGTGCCGGATCAGATCGACGTGCAGCGCGCGCGGGAGATTCTCGAGGAGATCCGGCGCAGGCTCGGTAATGGGCCGTCGAGTTTGATCGAGCGGGAGTATCTGGAGCGGTTGCTGGATTTGAGGTGAGGCTACACAGAATTGACCCCTCACCAACTTCGGCCAAGGGCTCACTACCGTTCACCCGGCCTTCGTATCCTCTCCCGCAGGGGGAGAGGTAGGTGCCACGCTCACTGTTTCAGCTTAAGGCAAGGCCGTGCCACGGGTTTTACCTCTCCCCTTGCGGGAGAGGATAGCAAGTCCGCGTGAGCGTCGGCGAACGCTTGGACGCGCTTGGTGAGGGGTGAAACCCGCCGCTAGCAGTTGTCCTACCCCAGCGCCTTCGCCACCGCCGTCCTGATATCCGGAAGCGTAAACGGCTTGGCCACGACATCGATGATCTTTTCCATCAGATCATCCGCCCGCTCGCGCTGCTCGGCGTAACCCGTCATCAGCAATATCTTCAGACCAGGATGGGCCGCAGCCGCCTTGTGCGTCAGCTCTATCCCGTCCATTACGGGCATCCGGATATCGGAGAGCAGCAGGTCGAAGCACCCTTCTTCAAGGGCTTCCAGGCCCTCGGCGCCGTCGGCGGCTTCCATGGTTTCGTGGCCGTCCATGCGGAGCGCGCGGGCCACGAAGGAGCGAAGCGAGTCCTCGTCTTCGGTGATGAGAATGCGTGCCATTTCTTTTACCCCGTTTTAACTTTGGACCCAGTCAACACCCCAGGCCCTTTTCGAAGGGTAAACGCGACACGAAGTCAGACCGGCGAATTGCCTTTATGCTTGCTCAAATCTTTACGCTTCACCGGTGACGACGCCGACGAAGGGGAGTTCGCGGAAGGCGTAAGCCACGTCCATTCCGTAGCCGACGACGAAGTGATCGGGGCATTTGAAGCCGACATAATCAGCCTCCAGCGAGGTCGAGCGCTTGTCGTGCTTGTCGAGCAGGACGGCGATCGAGACGTGGCGCGCGCCGCGCTCGATCATCAGATCGCGGGCGAAGGTCAGCGTCCGGCCGGATTCGAGAATGTCGTCGATCAGCAATATGTCGCGGTCCTTCACCTCGCTGTCGATATCCTTGATGATCCGCACGCCCTGCGACACGGTTCCAGTGCCATAGCTCGACAGCGTGATGAATTCGACTTCCGGCGCGAGGCCCACATGATGCAGCGAGCGGATCAGGTCGGCCGCGAAAATGAACGAGCCCTTGAGCACCGCGATGACCAGCAGGTCCTTGGTCGGGCCGGAGGAAATCTCCGTCGCCAGTTCGTCATTGCGCTTGGCAATCATCTCGGCGGTGAACAGCGGCTCGATGGTTTTTCCGCGAATGACATGCATGATGGGCTAACTCCGGTAACGGCAAAGCCGAGCGTTAGCACAGGGTTCCGGCGATTCAATCATTACATCTGGGGAAAAATCGAAATCTCGCCGGATTTTCCACCGGTGAGCTTCAATCGCGCGGCAAAATTCACCGACACGCCCGCCTCGATCCTGCCGGTAGCCGGCCGGATCGTGCCGATCAACTCACCGCCCTCGCTGGTCACCGACAGGGCCGGCACATCGAGCGTTCGGCCTGACCGGTTGACCAGCACGCCGCTGACGGCAATCAGTTTCATGCCATTGGCATCCTGCTCGTCGACGAACACCCGCTCCACGGCAAATGGCTTCTGCGGCTGCTTGACCGGCCCCGCAGCCAATGCGTTGAAGCCGCCGAACACCCAGAAGACGATGAGGAAGAGCGACGTGATCAGCGTTACGAATGCCTGCACCGACAGGCGTGACAGCATATGTTCCAGGCGGTTGATGACGAAGACGCCGGCGACCGCGAGCAGGCGGGATAACTCGAATTGGCGCGCCTGTTTGGGCGGCGTGGGATTGTCGTTGAATTCCCGTCGCGGGCGCTCGTGGGTGATCACCTCGAACACGGCATCCTCGACCTGCATCGGGCGATTTGCATTTGCTGTGAACCGCCGCATAGTGGGTTCCGGCGGCAGAAGGTCGAAGACCTCGATCGCCCCATTGGCGCTTTTCCGGTTTGCCTGCATGGCGTCCCCCGTAATGCACCGCTTTCCGGGAATGTCCGGCCTGCGGCCATTGAACTTGAAGTTCACGAGAAGTAAACTGATTTGGTTAATGCTTCGCAAATCACTGACTTCGGTAGACATGGCAACCGACCTTTCGAGTTTCCTCGGTACGGGACAAAACATTGATTCATTTTGAAAATGTTGGTCTGCGTTACGGGATGGGGCCGGAAATCCTCAAGGATCTGACTTTCGATATTCCCAAGAAGTCCTTCCAGTTCCTCACCGGCCCGTCGGGCGCGGGCAAGACCAGCCTGCTCAGGCTGCTGTTCATGTCGCTCAGGCCCACGCGCGGATTGATCAAGGTCTTCGGCCGCGAAATGTCCGATATCCCGCAATCCGAGCTGCCGATGCTGCGCCGCCGGATCGGCATCGTCTTCCAGGATTTCCGTCTGCTCGACCATATGACCACTTATGAGAACGTCGCCCTGCCGCTGCGCGTGCGCGGCAAGGAGGAATCGGGCTATCGCAGCGATGTGCTCGAATTGCTCAAATGGGTGGGGCTGGGTGACCGCATCAACGTGCTGCCGCCGGTGCTCTCGGGCGGAGAGAAACAGCGTGCGGCCATCGCCCGCGCCCTGATCGACCAGCCTGAACTCCTGCTCGCCGACGAGCCGACAGGCAATGTCGATCCGCCGATGGCCAAGCGCATCGTCAAGCTGTTCCAGGAGCTCAACCGCTTCGGCACCGCCGTCGTCATCGCCACCCATGACCTCACCCTGATGGACCAGGTCGAGGCCCGCCGCATGATCCTCACGTCAGGGCGGCTCGATATCCATGAGTGACGCCGCCGCGCAGAAGGACAAGGACAAAGCCCCGCCGCCGCGCAAGGAGATCACACTCCGCCGCACCGCCTCCATCGTGCCGCAACAGAGCGTACAGGGCCGGGCGCTGCTCGCCGTCATCGTCATCATGTCGTTTCTCGCCTGCCTCACCATCGGCGCAGTCAGCATGATCCGTTCGACCGCGTCCTCCTGGGCCAGCCAGATCTCGCGGGAGATCACCATCCAGATCAAGCCGGATGACACGATCGACATGGAAAAGACGCTCATTCAGGTGCGCGACCTGGCGCTGTCCTTCGTCGGCACCCGCGACGGCCAGATCCTCGACAAGGAGGCCACATCGCGCCTGCTGGAGCCTTGGCTGGGCGCCGGCCTTGATATCGACGAACTGCCAGTGCCGCGCCTCGTCGTCATCACCATCGACGACCAGAACCCGCCCGACTTCACAGCCATGCGGGCCGAACTCAAGCGCAAGATACCGCAAGCCTATCTCGACGATCACCGCACCTGGGTGGATCGCCTCGTTTCGATGGCACGCACCACGGTGTTCATCGGCTCGGGCGTGCTCGGCCTAGTGTTTTTCGCCATGGTGCTGACGGTGATCTTCGCCACGCGCGGCGCTCTGGCCGGCAACCGTCATATCGTCGAAGTGCTGCACTTCGTCGGCGCGGAATCGTCCTTCGTCGCGCGGGAATTCCAGAAACACTTTCTCATGGTCAGCCTCAAAGGCTCGCTGGCGGGCGCCTTCCTGGCCGCCGCCATGTTCACCGGTGCCGCCTGGTGGCAGAGCGAGCGGATCGCAACGCCCGAGGCAGATCAGGCTGCGGCCCTGTTCGGCAGCTTCACCATCGACTGGACCGGTTATGTCGGCATCTTCCTGACCATGGTCATCATCGCGGCGCTGACCACCGTGACTGCCCGGTTTACCGTGATGCGGACCATCGACGAGATTGATCACATCCGGTCCGATCCGGGCCGGCTCGATCAGTTCCAGGGGTAAGTCCCTAAAAAGCTTGGAGCGCCAAATATTAGACTTCATTAACTCAACCAGCAGCGCCTACATAAGGCCCCAAATCTAAACTAGAATATCTTGAATGATGACCGGTGATGCGAGCCTTGGGGAAGATGTGAATAACGGCGTTATTCCGCGCCAGCGCCTCGCTGTCCGCGTTGCACATCACATACTCAGGCTGTTCGGCTTTCTCCTCCTCACCGCGATCGCGCTGTTTGCCGGCGGATTTCTCGTCTTCTACCAGCATGTCGCGACGATCCAGCCACCGGCCGATCCCAAGGCTGATGGCATCGTCGTGCTGACGGGCGGCTATCAGCGCATCGACCAGGCGGTCGAGCTTCTCGCCAAGGGCGCCGGCAAACGGCTGCTGATATCGGGCGTCAACCCGGCAACCACGGGAAATCACATCCGGCTGCTGACCCGCAGCCCGGGCGATCTTTTCGATTGCTGTGTCGATATCGGGCACGACGCGCTCGACACGACGGGCAACGCGACAGAGACGGCGCGCTGGATTCGCGAAAATGCCTTCAAGAGCGTGATCCTGGTCACCAACAATTACCACATGCCGCGCAGCCTCGCCGAACTCGAACGCACCGACCACGGCACGAAGTTCATCGCCTATCCGGTCGCGACCGATCTCAGCTTTGCCGAGATCACCCGCAATCCGCTGCTGATCAGGACACTCGCCGCCGAATATGTGAAATTCCTGCTCGTCGTCAGCCGCGACTGGACCGGCATTTCGATCTAATCCCGGCTTTCTCTCCACGTTGCGATGCGCTAAGGAAAGCGCGTTTTCCGCTCTTCAGGACATCAGAGCCGTTCATGACCTATCTGCGCTCGGGCATTTTTCAACTCTGCTTCTATCTCAGTTTCATAGTGCAGATGATCATCTTCACGCCGATCTATTTCCTCCTGCCGCGCAAGACGGCCTACAAGATACCGAAGAACTGGGCGCGCTCGAACATCTGGCTGGCAAAGCACATTGCCGGGATCAGCTTCGAGATCGAGGGCATGGAGCAATTGCCGCATCAGGGCTTCATCCTGTCGGCGAAGCATCAATCCTTCTTCGATACATTCGCGCTGATCCCGTATCTCGATGACCCGGTCTATATCCTCAAGCGCGAGCTTCTCTGGATTCCGCTTTTCGGCTGGTATGCCGCCAAGCAGGACATGATCCCGATCAACCGCGCCGACAAGAGCCGCGCCATTCCCATGATGGTCGCCCGCGCTCGCGAGGAGCTGGCGCGCAACCGTGAACTGATCATCTATCCCGAGGGCACCCGCAAGGCGCCCGGTGCGCCGCCCGACTACAAGTATGGTATCGCCCGGCTCTACAAGGATCTCGATGTTCCCGTCGTGCCCGTCGTCATGCATCCCGGCCTGTTCTGGCCACGGCACGGCTTTCTCCGCCAACCCGGACATTTCAAGGTGAGGTTCCTTAAGCCGATCGAACCCGGCATGCCGCCGGACCAGTTCTTCAAGCATCTGATCGAGGTGACGGAGCGGGCAAGCGACGAATTGCTGGTCGAGACGATCCGCAACAATCCGCATCTCAAGATTCCCGAAAGCGCCAGGCTCCGGCTCGATGAACTCGCAGCCGCTCAGGCCGCCTGAAGGATCGCCTGCATCTTCTCGGCAACCGCTTCCATCCAGTGGTCGCGGATGCCGAGCTGCTTGAGATGCTCGACGGTGTTGGCGACATAATCGGCATTGCGCCCCGACTTGCCCTCCGACGCCGCCACGATTCGCGCCGCGTCATCCACGGTCAGCCCCGCGGCATATTGTAGGTGTTTGCGATCGGCGATGTAGGTGAGCGCCGTGGCGGTGCGCCCGTCGCGAAACTTTATCTTCAGCCACCGTTCGAGATAGACATTGGTGACCAGCTCCCGCTCGCGGAGATAGGCGATGACATCGTCGCGATCGCTGGGCGCGACGCGAAAGCCGGCCCCCTTGCAGGAGCCGCCGCGATCGAGCCCGAGCACGAGCCCTGGATTCTCGCGCGTGCCGCGATGGACCCAGGAATGGATGCAGAGCGCCCTGTGGAAGCCCTGCGCGGTCACGATCTCGCGTGCCTCGTAGTCGAAGCCGGGGTTCCACATCAGCGAGCCGTAGCCAAACACCCAAAATTCGTCCATATCCGCTGTCATTGGCTTCAATTCGCTGGCTCATCAAGGACGACTGAATGGCTTTGGACACTGTGCGCGGGCTCTCGCCTGCATCCCGCAAGATTCGCTGGCTCGGCATTTCAGTCGCTGTTATCGTGGCCCTTTATTCCGCCGGCTGGTTCTATGTTGCAAGCAAAATCGAGGAGACCGTCCGCAACTTCATCGCCCGTCCGGGTCCGGTGGAACTCGCCTGCGACGGCCTGACCCGAACCGGTACGCCATTCAGGATCGGCTTTGCCTGCGACCGCACATCGGTAAAGGACGATGCGACCGGCGGCATGCTGGCGGCCGGCGCGATCCACGCTGTGGCCAATATCTACAGTCCCGGCAGCGCGATCGTGGAATTGACAGGTCCGGCCGATCTTTCGCTGCTCGACGGCACGGCAGTCACCGCCAACTGGTCGCTGCTGCGATCGGGATTCTCGGTCGGTTTCTCCGGCTTGAAAACGCTGTCGAACACCGGCGAGAACCTTTCGATCGATCTCTTCAATTACGAGTTGGTCGAGCCTCTGGTCGCCAAGGCCAGGCACGGCGAGTTCCACATTCGCGGCAACGGCGCGGATGTCGACGTGGCTGTGCTGGCGGATGACTTTGCGCTTGCGACCAAATCCGGTGCCGAGATCCTGCCGATGCTCTCCACCAGCACCGAGCTGACTCTCAAGGACAAGGCCGATCTGCTCGAAGGCAAGCCGCTCACCTCCAAAGCCATGCAGGGTACGCTTACCAGCTTCAAGATAGCGACGCCGCAAGGGCTCTTCGGCGAGATGAGCGGTCCCTTCGAGATCGACGAAAAGGGCTATATCTCCGGCACCTTCAAGACCCGGCTGGAGAAGCTCGATTTGTGGGAAGCCAATCTTCTGAAACTCTTCCCCAAGGCCGACAATACGATCTCCGGCATGGCGGCACTGTTCAAGGGCCTGGCGAAGGGCGGCGACGCCGTGACCGTCAACCTCGTCATCGACAAGGGAAGGATCACGCTGTCGATGTTCCCGCTGGGGCATATTCCGCCGCTGTGATCAGCGCCCGGAGGCCTGCTTGGCAACCGGCTTTCGCGTTTCCGCCGCCGCGCGATCCCTGAGCAAGCGGCGGATCACCTTGCCGGTCGTGGTCATCGGCAGTGCATCGATGAATTCCACCTCGCGCGGATATTCATGCATCGACAGCCGATGCTTCACCCAATCCCGGATTTCATTGGCGAGCTTGTCGGACGGCGCAAAGCCTTCGGCCAGCACGACATAGGCCTTGACGATCTCGGTCCGGATCGCGTCCGGTTTGCCGATCGCCGCCGCAAGCTGCACCACCGGATGCGAGATCAGGCAATCCTCGATCTCGGCCGGACCAATGCGGTAGCCGGACGAGGTGATAACGTCGTCGTCGCGGCCGAAGAATTCGACATAACCCTCGGCATCCATGACGCCCTGGTCGCCGGTCAGCATCCAGTCGCCGATGAACTTCTTGGCTGTCGCCTCCGGGTTGTTCCAGTAGCCGAGGAACATGACAGGGTCGGGCCGCCGCACCGCGATCTGGCCGGCGCTGCCGCGCGGCAATTCGCGGCCCTCGCCGTCGATGATCGCCACGGCGTGACCGGCCGTCACCTTGCCGATCGCGCCTGACTTGGTCACACCGAGCGACGCCATCGAGCCGAGCACGATATTGCACTCGGTCTGGCCATAGAATTCGTTGACGGTGATATCAAGCGTCCGTTTCGCCCAGGCATAGGCCTCGCGGCCGAGCGATTCGCCGGCCGAACCAATCGTGCGCAGCTTGAGATCATACTTTTTCAGCGGCATCTCGACTTGCATCATCAGCCGGAGCGCGGTCGGCGGAATGAAGGCATTCCGGACGCCCGTCTCCGCCATGATGCGGAAGGCGAGATCGGGATCGAACTTCTGCGCCGGGGACGAGACGACGGGCACCCCCATCACAAGCGACGGCAGCAAACAATTAAGCAACCCACCGGCCCAGGCCCAGTCGGACGGCGTCCAGAACTTGTCGCCCGGCTGTGGCAGAAACTCCTGCGCCATCTGCACGCCGGGAATATGACCGGCGAGCACGCGATGGGCATGCAACGCGCCCTTGGGGGGACCCGTCGTGCCCGACGTATAGATCATCAGCGCCGGATCGTCCTTCGAGCTGTCGACCACATCGAAGACCGGCAGACAGGCGGCAAGCAGGGCCTCGAAATTCTGCGCGCTGGTCATCTCTTCGCCGACCACTACGACATGCTGGAGATCAGGCAGGTTGGCGCGGATGTCCTCGAGCTTGGAATGGCCGAACGCATTGGTGACAACGACTTTGGCACCGGAATCCTTCAGCCGATATTCGAGCGCGTCGGCGCCGAACAGCAGTGCTAAGGGAAGCGCGATACCGCCCATCTTATAGATCGCGACATGGCCGATAACCGTGGCGAAGGATTGCGGCAGCAGCAGCGCCACCCGATCGCCCGGCTGGACGCCGAGCGCAACCAGCGCATTGGCGAACCGGTTCGAACGGTCCCGCAATTCGCCATAGGTCAGCCGCGCGTGATTGCCATCCGGGCTGTAATGTTCGAGCGCCAGCCGACCCGGTTCGCGCTCGGCCCAGACGTCCGCGACCACCTGGCCCATATTGAACTTTTCGGGAATATCCCAGCGGAAATCACGGATCAGGGCTTCGTAATTGTCACGCTTGGGCAGGAACATGCTGGAGAATTCCGGTTTGCTGCGCTGCAATAGCACTTTTCGCCCGGCCGGGGAATGAAAAAGACAGTTTGATGACGGGGGACGGGGCAAGTTGCATTGGAACGATTTTCCAGCGAACAGCGTCCAACAAAACCGCTTGCGTTTTGCAATCAGTCTGCTATTGTCGAACCAGTTGCAATATTAAACCGGTTCAGGAGATTGACATGGCCGACACCAGAAAAACATTCGTCATCGTGCATGGCGCCTGGGCAGGTGGCTGGGCCTTCGAACGGCTGATCGACCGGCTTCACGCACTCGGCCACCGCGCCTATGCGCCGACGCTTACGGGCCTCGGCGAGCGAAAGCACCTCGCCGGACCTGATGTCTCCCTCGACACGCATATCGATGACATCGTCAACGAAGTGCTCTTCAAGGATCTCACCGACATCACCCTAGTGACCCATTCCTACGGCGGCATTGTCGGAACCGGCGTTGCCGAGCGGATCGCCGATCGCATCAGCGCGATAGTCTTCGTCGACGCCATCATCGTGCAGGATGGAACCAGCTTCGCGGATGTCATGCCCTATTGGGATTTCGCCGAGCCGATGATCGCGCCGCCGCCGAGCAGCCCGGGAGATTATCTCAAAGAAGAGGATCGCCTATGGGTGGACCAGAAAGCCACGCCACAGCCATGCGGCACATTCACACAGAAAATTCGGCTGACAGGCGCCTACGAGCGTATCCCGAAAAAGACCTACATCCTCGCCACCGGCTGGGACGGCTTCGGCAAAACGGCCGACAAATACCGCAACGCTCCCGGCTGGACCGTCCGCGAAATCGCAACCGGGCATGATGTTGCGATCGATGCACCGGACGAATTGGCGGGGATGCTGGTGGAAGCCGCGTAGGCGCCTTCATGGTTGTGACGGTGCGACACGCATGCTACGACAGAGAAGCTTGCACTCGCGGCAACTCGCACTTTACACGACGAAATCACACAAGATTCAGGAATGAGCGGATAGCACCGGCTTCCGTTGAAAACGGAAGCCGAATAAACGAAGAATAATCGAAATTATCCCACCAGGCATGACCTATCTTACGCCTTGTTCGTTAGATCAACGCTCATGTCATCTGTCGGCCGGCTGGCGTTGGCGCTTCGTGAACTTAATATTTTGAGAAGCGGTTGGCGCATTCGCATTTCGCCGAAGATGATAGTCGCCACCGCATTGGCAGCTTGGCGATGTCGTCAAGGTGCCGGCCAGCAGGTTGCCTCACGGATTGTCGGGCGACGAGCCTCAAGAGTTTCCCATCATCTCGCCGGGGGAGGCAAGAATGGATACCGAAGCACCGAATCCGACCCACTCAAGACCACCGATCATTCATGCGGCCCTGCAAATTGCGCTCGTCGCCTTGCTGCTCTATGCCTGCAGCCGGATTGTCCTGCCTTTTGTCGGCATCCTGCTTTGGTCCGTTATCCTGGCGGTGATCCTTCATCCCCTCCATATGCGGCTGAGCGCGCGGCTGGGAAACAGCTGGTCGGCGACGATCATTGGCCTCGTCGGCATCGCGTTGATGCTGGTACCCATGTATATGGTGGTCACGTCTCTCGGCGCATCGATTTACGCGCTCGTCGCGGGTATCCAGGACCACAGCCTGACCATTCCGCCGCCGCCCGCATGGCTTGCCGGGTTGCCGGTGGTCGGTGAGAAACTGGCCGATGGATGGTCGCTCATCTCGACCAACATGCCCGCGGCGCTCGCCAAATATGGCCCCATGCTCGGAAAGCCTGCCGGCTGGCTGGCATCGTTTGCCGCCGGGCTGGCAACCGGCGGTCTGTCACTGGTGCTCTCGATCGGCATTGCCGCCGTCATCGTTGCCTATGCAGAGGGCGCCAGCGCATTTGCACGACAGCTGATGGGCGTGGTGACCAGTGATGCAGCGCGTGGAGCGCACCTCGCCACATTGACGGCTGCGACGGTTCGCGGCGTGGCGACGGGCGTTGTCGGCGTCGCTGTGATCCAGACATTGCTGATCGGGATCGGCTTGTTTGTGATGGGCGTCCCGGCGGCCGGTGCCTTGACGCTCATCACGTTCCTAGTGGCGGTCGTGCAGATACCGGCACTCCTCATCACCATTCCCGTCATCGCCTATGTGTTTGCAACCGAGGCGACCACGCCCGCGATCATCTTCGCAGTATGGAGCGTCATTGCCGGGCTCAGCGACAACATCCTCAAGCCGATCATGCTCGGTCGTGGACTGGAAGTGCCGATGCCGGTCATACTGATCGGCGTCATCGGCGGGATGATCTCGGATGGCCTGCTCGGCCTTTTCATCGGCCCCGTGCTGCTGGCCGTCGCCTATGTTCTGCTCGTTGAATGGTTGAACCCGAACCCGGTCGCTAACCATCCCCCGGCTGAAGGTGCGCAGCCATGATCGTCGTTCTTGCCGTGGGGCTGGCGGCGATGGCCGCGTGCCTCGCATTCCAGGCACTGGCCTCCGTGCTTGCCATTCGCTACTTCGTGCATGCCCGCAAACAGCCGCCGTCCCGGAGACGGTGGCTATCGGTGTTTCTGCAGTTCACGACACTGATGTCCGTGCTGATGATCGGAAACGTGGTGCAGGTTGCATTCTGGGCATGGCTTTATGGACTTCTCGGTGCTTTCCAGGATTTCGAAACTGCCGTGTATTTCTCAGGCGTCACGTTCACATCGCTCGGTTATGGAGATGTGCTGATCGAAGGGCGCGTCCGCCTGCTCGCCCCGCTCCAGGCTGCCAATGGCTTGATGATGTACGGCATAACTACCGCGCTCTTCTTCGCCATCGTGCAGCAGGCGCTCACGAAATGGGCCGCCGCCCGGGAGTAGAAGACATTGAACTCAAATGCCCGGGAACAACACGGTCTGCGACAGACAAAGGTAGCCTTCGCATAGATGTATGCTTCCGGCACATACCCCACTCTGTAGCGGCTGTCGCTCGAGTTATCGCGATTGTCGCCCATCACGAAGTAATGCCCGGCCGGGACGGTGAATAGCTCAGTATTATCGCCGTCCGAATGTTCACCCAGTTCCAGCACGGTATAACTCGATCCCTCGGGCGTGAATTCCCGGAAGAGTGGCACATCCTTATAAGTCGCGAATTCTGGATCCGCATTGTCGTATGTGCCGGCAGGCTCGCGCCTGAGAGCGGTGCCGTTGATATAGGTGATGCCATTTGTCACCTGAACCGTTTCGCCCGGCATGCCGACGACCCGCTTGACAAAGTCGACCGAGGGATCGCTCGGCAGCCGGAATATCACGACATCCGCGCGCTTGGGCGATGCGGTGACAATGCTGAATTCCGGCAGCAACCTCCCATAGGGCAGCGAGAAATTCTTGAAGCCATACGGAAACTTGGTGGCGACCATGTAGTCGCCGACCTCAAGCGTCGGCATCATCGCGCCAGAAGGAATGGAAAACTGTAAAAGATGGCCGTTACTGTTATCCAATGCAATCGGCGGGACTGGAAATTCATGGTGCTCAAGAACGTATTGTCGAAGATTATAGAATCTGTGTTTCGCCGAGAGTATACCCTGACATACATTGCTTTTTAATTTTAGTTATGTCTAATATTATGTTGGTGTGGCATACAAGGCCGTGCCCCTCCAAAGATGCGGTGCAATGGCCTCTAGGGAGTATCAGACATGAAAACGATTCTTACGTTCTCGATGGCATTGGCACTCGCGCTCTCAGCGTCCGCTCCAGCGTTTGCGGGGCCTAATGGCTCTACGACAACGACGACGACCGGACAGGGAAATGGCGGGAAGACAAACGATAACGCCAACCCCGACAACAACGGCCAGACGACAACCACTACCACAACGACGGGACCAGATGGTCAGATAAACAAGGGAAACACCGACTGCAATAATTGCGACACGACAACCACGACTGACAAGCCGGGGAAGAACTAGAGGCGAACGAGAACTGGAACGAGGGGCGGGTTTCCCGCCCTTCCATCTTAATCGTGAGCGGGCGCTTTCTGTAAGGTCCGCGTACCATCGGCTTCTCGACTTCCTTCGCTTCGATCAGCGCAACGATCCGGCCTTGTTCGCACGTGCCGTCAGGGCGCTTTGGGGCATCGAAAACCGGCTGCATTGGGTGCTCGACGTCGTCTTTCATGATGATCTCATGCGGCTCAGGACCCAAAATGGACCGAAAAACATGGCCACAATCAAGCACATGGCCATGAACCTCATGCAAAGCCAAAGGCAAAAACAGCCTCAAAGCCGCCAGAAAAGCCGCCGCATGGGACGAAGGCTATCTCAGGCTCGTCATAATTCAAGCCACTCAATGATCTTCAAGCGATTCCCCTGGAGTGGACCCCCGTCGCCTCCATCCGACTATGGCTGCGTTTTTATGAGTTCACGACCTAGTCCACAAGCTTTCACGTTCCAGCGGCTTACCTTTTGGTCGAAGGGCACCGACGACACTGCATGGCGAGCTTTCTTGCGCCCCAAGGCTCGTTCGCTGACACCTTGCCCGTCTGGCTGATGACTCGGCGATAGGCCGATCTCCGAAACGAAGGGCCACTCTAAAGGAGGATATTTAGGGGGATAGCGCGGATGTAGTGAGCCGGATAACCAATTAAAATCAATACGTTATAGTCGTACAGTGGTGCCCCATGCCGGGGTCGCCACACTAGACAACAACGTGCAATTTCAATGACTTAGAACACCGTATGCTGATCTCGCTGTAGCAGTTTGCTGTAGCAGTTTCAATACTAATCAACGCAGATGCAACTCAACAAATGCACCTAGATCCCTTACGGATTGTAGATAATTATCTATCGTGGCTAACCCTATCGATTTTGTAGGATGATTGCCTCTCCCCCCTCGCTGTTCATTCCTGTCAGCCTTGTGCACGATGTTATGCCTCCTTGCGATCATGGCTGCGAGTTCCCCGAAATCGTGCGCATCTACTGCAGCCGCCGCGATTCCTGCAGCTTTAAGGGCCTTCTTCACTTCTCCCAGATCATTGAAACTTGACCACCTGTCTAGAAATTCGACCACAGACTTCTCAATGAGCGCATCAACGGTCATCCCCCGATAGGCACTGAGCCCCCCAAGGGTGATCTTGTCTGGCCGCTTGTGCTGAGCGTTGGCGAACGGATAGGCGTCAAGCACGTCTTCGGTTCCGGAGGGCACGCGCCAAGTGAGGACCGATCTAAGCAAATCTTCGAGAGTGGCGTGAAGAAGCACCAATGCTGCGCGCAGAACATCCGTGTCGTTCACCTTCCGTCTCCCCTGTTTGGGCGGACCGTAGAGCGCAACCAACTTCTCAACACGCGATATATTCGAGAAAAAAACACTAAGAATTTCGTCAAGCATTAAGCTTCTCCGAAAATGAAGCGAACAGGTAGGTAGGAATACGGCAAACAGGCTGCAACAATCATAAAGGCAGGCATTGATAAACCACACGCTGCTGATGCATACTACCTCAGCTTCGGGGCGTCATGATTTCTCCATACGATAATTTACCCAAACCACTTTTCACGCCGGTACCGCTCATCACTGATGTCGAGGCCAGTAAAGCCTATTGCGTCGGTTTCGAACTCGAAGCTTGGCGCTGCAACGCCTATGCAGATCACATGATAGAATGGCTTATTGACTACGCTCTTAAGTCGGACGAAATCAAGACTCTCACTCATGGCAACACCTACGTTCGTCTAAAACAAGCTGCCAGCCGAATTTATCAGAGTGCAAAGTATAAAACGCGCGGCGAGATAGGTGAAATATCCATCCATGCGATATGCCGCCAGTATTTTGGAACTATCCCATTCGCTCCTCGCGTATTTTATTTAACCTCTTCTAACGAGGTCGTTAAGTCATTCGACATGGTGCATGTGCGCTATTTGCCGGGTGAGAACATTGAGCTATGGCTTGGAGAGTCGAAGTTTTTCGAGAAGAGGGGGGACGCGATAGGAAAAGCCATTGCATCAGTCACAGCTCACATCGATCAAGGCTTCTTGAAGAATGAGAAGTTGCTCTTGGGACCCCAGGTTTCTAATGACATTCCGCATTTTGAGAAAATTCGAGAATTACTGTCAGAGGAAATATCCTTGGATGCCCTATTCCAAAAAGCGGTATTCCCAATATTCATTGCTGCAGATAGCGCTGCGGTCGCAACCAACAAGACATCATCTGCGGATTACTATGCTGCTGTCGCAGAGGAACTACGGCTATTGCAGGATAAGATCGCTGCGTCTGGGCTCACCAGCAAGATCAAGGTCGTTCTCATTTATGTTCCCATCAAATCCAAGATCGATCTCTCAAGCGCATTCGATAAGCGATTGAAAGGGCTATGCCCATGACGCTTACAAACTGGAAGGAAATTGCACACCTACAGGGCTCCGAGCTGCGGGGCGCAGTCTTTAGGGTGGTGCAAGGCGCGTCTAAGATGCTTCAGCTGACGCAGGCCGATGATCCCGACATCCTAGAAGCAGTTCCCCGACTTATCGAACTGCTGGAAAATAACCCAGAGACACTTGGATCGTTTAGAGAAATAGTATTTGCCCTTGCCCGTGCTAGCGGCCTGTGGAACTACATCAATCGGGACGAGGCTGACGAAACAGATGCCTTTGTGGCTGAAGCGGTTACAGCCGAAGAACTTGGAGGAATCACATTCCATCGAGAGCAGGTGATCGCTCTCAACACTCTATTGAGCGGAAAAAACCTAATACTCAGCGCTCCAACCAGCTTTGGAAAAAGCCTTCTGATCGACGCGTTGCTGGCAACGGGTAAATATGACCGGGTGGCGATAGTACTGCCAACGATCGCGTTGCTCGATGAATTTCGACGGCGGCTGATGGCCCGCTTTAGCAAACGTTTCCAAATTATCATGCATCCATCAGAGGCCGTTGCGGACGGGCCAGCAATCTTCTTAGGAACTCAAGAGCGGCTTATCTACAGAGATGATCTTGGCCATCTCGACCTTACCGTCGTCGATGAATTCTACAAGTTAGACCCATCGCGCAAAGACGAGAGAAGTATTGCTCTCAACGCCGCTGTTTACAGGCTCTTGAGGCGCTCAAAGCAGTTTTTCTTTCTCGGGCCCAACATCGATAACGTAGTGGTTTCGTCCGATGTCAGGTGGCGATTTGAATTTCTGAAGACCCGCTTCTCCACCGTGGCTGTCGATACGATTGACCTTCAGAACATTCCCAATAAGCGAGAGCGACTGATCGAGGAAATCGGAGAGGACAGGAATTGGCCAGCGCTGGTGTTTGTCTCCTCTCCCAACCGCGCGAATGAGCTGGCTGGAGAGGTCGCAGATCAAATGGCGGTCTCCGACTCAAGTGCTGACTTCTCGGAATGGCTGGCAGTAAATGTCGGTCCCGGTGGGGTGCTCAGCAGGTCGGTGAGGTTCGGATTTGGTGTACATCACGGACGAACGCCCAGGGCTGTAGCAGCGCGTATGGTGCGGATGTTTAACGAAGGTTCGTTGCCAGTTTTGTTCTGCACTTCGACTTTGATTGAGGGCGTCAACACGGCGGCCAAAACAGTCATGATCTTTGACAAAAAGATCAATCGAGCGGACTATGATTTTTTCACATTCTCCAATATCCGCGGCCGCGCAGGTAGGTTAGGGCAACATCACGTCGGTCAAGTTTTCGTCTTCAACGAAGTGCCAGACGCAGAGACACTTGAAGTCTCACCAACTATTTTCGGCGATGAGAGCGACCTGCCAGACGAATACATTGTTCACGTTGAAGATCGAGACATAACCTCTTCGCCGGAGGATCGGGTCCAATACCTTAAACAGCAATTGGGCCTCGAAGAATATCAACTCCGACAATTGTCTGCGATAGGCATGAATAGCGCTATTCAGCTACGAAATTTCACGGGGGCCGCCATTACGGAAGGCGCTGAGTTAGAATGGCAAGGTGTGCCTACATACAATCAGATCAGAGCCGCTCTTGAGGTCATTGGCCGGGTTCAGAAACCGCGAGCATTTGGCGCTGTCAGTATCTCGCAGCTGACATTTTATATCGATCAATTGCGTCGGGCGCGCACATTTCGTGACTTCCTCCTTGAGCGAGATCGAACCTATGCCGGGGAGCCCCGTGGTCATGATGAGATCTTCAAGTTCTTGCGTGCATGTGAATACGGTTTGCCCCAGTATTTTATCGCACTAGAAATGTTCGTGCGGCAGCACGGCCTCGCTGCGGATTATAGCCTGTTTGTCGGCTCACTCAGCAGCTGGTTCCGGCCAGAGGTTTTGAAGGAACTTGATGAAGAAGGAGTGCCGGTACAAATCGGCGAACGATTCTACAGGAGCAATGACACAAGACAGATGCTGCGCGACCGTCTGATGCTGGCAGTGAATTCTGAGGCATCGGCATTGACGGCCTTCGAGAGGGTCTGGCTGATGGACGTGTTGCCTCGGTAGCTGAACCAATCTCCGACACAGAAATCCATAAGTGGCTTTGGTGGACGGTATCTATGCGAGGCGCGATAGGGGGAGCGCATGCAGTTGTTAGTATCGCTATGTAAGTGGTTGGTGCGGGTGCTCGACAATACGTGCAAGGCGTTTGATTAGATCGCTCTTCAGCGTCGCCCGATCTTGGCCACTGTGCAGACGACGGTGACAGTTGGGACAGCATGCGAGTGCGTTGTCGGTGGTATCGGGACCGCCCTCGGACAACGGACGAATGTGGTGAACTTCGAGGAAGGGCTCGCCGTCGTCTCTGTTGAATGGCGCCGCTTCCTCACACCGCTCACAAATGCCTTTGGCGTTGACCAAAACCCAAGCTACTACATTGGGGTCGCGTACGAATGCTGTACTTGTCTTTTGGGATTTCGCGGGTTTGCGATTTCCCTTAGGAGGGGAGGCATGACGACCCCGCTTTTTGAGATTGGAGACCGCTCGTTTGACACGGTGTTCCAACTCTTGGGAATCGTCAGTCGGCTCCTCTTCAAGTTGACGAGAAAAGCGTACGGACTGGTTTTTTGGTTCGAAAAACGCGAGAAATCCATGATCGAGCCATTGGGATCGGCGACTGGTATGATGCTCTCTCGCGTTCGCCCAGAACTGATGGCTTGCTGCCGTAGCAGGCAATCGTCCAACCATTCCCTCAATGTCGGAAATCGAAAGTGTGATTGCGTTCGCAGTTTGCGCGTTGAGAAAATCTCCAAGCGGTTGATATCGAAGCCTGCGCTGAACATCTGATATTCCCGCGCCCTCAACGGCAAGCAGGGCGTCTTCCAACTCGGATTGAAGGGCAGCTGGATGGCTAGGCCACGAGATGTCCAAGCTAATACGCTTGGTCGCATTTCCACCACTCGCGCCTGCACTCTGGCCGAATTGTACGAGCTCCCTGCCTATGGCCAATCTTAGAGATCTAACGGCTGTGGGTGACGGAGAAATGGGATAACTGAAGCCCTTGGGGCTGATTTTCCTATCATCGAGCGGGCGCACGCTCTCTTTCGCGCTAGCAATGTAAATCTGTTCAATTCTCATGCTGTTGCGAGCCAGCCGCTCGAACAGCAGCTCAAGTGCCGGTGCATAATCCTTGTTGCGACTCGACCTTGGCCCATGATCGGAGCCGCCGCGCGACTCCCAATTCACACGGAATCCGTCCCCAACGCCCGTTTCAATTGAAAAGAGTGCATCTAACACTGCACCGGTTTCATCAAGCAGGTTCAATCTTGGCTCCTGTACTTAGAATTGTTGAGTTGTCGATCGTAGAATGTGCTCACACAGCTACTCAGAAGTTGTAGCCAATCCATTACCGGAGCGGTGTATAAGCGGACAAGTCTGGGGATTTCGAGGGCGAGCCGCCGCCATGAGGTTGAGTGATCTGCGATCATCGTCACGAGGTTTGGCGGGAACGAACGACTTCGATAAAGGTCTGCAGATTCATGAGTTGCTTTTGTTGTTCTGGTTGATACGTTTCATGCAGAGCGGTAGGCAGTACGAGCT
The DNA here is from genome assembly GCF_964254105.1 of Rhizobium sp. LjRoot254. NCBI lineage: Bacteria > Pseudomonadati > Pseudomonadota > Alphaproteobacteria > Hyphomicrobiales > Rhizobiaceae > Rhizobium > Rhizobium sp. LjRoot254. The sequence goes on along the minus strand of NZ_CAXUSM020000001.1, from coordinate 5,235,462 downwards.
GCAGCCTCGCCCGTTGCATCTCTTTTGTCTGCGTCTCAGAAATCCCTGGTTCCAAAGTCAATAAATGTTTGATTTCGATGCGGTCGGCTTCTGCCAATACCTGCCGCCAGCGGTCCTTACAGCTAGTCTTAGCTCCTAGCATAGTCAGGCGCACTGTGGGATATAACGGGTCACGATAGGCGGTTTCGTCTGGGAACAGAAAATCAGGGCCGTTCCTCTTCTCAGTTGTCGCTTCACGTTTGTAATGTAGGTCGTGCACGCGCAAAACCTCCTCAATGTGGTTGCCAAAGGCCCATCCGGCGCGCGTTTTCCTTCGGTTCTGCACGCTAAGGGAAAACTTTACAAATCCTTCGACATCGGCCTTTCCTTCCGACATGAAGCCTTTCTCCAACACCTTACTAACGATGTGCCGTTCAAACGTCATGAATAAACGCTCTTCCAGATCCATCCATTCTAAAAGCGCCAAATCCGGATCGGCAATCGAATCGACATCCCTCGCGATCTGGCGGGCAAGGGCCGAAAACTCGCGGGTGCTAGGAAACCTGTCACCAAATCTCCTTACGAGCAAATCAAGCCAGGTGTCTTCAGTTGAAATGACTTCAATGCCGATCAAATCAAGGATGTATCGTGCCGCAAGACCGAGTACCCTGCTGCGGGAATCGCGCAGGTCATTCTGCCGAATGTCAAAACCTTCTACTAGTTGAAGACCAAAAAGCCAGAGAAGCTGCTGCTCGATGGAACTCCCGCGAGCGCAAAACAGCGCCAAAAGCGGGCCCTCTTTTGACTGGCAGAGAAACAATGTATCTCCAGTTTTGGCACGATACACGAGGTTATTGACCTTCGCCGGATAGTAGAGGCGGTATTCGGCTGTGCGCTTTTTGTCGTTTGCCCGGCAGTCATACCAAGTCGCCGTCAGATCCATTCGTTCGGGCGGCGTATCGTCACTCAGCCAGATGTAACTAACTGGTATTTTTACACTTTCAGATGGCGTTCCGAGAAACACACGAAAACTATCCACGCCCTGCAATTCATGACCGTTCGATACACGAGTGTCTACCTCGGTTCCCCGTAGCGATTTGACTCCTACGCCAATAAAGTAATCTGACAGTGAACCCTGTCTCACTTCGCCCCCACCGTTTCCGCCGAGCGGATTTCCTGTACGGTTATGTCCGATCGCAGCCATCGCTGCGTGCGTTCGATCACTGCATCGAGACCAATTTGGTCGGAGCCGCGAAAAGCGCACTCCCAGATGCTGAGTTGACGCCAACCAGCGTCCTGTAGTTGTCCGCTGACCTGTTCATCTCGCTGCTTGTTGCGATCGATCTTGGCCTGCCAGAAGTCACGACGCGTATCAGGTAGGCGGAATAAAGAGCAGTTATGCCCATGCCAGAAGCATCCGTGAACAAAGATGGCTGCACGATATTTTGGAAGGACTAGGTCGGGCTTGCCTGGAACTTCCACTACGTGAATGCGATAACGAAAACCAAGCGCATGAAGGCGCTGCCGGACTGCAAGCTCGGGCTTTGTATTCTTTGCTCGGATGCCAGACATCATCCGGCTGCGCGTAGGCTGATCTACGATGTCAGGCAACCGCCTTAGTCTCCCTATCACCTGCTGCCATTGACTTCACCTCGTCGATAAAGGGCGCCATGTGACGAGCTACTGCCTCCACAACGGGTACAACAACTGCGTTGCCGAACTGCCGGTATGCCTGTGTGTCCGAGACAGGGATTCGAAATAGCTGCTCGCCTGATTTTTCAAAGCCCATAAGCCGGGCACACTCTCGGGGGGTCAATCGTCTTGGGTTTTTGCCGCGCTGACTCACAAGAATCTCAGAACCATCCTTGTGGTAGCGAGCAGACAGGGTGCGTGCCACATCGTTCGGCCCCACGATACCAAACCCAAATCCATTGCCTTTCAGCCGGTGCTTCCGCGCGTAAGCCTGCAGATACTCCCAAAGGTGGTCCGACAACGTATAACGCGCAGCGACTTGGCCCAAGCCACCTGTGATAAAACGTTCATCAGATTTTTCGCTTCCATCTTCGGAATGGAGGATGGATGCGAGCATTGGATTTTGATCTGAAGAGGGAAGCTCTAGCGCACTGAAGTCAAAATCACAGTCTTCACGGAAACCTACGATGAAAATGCGCTCGCGATGCTGAGGAACCCATGAGCGGGCATCAATAATGCGTGTCTGCACCTGATAGCCGAGATCTTCCGTAAGGGTGCGCTTGATAACATCAAAGGTACGGCCCTTGTCGTGGCTCTTCAGGTTTTTCACGTTCTCGAGAAGGAACGCCTTCGGGCGATGATACTTGATGATACGGGCGACGTCGAAAAACAGCGTACCTTGCATGTCGCACTGAAAACCATGGGGGCGATTGAGAGAGTTCTTTTTGGAAACGCCGGCCAGCGAGAATGGCTGACACGGGAAGCCCGCGAGAAGTACATCGTGCTCAGGGATTTCGCCCTCCTGGATCTTCGTTATGTCGCCGACAAGTTCGTGATCACAGACATGATTGGCGCGATAGGTTTCCTGACTGAAGCGATCCCACTCGGATGTGAAGACACACTTTCCGCCGATCGGTTCGAAGCCCTTTCGGAGGCCGCCGATGCCGGCGAAGAGATCAACAAAGGTAAAGCTGCGGGACTGGTTTGCTGCTACCCGGCCGCCGGCCATTGACTTCAGCAACTCCATCACAGGCTTGCGCGGCTTAGTCGTGCCATTTTCCCAGCGGTAAACGGTACGCTCATCGAACCCCATCCGAGCGGCCGTTTCCTTGACACTGAGACCTGCCTGCTGCCGAAGTTCGGAAAATATGTTCATGCTGGCTCCGCCGTGGTGAGATTCGCTGGGAATATTTATGACATATTGACATGAGAACATTTAGAGAACAACAACTTTTCTTCAAAAGAATCCACAGCTATTACAGGCGCTTGCATCTCCAACGCCTATTTCTCGTGATTTCCCATTCGGGTAACATGCGAGAGTGGCCTAGCGTTCATAGAACGCGCCTACATTCCACGTACATTGCGCTCACATTTCTTAAATGTACGTGAAATGTTGACAACTGCGTGAGTATTCGCATATTCTTGATACATTCACGAAAGGTATGAGAAATATGAGGGACAAACGGGACAAATTTGTAGAGCTGGCAGAGGCGCGTGTGAACCGTGCCATCAAGGATGTGCGTTTGATTGGTAACCTCGCCAATCGCGGTGCGTATGCCTATGACGACGATGACGTCAAAAAAATTTTCCGGGCCATGCAAAAAGAACTGGATGCAGCGAAGGCACGCTTCACCGGCGATACGGGTGGAAAAGATAATGAGTTCAAACTGATTTAGACTGACCCGGAGTAGCAGCATGTGGAAATGGATCTGGCCAAGGGTTGGGCCAACACCGAGTTCGCAGAACACCGACAGCGAGATGTTCGACCGAGCGGATTATCCGTACACCGAAACGTTCGTGCGCGAAGGTATCCAGAATACTCTTGATGCACGTCTCGACATGAATGCGCCAGCCATCATCAGCTTCCGGTTTCACAAAGGCGATCTCACGCTGCGCCGGGAATATCTGGAGCAGACCGTTGCGTATCGCGCTCAGGCCGGTTTCCCCGAGGTTGAGCAGTGGGATCAGAACAGCATCGACTGGGTTACCATCGAAGACTTCAACACGAAGGGCCTTGCAGGCGATCTCAATGACCGCCTTGGTGATTTCTGGAACTACTGGCTGAACTTTGGAGTCTCCAACAAGGAAGGCGCCAAACGCGGCGGCCGAGGCATTGGGCGCGTCACCTTCCTAATCGCATCACGGATGCAGACGGTCATTGCCCTAACGCGGCGCAACGCTGACAAGCTGCGTGCATCCTGCGGCATGACCCTTCTTAAAACCATGCGTGTCGAGAAGAATGGTCCGGTGCTGACGACGCACGCCTATCTTGCTGCAGAGGAGAAGGAAGACAGCTTTCGTCTTCACTCGGAGGCTGGCTTTGATGATGGGCTGGCGACGGCTTTTGGCTTGCACGGATATGGGTCTGATCCCTACAGAAGCGGGCTCGCTCTTGTCATTCCATATCCTCATGGTGATCTCACGGCAGACAAGGTGATTGCTGCAGCGATCGAGCATTTTGCACCTGCCATTCTCAATGGATCGCTCATTGTCAAAGTCGATGACGTAACGATCGATGCACAGTCGATAGATGACGTTTCATCAGACTATGCGGACAACATTCATGCCCCCGCCATCCGGCAGGATGCTGCCCGTTATCTCGACTTGATCCGGGCGGCGGGCAAGACCGCTTTCTCGCTTGATGTCGATGTATCGAAGGGTCTGTCTGCGCTGCGTGACAGCGATGAAGTTCGCAAAATGCAGGAGGCATGTGAGAAAGGCGTTGCGGTTTCAGTTGCATTGAACTTCCCGTTGAGACAGGGAAGTGCATCTTTCCCGGTATCGCTGAACGCAGTTGTCGCAAAAACGCCAGATAATTTGCTGCCGATCGACCGACTGTTCCGGGAAGGCATGAGCCTACCGGATGTAAAGTCGTCGGCGCCAGGCGAACTTGATGCTGTCTTTCTGATTGACGAGGAGAATCTCGCAACCTTTCTCAATCTCTGCGAGGGCAAAGCGCACCTTGATCTGCTTGAGTCGAAGGAGGTCATCGCAAAGCTGGAGAAGAAGGGGTATTTCAAGCCTGTTCAGGTGAAACGGTTCATCAAGAGCCTGCCCGCCGAACTGCGCACGTTGCTCACCCCTGAGGTTACCGAGCCTGACATCGACGTTTTCGATAGCTTCTTTTCGCTGCCGGATGAAACATCGTCTACGAAGAAGCCGGGCGGTGGAAAACCTGAAATCAACCCGCCTCCTCCGCCTCCTCCGCCTCCACCCCGCATTTCGCCTCTGGTTGTGGAAACACTGGCCGATGGATTTCGCATCACTGCCAATCCCGATTACGCGGAATGGCCGATCAACGTATCGGTGACAATGGCCTATGCGGATGGTTCGCGCAAACCGGCATGGAGTGTTTATGACTTTGCGCCCATCGATCTGGATACAGATACTTCGGATTGTGAACACGAGTTCGTAAAAAACAAAATCACAGCCCGTAACTGCGGACAGTCATTTCGGGTGGCCATCACGGGCTTCGATGCAAAACGGGAGCTAGATACACACATAAAGGTCTGGAAGCATGCACAGAACGATTAGACTCACAGGGCGCCGGCAATTGCCCCGTAGCAGCGTGAATGTTGCCATGCGCGAGATTGGTGAAACGAAAGTTCTCACTCTCGCGATCCGCGAACAAAAAGCGTTCAAAGGGTTTCCCGTGGATGCCCGCTTGATGATCAAGCTTATCGAAAACAAGCAGATGGAGCTGGTTGACTTCGGCACGCTCGAAAATCCAAAGGCAGCGGTTGATCTGAAGAACCAGGGTTATCTTGATCCCGGATGCCAGCTGCGAGTTGCTAACGCTAATGGAGAGCGGATCGGTATTCTGTTTGGCAGTACCCAGCAATGGCGTCTGAACTCCGAAAACCCTGTAAAGGAAGGAGGCGTTCGTGGCCTCCTGAACTTTCTGCCTGCGAAGATTGCGCCCCGGGCGTGGAAGCTTTGCATTGAAGAGAATGCGCATCCTGTCATTCAAATCGACAACCGAATTCCCAATCCGAAAGTCTGGGCGAAGAATGATCCAACGTTCGTCAATACAATCATGCCGGCAGTCATTTACCAGCTTTTTGATGACATTCTGGAACACGAAAACCCGGAGGAAACGGAATGGATGAAAGACTGGCTAACGTGGGCGGATAATCTCATGCCGGGTAATCAAAAGCCGCAGCAGGCTACAGCGCGCGAGCGACGCGAATGGATCGATGGACTGATTGATAGTTTTTGCAGCAGGCACATGCTTTCCGACCGGCTTGTTGATGTTCTTGTCAAAGTGGGAGGTGACGCATGAAGTTCAGTGGACTGTACGAATTTACGGATGCCGGCATGAAGGCATTTAAACAGGCGTTCGAACGTACGCTCGAGGAAGAAGCAATTGATCCGGTGGGGGTATCTGTTGCCAAAAGAATTCCAGGCACTCTGCCGTTCGAAGTTAAAGCCTGGGTAAGTGCGGAGGAGATGGCGAACGCGATCCTGAAAGCCTCCGGAACAGCCAACATAGCTGGATTGCTGAACGGCACGAATCTATGGGCGTGGCTCGCGTTTGTCTGCCGCGATGTGGTCTATCCACGCCAAAAGACTGGAAAACGAAAACTGGGCGAGGTCTGGAGGTGGTATCCGAGCGAGGCTGGCGATTTTCAGAAAGGGCAGCGGCATCTTATCCGCATGCCGGTGCTGCTGTTTCATTCATTTGGTGATGATGCGCGGCACCTGCTCTTGGGAGAACCGTCAGTTCCCGGCGAATTGCGCGAGCAGCTGACAAGTCAACAGGACATGTTCCATCTCTCCTTTCAACGGGTTGCGTGCATGCTCTATTATGAGGGCGCCACCGGAAAGCTTCGTCGTGGGGCTGGCGGCAAGAGAGGTGGATCATCGAGGCGGCTTGCGCAGGTCAGAAAACAACTGGATGTGACGTGGGATTTATTTGCCCTGTCGCCGGAACAGATAATGGAAAAGCTACCGAAAGAGTTTGATGCTTATAGGCCCAAAATGCAGCCGTAGATTTCGCGTATACACCGGCGAAGTTGGCCATCGTGTGATCCAATGAAACCAAATACATTTCCATAAGTCTGAAAACACATAATCTGGTGGCTTGACACAAGGCGCAAGACGATACTGCAATTATGAGGAGCTGCGACCGTCAATGTGGCGATAAACACTCGCACGCCCAATGCCAAGTTCCTTCGCAATTGCCGACGCCCCTTTGCCGACAGCCGCCAAAGCCTTCACTTGCTCCGCGCTGATTGTTACCTTGCGCCCCTTATAGACCCCCGCCTTCTTGGCTTTAGCAATTCCCTCCAACTGGCGTTCTTTTCGGATGGCTGTTTCGAACTCAGCGAACACTCCTAGCATCTGAAGAAAGGCGCGGCCTGCTGGAGTTGAGGTATCGATGGGCTGCTCAGTAGCCTTCAGGGCCACGCCCTTGTCCTCCAGCGTCTTGACTATTGCGAGAAGATCGGCGGTAGAACGGGCGAGACGGTCGATGCGAGTGACCATCACAGTGTCACCATGACGGACGAAATCCATCAGTGTCTGGAGCTCCGAGCGTCCCTTGGTGGTTGTGCCTGACTTCTTCTCGGAAACCACGCGGGTGCAGCCTGCGGCCACGAGAGCAGCATCTTGAATGGCTGTGTCCTGATCAGTGGTTGATACCCTTGCGTAGCCGAAAATCTGATTGCCCATGCGGCTCTCCTGTGTCTCATTTGGGTCTAGATCCTCTCGCCTTACTGTCTCGTAAATCAAGTGTCAACCCTAATGAGACAGGAAATGTGTCTCACGCAAGCGTCTCGTTACCGTATACCCATTCGAGAGAAAAAAACATGAAGGTCTCTTGGGGTTTTTCCGAGTCACGCGATAGGGTGCGGCATCAAAGCAGGAGCGAGGCATGGAAGACGAAGACGCCACAAGTGGTAAGCTGCTGACGCTGCGGACATTGGAGCAGGCAGACGCGCTGATGCTCAGGCTTGAGGCCTCTGCAAAGAGAACTGCCGAGTGGGTTTCGGCGTTCCGTGGCAAGCCGTTGGATATGGTTTGGAACATGAAGTTTCACCCCATCGGCTTTCATCCAGTCACGCACCACGCACTGAACGTCATCGAACAGGTCAATCAGACTTGGACTTATGTCGTTGCGGTGCTTGCCACCCGGAAGCTATTGGAACTGCACCCTGAGGCAGGAGCCTTTCATCTTGCTCCCGGCGCTCACGCTTCCCAACCACTCGACGTGATGAGCGAGGTAGAGGGCCTCGTGGGTGCAGAGACGTTCGCTGCGGTGAGACCCGAGAACAACAGGAAACTTGCGAAGGATTTGGAGAAGCTCGCTACCCGCCCTGAGCAGCATCGCTACGTGTTCTTCATGTCGCCTAAGCACCCCGGAACTGCGCGGCTGCCGAAGCTAGAGCGTGGCGGTGTACAGGTTTGGTCGGTCGATCTTCAATGACGCAAGGGCAATTGACACTGCCTTCGACTGAGCCTTCCGGCTCGGGAACCTTCATGCTACTCAAGGCAGAGATATGGGGCACCAATGACGACCGAGGATAGCAGGCAGAAGAGCATGGCCATTGCCATCGCCAAGCGGGTCAGCAACGATGAGGCATCCGCGTTGCGCGGGTTGCTGGAGAAGTTGCTGGAGATTAGGGAGTCCGGTCTTTCCGCGACTGAGAAGGCTAGGGCCGCGCTATCCGCGACTAGGGAAAGCGGAGTTGTCCTCGCTGCTGTGAAGACGGTGGCACGTGAGCTGAAGACCTTGGGATGGGACAACAGGACCAAGGCACAACGGGCGGGGCTTGGCGCGGCTGCGGTTGGCCTCGGGTTGTTCGGCTCTCAGGCTGCGGGGATTGCCGCGCTCGGGACCGCGATAGCCGTGCCGCTGTGGGTTGTGCTTGGCGCGGGGTCGATGTTTGGCTCCTATCTCTACGACGAGCTTAAGCCGAAGGCCAAAGAAGACCGGGAGGGCGACATAGACAAAAGCCCCGTGATTGACATCGAGCCGGTCGCACGGTCGAAGCGGACGCCACCACAATAAGGGAGAGACACCGAGGAAGCCGGGTGGTGCCCCACGGGGGGAAGACGGAAAGCCTCTTATCTGATTTGGGCAAACGAATTTCTGCCCCAAACATTCGGGGGTGCATTTTCATACGTGGTCGTCTCTGAACGGGCCACCGTACCACCCCGACCACGATCGCTCGAAAAAGCCGGGGTGGTGACAGCTGAAAACGGCCATCTGTAGATTGGGGAAGAGGGTGACAGCCACAACACCAAGAGAAAGCCATTTTCCGGCTTGTTGTACTCTTGTGTATATGCCTGTTACGATTACGACTACAACGGTTGCGAAGACCAATCGGGGCTTGGCTTGTCCGCCAGAGGACGCGACCTGAACTCCCTCCATCCAGAACGCTGGTCCGCCCTCAGGGACAGGTTCCGGCTGACGAGCTGTTGGGAGACCGAGAGAACCGTGGCCATCTCGGCTTGTGTCAGGGTGGGCCAGAAGTCGGCAAGCCAGTAGACTTGCAGCTGTATTAACATCTCCCGCCGTCCCGTCTTGAACCCTTCAAAGTCGGCCTTCGCCTCTGCTACTGGGCCGGCCTGCCTGGCCTGCTCAAGTTCTTGCACGGCCAAGGCCCAGACATCAGCAAGCCATTCCTGGCCATCGGGACTGACCACGTCGAACGGAAACTTGTCCACCCTGCGATAGTGGCGCTTACCGAGACCCCGTTCCACGAACCATGCCGCGAGAAGGTGGCGGGTCACTCGTCCCGTGGTCTCAATTTGAAGGACGCCGAGATGGCGAAGAACTTCTGTCGTATGGCGGCGACCGAGGCCGTGCATCTCCCCAAGCTCGCGGATGGTGATCCAGTTTCCGAGGTCAATCTCTTCAAGCTCGCCGGTCGAACGGTTCAGAACCTTACGGGTGTACTGCATCCCGCTGACCTCAGGCCGCTTCCGCGTCGGCCCGCTCAGGGCGCTCCATAAAGGCAAACCTGTCAAAGGGCACGTACCGGGCAAACCTCGGGCCGTGATTCACGCCTTCCTTCACGGTCCACTGTGCGGCCTTCTGGACGTCCATGATCAGGAGGCGGGGGAAGGCTTCGCTATCGGCCCATACCTCCAGCGGCCCGGATAGACCGAGGGAGACCAGCAGGCGGCATGCGTCATGCGATGGAACGTGGGACTTGGTTATGATGGTCTCTCCCCGGAAGGAGACCGTGTAGGGCTGCCCTCGGTTGTCAGGCTTGAGGGCCTTGATGGTGATCTTCAGGGTGTTGGTATTGGCAATGGTGGTCGTGGTCATGGGAGTTCCTTTCGCCCCGAGGAAGTCACGCCTCAGGGTTGCTCAGTGGGTCAGTGGTGGTGGTGGTTACGAGGCTAGTGCGCTGGTCGTCCGAAAGAACCACCTAGATTGCCCATTGCGGCAACTACTTCTTCCACTGTCATGGGATAGCACTTGCTGTAGGTGTCAAAGGCCACAGCAAGGAATGCCTCCTCAGCCAGACCATGGGGGTCTGGGCAGCCAGTTTCGAGTTCGTCGATGGTCGCGCAGACCGCTTGTGCTGTGAGATGCGAGACAATCTCAATCTCATCGAAGCCGTTTGTCACAGTCAGCACCGGCTGCTGAACGCCCCTGCATATCTTTGCGGCATTTCGGACCATCTGGGCCCGCAGCGACGGTGGACAAACTGCTGCAGTCAGCTCACGAAGGTCAACCCAAGGAAAGTCGGGTTCGGAATGTGGGGGCTCAAAGAACGAGACCCTAGCACCGTTCAACTCAGCGGTTGCCAGCATGCGGGTCGAGTAGGATAGCGTTGTCTTGGTCATGGGAGTTCCTTTCGTGCCGAAGGGTGTCACGCCTTGGCTTGCTCAGTAGATCGTTGGAGATGATGGCGATGATGGTGGTGGCTCGGTGCAGTCGGATGGCGAGGCCGGTCCCCCGCCGATGGGGCAGGAGACCAGACTAACGACTGACTGAGCACGGCCGGCCTGATCAGTCTGAAGACCGATGAGACCGGTAGGAACGTCACCACAACGTTCTCGTTTGTCGAGTGCCCAGCCGCGTAGCGGCGATGAGGGCTCGTTGGTGGTGACGATAAAGGGCGGCGATCAGGTCGCCTTATAGGGTATCGTTAGGGGGTCTTTGATGGTGAGTGGTGGTGATATTAAAGCTGCTTCCATCATCATCAGTCCATCATAGAGTCCCTCTCTTCAGTGGTCCTCCTTCGATAACTCTGCTCGAAGGTTCTCCTGAAGTCCTCGTCTATTCCTCCTGTTCTTTTTCCTTAGGTGAGGGTTAATTCCAAGATACTGATTTTTATATGCAATTAGCGGTCTCGCATATACGGGTGAATTCGCCCGATGAGGGCCGTGCGGTCTCCCTAAGCCCGCTCCAGAGCCCAGCGTTGAGCGTTCATGAAAGTGTCCTGCTGTTGGGCTCCGAGGCCGCGAAGTTTCGGATATACTTAGGTGGGTGGTAATTGCCGCAGGACCGGCGTTTCTTCCTGTCACGTATCGGCCAAGGAGCGCATTCAGGCAATTTTATGGGGCGACGTTGCTGAAACTCGGAATGGCGCTGTAGGTCGATAGGGATCGCGGGAAATCGCCTGTGACCGTCTCGGTTAATTCGACCTCATCGGCCCATGCACGGGCCGGCGCCTGTCAAGGTTTGGCCGTCTTGCTTCCTCGATGCTCCGAGATTTGGAATGGCAGGTCGAATGTGACCCTGAGAAGCATCCCAAGAAATTCCACCACGGCCTGAGCGTCTTTGGGAGCCGTGCCAGCTGCGCCGGGCGTCGGGTGAGCGTTGTCATTGCCCAAGACCCTGACCTCGTGCGCCCACTCCACCATCACAGGAGGAAGAACGCCCTTCTTTCCCAGATCGTTGATCTCTTCAAATAGCGACTTACCTGTGGCCTGCTGATGGCGAAGGACAAGCTGAACCGCGCTACGGGCCATCAACGCCGCAGCATCCCAGTTTGACCCCTCAATGCTGCGCCGCGCTTGGAGCCAGAAGCGCCCGACATCATCCGGCCAGTGGGTTGGCCACTTCGTCGTCTCCTTCAGCCAAGGAACTTGATAATGACGCTGAAGACCTGAGCTGCCTGTTCCCCAAAAGACCGAAGTGAGATTTCCGCACTCCTCGCAGCGCAGCGTGTCGTAACGCAGGGCTTTTCCCTTGTGGTTTTTCTTGATGATACGGCTCTCAAAAGCAAATCTACCGCTCTCTCCGCAGAAGCCGCAATCTACAAGGTCTAAGCGCAATTCATCGTTATAGGCCGAATGACCTGAACCTTCACCAATCTCCCACCAGCTCATCGTTCTGCATCCTTAGATTGGCCGAAACACTGCATACTAGAAAAGGGGGCTACTTCCAACAGGTGCTTGGTCCGAATGCCTTCGTCATCGCACGCGTCAAGGTGACCAGCTTCACTGCCGTTGAGCCGTAATGCTTCTCACTCGCCCCAGCGTTCAGATGCCCTAGGATCGCGGCCTTATCGGTTGGATGAACCCCTGTCAGATCGCAACGATCAGCCATGTTGTGTCGCAACGAATGGACCGTGTGCAACGGGTTCGATGAGACCTCACGGAGGCGCTTCATCAGTGATGCCGATGCCGAGTTCGGGCCAGCGTCACCCGAATAACGCAGGAAGGCGAACAGGCCCTCATCAGCCAGCTTCAGCGCTGCCTTAGCGGCCATGAGAGCGTCTCCGACCAAGGGTACGTCACGGCGTGAAGAAGCGTTCTTCAGGCGTCTACCTTCATGGCTAATAATCTTCAGGTGCGGCGTCTCTCCATCGGTCTGGATGTCCTGAACACGCAGACCCGTGATCTCCGCCAAGCGGCAGCCTGTCCCCTCCAGTAGCCGCCAAATCAGCTTCAGGTCGGGGTTGGCCTTCTTAATGATGATGTCCCGTGTGGCCGTCATCACGGCTTCCGGCAGGGGGTCTCGGTCTTCCTTGTCGATGTTGACTTCAAGGTCTTTGGGTAGTTCGAGCCGGTCAAACGGATTGTCCATGCTGCGGAGCTTCTTGTCCCGGTAAAGCGAGAAGATACCCTTGACGTCGTTTAACTCGCGCCGCACGGTCGATGGCTTCCGCTTCTCACCCTGGCTGTTTGGCTTATCCAACAGGAAGTCGCGGAGCTTGTAGGCGTCGTCAATGGTCCAGTCGGTCAGGGCAGGGACGGTCTTCAACGCGGCCTTGATGTCACCCATCATCGCCTCTATGCGAACCTTGCGCTTGCGCTGCGCAAAATCGCTGCCAGAGATGCGCTCCTTGACGTAGAAGTCTACGGCGTCTTGGAGGGTCGGCTTCGGTGCGGCCTGTGGCGGCGCGGCGGGGGCGCTTGGGGTGTCGATCACTGCCCCGGTGTTCCGTTGCTTCTTGATCTCGTTCGCCCTGATGGTCGCCTTGTAAACAGCCCTCACCACCTTTGGCCAGCTTGGAGAGCCATCCGCAAGTCTGAGGCCAACGTTATCCCATGACAGGACTTCCCGCGCTTCGTCCATCATAAAGTCGGAAAGCTGGCCACGTGCGAACTCTGCCCGGTTTATCTCATCGAGCGCTTCTAGCCAGTCAGCATCATTGTCGAAGTCCCGGCTTTCAAAGCCGCTCTCCCGAGTGTCATCATCCTCATCAAGGAGGTGGACGAAGTAGGCGTCCTCAACGGCCTTCAAATGGGCTTCTGAAAGTTCATCAAGGGGCGGTTCAGTAAGCCGTGCCTGGGCAAGCCGATGTTTAAGGAAGGATGCGACAAGCGATGCGCTCTCCGTTCGAAGCCGGTCCAAAGCAATCTTCCGTTCCCGAGTACGAAGTGATTTCCAGATTTCCGCCTTGCCGAACGTCTTCTGTATGTCCAATGGGACTGGAGCGCGGAGGTAGAAGGTGCGGCCACGAATAGCTAGCCAAGGGTATTTTGTCATGTCTTCCATGCCTCCGCTGTAGCAGTTTGCTGTAGCAGATGGAAGTCTAACCTCTTGATTTCACGCTATGTTATTGACTTCAAACGAAGTCTTTGGTGCCCCATGCCGGAGTCGAACCAGCACTCCTTTCGGAACTCGATTTTGAGTCGAGCGCGTCTACCAATTCCGCCAATGGGGCATAAGGGAAGGTAACAGCGGCGGACTATACGAATGACGCCGGGTTGGTCAACCGCTTTTTGGGCCGCTTCAGGCGCTTGCCGCGTTGAGCTCGGCCATATCCTCTTCCATCAGCCTCAGGCTGGCCGCAGTATCGATCGCGTTGAAGCCACGGTCGACGAAGGCATCGAGAATCTTGAAGCTTTCCCGTTCGTTCAGCGTCCATCCGAAGACGTTTCCGCCCAATACGAGCGGGGCGATCTCAAGGCCGGCATTTCCGAGCGGACGCTTTTCCATGACGGGACTCCTTGTTTTTCCTCAAGTTTAGAAAGGCGGGCCGTGCCATGCAATGACAATCGCGTGAAATTTGCTGCGCCGCATTATCGCCCCGGTTTACAAGCAGCCTCCCCCGCGCCTATGAACAAAATCCGAAATCGCCAACAGGACGTGCCGATGCTGAAAAGCCTTTACGACTGGACCATGCGGCTCGCCGAGCGTCCCTCCGCCGAAATCTGGCTTTTCATCATTTCCTTCATCGAGAGTTCGATCTTCCTGGTGCCGGCGGAAGTGCTGTTCCTGCCGATGGCGATCGCCAATCCGAAAAAGGTCTGGCGCTACGGCATCATCGCTTCCGTGGGCTCGATCCTCGGCGGCGTGGCTGGCTGGATGATCGGCTATTTCGCCTTCGCGACCATCGCCGCCCCGGTGCTCGAATTCTACGGCAAGCTCGATGAATTCGAGGCGATGAAATCAGGCATCGACATCAATTGGATCCTGCTGTTCCTGATCACATCGGGTGCCGCGCATCTGCCACCGCTGAAGGTCGTGACCATCCTGTCCGGCGTGCTGCAGGTGAACCTTCTGCTGTTCTTCGTCGCGGCCGTGGTCGCCCGCGGCGGCAAGTTCATGCTGCTTTCATGGCTGTTTGCGAAATACGGCGTGTCGATCCGCGATTTCATCGAAAAACGCCTCAATTGGCTGGCAGCACTGGCAGCGGCGATCCTCATCGCTCTCTATCTTGTCTATGAGCTTTTGAAACATTGACCGAGACGTGATCCATGACTTCGACCTCGTTTGCCGTGCCCACTGATTCCCGCGCCATGCTGTGGCCCGCGCTCCTGCTCACGGCGGGCATGGCGGTCGTCATCCTCTCGGCGCTCGGCTTCGAGCATATCGGTCACTACATTCCCTGCGCGCTCTGTCTCATGCAGCGCTGGCCATACTATGTCGGCATCCCGATCGGCCTGCTGGCGGTGCTCTCCTCGGCGATGAACGCGCCACCGGCGGTCACCCGCACGCTGCTGCTGCTGGCGGCACTTGCGATGCTGGTTGGTGCCGGCATGGGCGTCTATCACGCGGGCGTCGAGTGGAAATTCTGGGAAGGCCCGGCGACATGCGCGACTTCGGTCAACGCAATCTCCAACAACGCCGCCGACCTGCTCAACGACCTCAACACCCAGCACGGGCCGTCCTGCACGGATGCGACGCTGCGGGTTCTGGGGTTGTCGTTTGCCGGGTGGAATGTGATCACCAGCCTGGTGCTGGCGGGGATTGCGGTGTTTGGGGCAACGCGGAAGGGGTGAGGCGCTGCTCAAAAGACCTTTTTGACCAAAGGCTCCACTTGGGAATCTGTCAGAATTCGTACGATGCTGCCGTCGATCCCAGGCAGATGAAATCCGCATGTCGACGAATAGTGGGTTGCGACATAAACGAAAGTTAGGCCGTCACCGGCGTCACCAATATTGCGCAGTTTGTAATCGCTATTCTTCAAAAATTCGTGCGTCTTGGCGAGCGATCCGCCATTCTCTCGCGCAAAGGCCTCTGTGGCCGCCTTGTTTTCCGCATCGCTCCTGGCCTCGTCGCAAGACATCTTGGGACCGGTGCCGATCGCCGGAAAATAGTAGGCGTAACCGACCACGCCATTCATCAATAAAGACAAGGCGAGCACGACATTTCTCAGCATCAAGGCTGCAGTTCCGTATCCCAGTAAAGATAATCCACCCAGCTTTCATGCAGATAGTTCGGCGGGAAGTGGCGGCCGTTGTTGTGCAGGTCCTGCACCGTCGGCCGGTAGGGCTTCTGGTGCGGGAACATGCCGGCCTGCTTGGGCAGCTTCGAGCCCTTGCGCAGGTTGCAGGGCGCGCAGGCGGTGACGACATTTTCCCATGTCGTCTGGCCGCCCTTGGCGCGCGGCGTGACGTGGTCGAAGGTCAGGTCGTCCTCGTCGCCGCAATACTGGCATTCGAACTTGTCGCGCAGGAACACGTTGAAGCGCGTGAAAGCCGGAAACCGTGAAGGCTGGACATAGGACTTGAGGCAGACGACGCTCGGCAGCTTCATGGAGAAGCTCGGCGAGGAGACCGCCTGCTCATATTCCGCGATGATATGGACGCGGTCGAGGAACACAGCCTTGATCGCATCCTGCCAGGACCACAGCGACAAAGGGTAATAACTTAGCGGCCTGTAATCCGCATTGAGGACCAGGGCTGGAAGCGACTGGGGTGATACTGCAATCGTCAAGTCCTACTCCTGACCGATTCGAATTCCCTGCTTCTTCATACTAGGCGTATTGCAACAGGATTGTGAAGCCCTGAAAAGAATACGTTTTTCGCAGTTACTGCTTTTACACAACCGGGATTGCGTCACGCTTGTGCTCGACGGCATAGTAGGCCCAAAGTACCCGCGCGGCAATCGACCGGCACGGCTGCCAGCGGACAGCCATGGCACGCAGGGCCTTGTCGCTCGGGCGCGGAGACAGGCCGAAGGCGCTGCCAGCAGCACTTTGCAGCGCCACATCGCCCGACGGAAAGATATCCGGGTGGCCGGCACAGAACAGCAGGAAGACCTCCGCAGACCACGGCCCGATGCCCTTGACACCCGTGAGTGTGGCGATCGCTTCGCTTGCCGGCAGGTAGGCCGCTGTCTCCAGATCCAGCCCATCGGCGCAGGCCTGCGCCAGTCCGCGCAGCGTGCTTTCCTTGGCGCGGGAAAGGCCAACCGACCTCAGTTCCTCGACGGAATGGGCGAGGATGTTCTCCGCAGCTACCACGCTGGTCAGCGCTTCGAGCCGACCCCAGATCGCATCGGCGGAGGCGCGCGAGACCATCTGCGAGACGACGATATGGGCCAATCCCTCGTAGCCAGGCGGGCGATGGCGAAGCGGAATGGCACCCGCCCTTGCGATGACTGGTGCAAAGGCCGGATCGATGTCGGCCAGCGATACAATGGCAGAATCGATATCTGCCTCGGTCCTGATCGGCTGCATCGGATCAGAACTTGTCCTTGCGGGCGCGAATCTCGGCAAAGACCTCCCAATCCTCGGCACCCTCCATGCCGAGATGCTTGCGGATGCCGGCATCGTCGGCGCGCAGGAAAGGATTGGTGGCGCGCTCGACGCCGATCGTTGTCGGTGCGGTATGGCCGCCAGCCGCAAGCGTCGCCTCGATCTCCTTCACCCGGTCGCGAAGCGCGGCACTCTGCGGATCGACCGTCAGCGCGAATTTCGCATTGCTCAGCGTATATTCGTGCCCGAAATAGACCACCGTATCATCCGGCAGCTTGCGCAGCTTGAGAAGCGACTGCCACATGTCGCGCGGGCCGCGCTCGAACAGCCGTCCGCAGCCGAGCGCGAACAGCGTATCGGCGGCAAACAGCAGCTTGTCCTGCGGCAGGTAGTAGCAGATATGACCGGCCGTGTGCCCCGGCGTCTCGATCACCTCGACCGGATGACCGGCGAAGGAAAACTGGCCGCCATCACCAAAGGCAAAGCCGATGCCCGGAATCTTGTCGGCCTCGTTCTTGGGACCGGTGATCTCGACATCGAAGCGCGCCTTCAGCGCCAAATTGGCCTCGACATGGTCCTGATGGTGATGCGTGGTAAAAATATCCGTCAGCGTCCAGCCGCGCCGGGTGAGCGCGTCGAGGATCGGCTGTTCCTCGGGTGCATCGATGGACGCGGTCTTGCCGCTCTCGGAATCATGCAGCAGCACGCCGAAATTATCGCTGCGGCAGCGGAAAAGCTCTATCTCTAATTCTGCCATCGGATGTCCCTATCTCGCTTGTTCAAAATGCTTTTCGCGAAGATGTAGTGCCACCGCCCTTGAAGTCCAACCCGGTCACGTTACATTTCGCCCATGAGTACCGATATCGTTGACCTCAGACAGTTCTATCATTCTCCGCTCGGACAGATGGCGATTGCCTCGATCGGCCGCGCGATCGGTACGGTCTGGCCGCGCCTGCCGGACGAGCGGCTGATGGGCCTCGGCTTCACGCTGCCCTATCTCGAAATGTTCCAGAGCGGTGCGGAACGGACCTTCGCCTTCATGCCCGCAGGGCAGGGTGCGGTGAACTGGCCGCCCGGCGCGCTTTCGGCGACGGCACTGGTCTTCGACGAGGAACTGCCGCTGCCGGACGCCTCGATCGACCGTATCCTGCTGGTCCATTCGCTGGAATTCGCCGAAAATCCCCGTGAAGCGTTGAAGGAACTCTGGCGGGTGCTGGCACCAGGCGGGCGGCTCGTGGTCGTGGTGCCGAACCGGCGCGGCGTCTGGGCACGGCTG
This sequence comes from Rhizobium sp. LjRoot254, assembly GCF_964254105.1. Classification (NCBI taxonomy): domain Bacteria; kingdom Pseudomonadati; phylum Pseudomonadota; class Alphaproteobacteria; order Hyphomicrobiales; family Rhizobiaceae; genus Rhizobium; species Rhizobium sp. LjRoot254. The sequence continues at coordinate 5,217,177 of NZ_CAXUSM020000001.1, read as the reverse complement.
GAGCATACGCCTTTCGGCGCCGGCCGGCCCTATTCACGCGGACAATTGACCTCGATCTTGCGGGAGGCGAACTTCACGCCCGGCGCCTTCGCCGAGGCGCTGTTCTTTCCACCCTACCGCAAGCACTGGATTCTGAGGCTCTGCCAATGGATGGAGCCGTTCGGCCGCCGCGTCATGCCGGTCTTCTCCGGCGTCATCGTGGTCGAGGCGCAGAAGCGGCTCTACCAGGGCCTGCCGGTCTTCGCACGCTCGTCGCGCCGGGTCTTCGTGCCCGTGCTCTCACCGCAGGGTGTGCCGACATCGCGTGATGCAGCGGCCTCTCTCCCTCTCGACAATGCCTCGTCCCCGGTTTATGGCCATCCGGTCTGATTTTTCACCGGATTTCCCTGGGCATGAGTGACGTAGAGTTCAACAAGATCGCCTTGGTCGGCATAGGCCTGATCGGCTCCTCGCTTGCGCGGGCGATTGCTGAAAAGGGCCTGGCGAAGGAAATCGCCATTTCCACCCGCAGCGAGGCGACGCTTGCCCGCGCTAGAGAACTCGGCCTGGGTACCAGCTATCACGCCAGCGCCCGGGATGCGGTCAGGGATGCCGATCTCGTCATCGTCTCGGTGCCGGTCGGCGCGTCGGGCGCGGTCGCAGCCGATATCGCACCGGCGCTGAAGCCGGGCGCCATCGTCAGCGACGTCGGTTCCACCAAGGCCTCGGTGATCAGCCAGATGAAGCCGCATATGCCTGATGGCGTGCATTTCATCGCTGGCCATCCGGTTGCCGGTACGGAATATTCCGGCCCTGATGCCGGCTTTGCGACGCTGTTCGAAGGTCGCTGGTGCATCCTGACGCCGACCCCCGATGCCGATCCGGTCCAGGTCGCGAGGCTCAGGCATTTCTGGGAGACGCTCGGCTCACTCGTCGAGGAGATGGACGCGGAGCATCATGACAAGGTGCTGGCGATCGTCTCCCACCTGCCGCACATCATCGCCTACAACATCGTCGGCACGGCCGAGGACCTCGAGACGGTGACGGAATCGGAAGTGATCAAATATTCCGCGTCCGGCTTCCGCGATTTTACCCGCCTCGCCGCCTCCGATCCGGTGATGTGGCGAGATGTCTGCCTGCACAACAAGGATGCGATCCTTGAAATGCTGTCGCGTTTCTCCGAAGACCTCGCCTATCTGCAGCGGGCGATCCGCTGGGGCGAGGGCGACAAGCTGTTCGAACTCTTCACCCGCACCCGCGATGTCCGCCGCTCGATCATCGAAGCCGGCCAGGACGTGGCCGCGCCGAACTTCGGACGCTATCCAGAGAAGTAAGCCGGCTTACTTCCTACCCAGAGACATGATCTTCTGGCGGATCATCTTCGCCACGTTGCGGGTGTTCTGGTAGAGATGCAGCTGCGTCCCGACCTGGCGCACTTCGCGGTCGGAATTCTCCTTGAGCCCGATGATCAGCGTGCCCATCGCCTCGCGCTCCTTCCAGAGCCGGCTCATGATGGGATGATCGGGGATGGCGCAGGAATCCGTGCGCACGATATTGGCATCATCGAGGTGCCAGTCCGTGAGCTGGGCGACCAGCAGCTTGCCGGGCGAGAAGCGCGAAAGCTCCTCGTTGAAGGCGGTTTTCCAGGTATAGGCCTCGCCATTCATCATCAGCACGATCATCGAGGCGATCGCCTGGCCGTCGAGATCGATCGTATGGATGCGCGCGGCGTCGATTTCGGCCAAATTGTTCACCGCCTCACGGGCGAAGGCGGCACGCAGGCGGTCGGATAGCATCGCGCTGCGTTTCTTGCCCTTCCAACCGCTCGCTTCGAGCATCAGGAACTCTTCCATGCGCATCCTGATATCCCTGGGCTGGCGGGCGATCTCGTATTTCACCGTGCCGAGCTTTTCGATCAGACCCCACTGCCGGCGCATCTCGCGCATATGCGACGATTTGATAGAGGCTTTGAGATAGGCGTCGCCATCGAGAAGGCTGTCGAGCATCGGCCGGCTCTGCTCGTTGGTCGTGCTGATCGGCAGGTTGCGCGACATGGCGATCGCGCGCGCCACCTGGGCGAACTGGCCGTTGAGGCGGATATCAGGCAGGACGAGAACGCTCGGCAGCCGGCTTTCTTCGCGGCCGAGCGCATCGAGAAAATTGTCGATCGTCTCGGCGGCACCTTCGGCATCGACCAGCGGTGTGCCGAGCGGTCCGTAGGAATTCGACCAGGCGCGGATGATCGGCGCGCCGATCGAGAAGCCGGGGCGCTCGACGGAGAACGGCATCAGGAAACGCAGCCGGCTCTTGCCATCCATCTCGTCACGGACGACGGCGAGCCTGATCTCGCGGTCTTCCAGACGCGGCATGGCAGGCGCCAGGAAGCGGCTAGTGAAGAAGACATTCGGCTCCATCGCCCGATTGGACAGGAAATCCAGCTCTTCCTGCAGGTCGTAGCCCGCCTGCGGCGCATAGATCGATAGCGCGCGGCCGGGACGTCCCGCCTCGATCGAAAGCGACGGCGCCGGGCGCTGCCGTGTGGTGCCGATCTCGCCATGCGCGAGTTGCATGGAAGCGTGGAAACCTTCTTCGTGCAGTGTCGGGACCGGGGACATGGGTTCAGATATCCTCAGGATTGGGTCGCGCGAGTTCAGGCCGCGCGAATATGAACAGCGTGATTTTCAAACGGCTACGGACCGCCACATGCAGCAGCACCGCTTCGACCAGCATGGCAAGCGCCGCAGCCGTGGCCGCGCCCTGAATGCCGTAAAGCGGGATCAGCAGCAGATTGAGGCCGATATTGGCGGCGAGCGCCACGACGTAGAGCTTGACGCAGAGCGACTGTTGGCCGGCCATGGTCAGCAACACTTCACCCGGGCCGACAGCGGCCTTGCACATGATGCCGAAAAACAGGATCACCATGACATTGTAGCCCGCGGTAAACCCCTCGCCGAACATGCCGAGCAGAAAGTTTCCGAGAGCCAGCGCCGTCAGCCCGACGAGCAGGCTCGGCCAGAACACCCAGCGCACGCTCTGGCCGGAGAATTTCGCCAGCGCCTCTCGGTCATCCCCGGCAAACAGCGCTGAAAAATGCGGAGCGGTCGCGGCCTTCACCGAGAAATACACGAACTGCACCAGCGCCATGGTCTTCGAGGCGGCGAAGTAGATCGCGACCTCGCTCGGCGCCAGGAACAGGCCGGTCACCACCGTATCGGAATTGGTGAGCAGGAAGATGAAGCCTTCGATCAGGAAGATCGGGATCGCGACGCGGAACCAGGGCGCGAATTCGACCTTGGCCGGCCCCCGGTCGAAGCGCCGGCGCAGCCGCCACGTGATGTTGAAGAACTGGCCAACCGTCGTGACATAGGCAGCGGCAAGGCCCGCCACGATAGCGGTTTGCGCCGTCTGCGCCGCACCCATCCAGACAGCACCCAGCATGAAGACGAGGATCAGTACCGGCCGGATGATATAGGTCGGCGAGAGCGCCGCGATGGCCCAGGAATTGGCGCGCGCCGTGCCTTCCATCGTGTCGCCGAGCGCGATCATCGGCAGGATGAACAGCGCGATATAGAGCGGCATCACATAGTAGGATTCGATCAGCCCCTGCGCGAAATGCAGCGCCACGAGGCCGACAAGCAGAACCCCCGTCGAGGACATCAGTGCGAAGAGCCTCGCGGTTGCCGTCAGGCCGCGAATGCGTTCGACATCATTGACAGCCTCGAACTGCGGCAGGAAGCGTATCTGGGCCGAATGGAAGCCGAGGCAGGAGAGATTGCCGATCAGGATCACCAGCACCCAGACGAAGACGAAGATGCCGTATTCGTGCTGGCCCATCATGCGGGCCAAGACAATCTGGGAGATGAAGGCGATTGCCGCCGAGACGACGCGGATCATGAAGGCGATCAGGGCATTGCGGCCCGCGCGTCCATCGCCATCGCTTGACGTCAAGAGTTCGTATGCCTTCCCCAACAGGCCTTTCAGCCCGCCGGAACCGGTTTCCGGCAAATCCTTTTCGGATGCCTGGAGAAGGGCCATGAAACGCAATACTCGATAGGTGTGAACGCAAAACAACTTACTCGTTTCTCACACATCAAGGTTAAGAAACGGTTCGAGAAGCCTGCGAAACATTAAATCGAGACGGATTTGGCGATCACGTCGAAGTGATCAGTTGGCATCCTCGGGCAGATCGGGAAGCGCCGAAATCTCGATGCCTTCTTCGGTCAACGCCTGGGCTTCCTCGAGCGACGCGCGGCCCAGGATGCCGCGTGCTTCCGCTTCGCCGTAATGTATCTTGCGGGCTTCCTCGGGAAACTTCTCGCCGACATCCTCGGCATTGGCGCGGACTTCGCGCACGGCTTCCTTGAGCTTGTCCATCATGTCGCGGCGGACATTGTCCATCACCACCGCCTGGGTCCTGTCCTTTTGGCGGCCCGTCGTGACATTCGGCGCCATCAGCAGCTTGGAGACAGCTTTCGACTCGCAATGCGGACAACTGACATAGCCGGCTTCCGACTGGCGATCGAAATCGGCACTCGAGGAAAACCAGCCCTCGAACTGGTGTCCGGCATCACATTGAAGGGAGTAATTGATCAAATCTTCACGCAACAGCGGCGCGTGTCGGCGCCGTCTCCTTGACTTCGAACTCCCGCGCATTCCTGAGATTTGGAATCTTGCGGCGCGCGGCCGCCACTTCGGCAATGTCGAGCTCGGCGGTGATGACCGCCTCGCCTGCGCCGCTCGCGACTGCAAGCACGCGGCCCCAGGGATCGACGATCATGGAATGGCCGAAGGTCTCGCGGCCATCCTCATGCACGCCGGCTTGTGCCGCAGCGATCATGAAGACGCCGTTTTCGATGGCGCGCGCGCGGATCAGGATTTCCCAATGCGCCTCGCCAGTCTGGCGGGTGAAGGCTGCCGGCAGGCTGACGATCTCCGCCCCGGCGACCGCCTCGGCACGGAAAAGCTGCGGGAAGCGCACATCGTAGCAGATCGCAAAGCCCAATCTGCCAAAAGGCAGATCAGCCAGCCGCGCCTCGCTGCCAGGGCGATAGACCGCGCTCTCGCGCCAGCTCTCGCCATTGTCGAGATCGACATCGAACATGTGGATCTTGTCGTAGCGGGTGACGATGCCGCCATCCGGTCCGAACAGGAAACCGCGATTGGCAATCTTGCCGTCGTCGAGCAGGATCGCCGTCGAGCCGATATGCAGGTGAATGCGCAGTTCCTTGGCCAGAGCCGAAGCCCCGGCGACAATCAGATCGGTCGCTTCCGGCCGCAGGATTTCCATCAGCCCCTTGCGGTCGCGCTGCAGCGCGCCGGTCATCTCGGGCGTCTGGATATAGGTGGCGCCGGCGGCATGCGCCTCGCGCACGAGCCGTTCAACGCTTTTCATGTTCCGTTCGGGATCGACCCCGGAGCACATCTGGATGGCGGCGACCTTGACCATGTCTATCACCTCAAGCTGCAAGCAACAGATCGAGCTTGCCCGCCCGATCGAGTGCGTGGATGTCATCGCAACCACCGACATGCTGGCCGTTGATGAATATCTGCGGGAATGTGCTCTTGCCCCGCGCCTTCTCGATCATCTCGGCGCGCAGCTGGGAATTGCCGGTGGCGTCATGCTCGACATAGTCCACGCCCTTGCCTTCCAGCAGGGACTTGGCTGCGGAGCAATAGCCGCAATATTGACGTGTATAGATGACGACCGAAGCCATGATCTTCTCCAAACGATTGGGCCGCAGCCCCTTGATATCTCATATAATGCCGGCGCCCGGCCTTGCAATGGCCATTGCGAAGGTCAGCACGGTCACATCCGCGGCACCGGCGCGTTTCATGACCCGGGTGACGGCGGAGACAGTCGCGCCAGTCGTATAGACGTCATCGACCAGAACGATCCGCTTGCCGAAAAGCTCCGTCTTGCCCTGAACAGTGACCTCGAACGCGCCGCGCATATTGGTCTCGCGCTGCGCCTTTCCCAACCCGATTTGCTGCGCCGTGGATTTCTTCCGCCGCACGGCATTGGCGGCAAGCGGCTTGCCGGTGATTTCGACCAAGGCGCGGGCCAGTTCGGCCGACTGGTTGAACCGGCGCGACAACAGGCGCCAGGTATGGAGTGGCACGGGAATGATGAGATCGCATTCGGCGAGCACTTCGCCGCCCGCACGCGCCATCCACTTCGCCATCATCGGCGCGAGCTCAGTCCGGTCGCGGTACTTGAGCCCATGCACGAGCTTGCGCGCGGTGCCATCGAAGGTGCAGACCGATCGCAAGCGATCGAAGACCGGCGGATCGGCGATCGCTTCAGCCGACAGGAACCCGGCACCGAGATCATGCTCGAACGGCGTGCCGAGCACCTCGCAATAGGGCCGCTCGATGAAGCTGATATCCTGCCAGCATTCCTGGCAGAGCGCGCCGTGGCTGGCATTCATCCGGCCGCAGCCGGGACATGTCGGTGGAAACACGAAATCGGACGCGCGATGCCATTGCGCACGCGCGTATCCGATCAGCAGCGGCGTGAAGAATGGCCGCCGTGTTTTCGTGTCCAGCTCTTCCATTCCTTGACATTATGACAGCGCTGATGACTTTGCGAGAAAAACAAACGAGCACATGACATGGATATTCTGTTCGATCCCGGCCTGGTGGTGGCACGGCGCAAGCGCGCGGCAAAAACCTTCGAACCAAAGGCGGGTTTCCTCATGGATCTCGCAGGCGAGGAGCTTGCCTTCCGCCTGCACGCGGTTGAACGGCATTTCGAGCACGCAGCCGAACTGTTCGGCGGCACGGGCAGCGTTGCGACTGCGGCGATGATGACGGGCAAGATCGGCGAGATGAGGCGCGTCGATGTGGCCGGCAACGCCGACATCCAGACCGGCAGCTTCGAGGATGTCCCGCTTGAACCCGCTTCACTCAATCTCGTCCTGGCGCCACTGGCACTCCACGTCGTCAACGACCTGCCCGGCAGCCTGATCCGCATCCGCCGCGCGCTGAGGCCTGATGGCCTCTTCCTCGCTGCGATACCCGGCAGCGGCACGCTCGCCGAACTCAATGAAGTGCTGCTCGAAACCGAAACCCGGCTTTACGGCGGCGCCAGCCCCCGTGTCATCCCCTTCGGCGATGTTCGCTCCATCGGCGCGCTGCTGCAAAGAGCGGGCTTCGCCCTGCCCGTCGCCGATGTCGAGACCTATACGGTCCGCTATGAATCGCTTTTCGGCTTGATGAAGGACCTCCGCGCCTTCGGCATGACCAACATGCTGGCCGATCGCTCGCGCCGGCCGGTCTCACGGCAATTCTTCATCGAAGCGGCCAAGCTCTATGCCGAGCGTTATGCCGATCCCGACGGGCGTGTTCGTGCGACCTTTTCGATTATCTATCTCTCGGGCTGGGCGCCGCATGAAAGCCAGGCCAAGCCGCTGAAGCCGGGTTCGGCAACGGTGCGGCTTGCGGATGCGCTCAAAACGAAAAAGCCCGGCTAAGCAAAACGGTCACGTCGTCATCCTCGGCCTTGTGCCGAGGATCTGGTGATCTCTCTTTAAACCACTGAAACTATTATTCTATATCTAACGTTACCAGATCCTCGGCACAAGGCCGAGGATGACGTCCGGGGTTTTGTCGGTACCCAAAAAAGAACCCGGCAAATGCCGGGCCCCTTCATTCGCCTGCCTTTGGAACGTTGTCAGCAGCCGCCATTCTCGTCGGATGCACCGACAATGCACGCTTCGCCGGGATTTTCCGACAGCACGCTGCGGCGGATCGTATAGTGCCTGGTCTTGCCATCCTTCGGCGGCACCGAGCCGGTGGTGATGTTGTCGTAATCAATGGTGCTTGCCTGCAGCCGGGCGCCGGATTTGTCCGGCGCCAGCATCGGTGTGACGATCAGGGAAAGGGCGATTGCCGCCGTCCCGAACAGGAGTGCCAGGTTGAGAGCACCCATGCGGTTCGGCTTTGCACCAACGAACTCCCGATCCGGCTCTTCATGCCAGTGCTCATTGTTCATCTGTCAGTCCTGTAGAAAAATCAAAATCATAACGAGCCTGATTTTTGCCACAGGGACCTAAACGAAACCTTAACAGAAACTTATTCTTAACGATTCAATTGAGCAGATCGACCAGGAATGGGACAAGCGGTTCGTCCGCCGCGGGCATCGGATAAGTCCTGAGATCGCGGGTCCGGACCCATTTCAGCGCCTGGCCTTCGAGCCCGCGCGCGATGCCCTCATAGCGCCGGCAGATATAGAGCGGCATCAGCAGATGGAAGTCATCGTACGCGTGGCTGGCGAAGGTCAAGGGTGCCAGGCACGGCACCTGCGTGATGATGCCGAGCTCTTCCTTGAGTTCGCGGATCAGCGTCTCCTCGGGCGTCTCGCCCGCTTCGACCTTGCCGCCGGGGAATTCCCACAGGCCCGCCATCGGCTTGCCCTCCGGGCGCTGCGCGATCAGCACGCGCCGGTCGGCATCGACCAGCGCACAGGCCGCGACCAGCACGATCTTCTTCGGCTCGCCGCTCACGCCCATTCTCCCTTTTGCCAGTAGGCATAGGTGTAGGCATCCCTGAAGCCCATGGAATCATAGAGGTTGCGGGCATTGGTGTTCTTGACCAGCACTTGCAGCCAGGCCTGCCGCGCGCCGCGCAGCCGTGCCCAGCGCAGTGCCGACGAGACAAGTTCCCGGCCGATCCCCTTGCCACGCAGGCTCTTCGCGACCACGACCTGCTGCAACCCGGCTAGATCGTTGTCCTGCACGCAGATGCCGACCGCCGAGGGACCATCGGCGCTTTCCATCAGGAACAGTCCGGCCGCCGGTTCGATCGCCGAAATGATGCCCGCGACGGTGGCGGGCGTCGTATCGCGCGCCTCGTCGATCCGCACGCAGGCGTCCGCGAAACGCTGGATGTCATGGGTCGGCAGATGGTCCATGCCGCCCTCGAGATCGAGCTCATCGAGATCGGCCATCATCACCAGCGTCTCGTAGCCGCTGTGCCAGCCGAGACGGCCGAGCAGATCAGGCAGTGCTGGCGGGCAGAGCGGCGATTGGCGGATGGCCGCATTCAATCCCTCGGCGGCAAAGGCTGCCTCGGCCGCGCGAATGCGGGCCTCCATATCGCGCTCGTCATGGGGATCCAGCGGCACAAGGCTGTTGAGCCGCTTGGAGGGATGGCCTGGCGTGATGCGAAGCTGCCAGCTGCCATCGAAAGTAACGCGCGCGGCCGGCCAAGCCCGGAAGCCCGCGGCTTCGAGCCGGCGGACCAGCGGAAGTCTTGGTGCATTAGCTGCGATAGTCGCCATTGATCTCGACATATTCCTTGGTCAGGTCACAGGTCCATACGGTGGCCTTGCCGGCGCCCAGGCCCAAATCGACCTTCACGGGAATCTCTTGCCCCTTCATGACGGCGGATGCCGCCGCTTCCGAATAGTCCGGATCGCGCTCGCCCTCGACTGCGACACGAATATCGCCGAACGAAATCGCCAGCCGATCGCGGTCGGCCGGCTCGCCGGCCTTGCCGACGGCCATGACCACGCGGCCCCAATTGGCGTCCTCACCGGCGATGGCCGTTTTGACCAGCGGCGAATTGGCAATCGACAGCGCGATCCGCTTGGCGCTCTCGTCGCTGACCGCACCCGTGACGGTCACTTCGACCATCTTGCGCGCGCCTTCACCATCCCGCACCACTTGGTGGGCGAGATCGAGCAGCACGGCATTGAGCGCATCGGCAAAACCGGAGGCCTCGGACACCTTTTCGACCCGCTTCTGGCCGCGATTTTTCGCCGCACCCGTGGCAAACAGCATCAGCGTGTCCGAGGTCGACGTATCGCTATCCACCGTCACCGCATTGAAGCTCGGGCCGACGCCCTTGCCGAGCAGTTCCTGAAGCGCCGCGGGCGCAATGTCCGCATCGGTCACCACGAAGGACAGCATGGTCGCCATATCAGGCGCGATCATGCCCGCGCCCTTGGCGATGCCGTTGATCGTGACCTTGACGCCGCCGATTTCGGCGCTGCGTGTCGCGACTTTGGGATAGGTATCGGTGGTCATGATCGCCTTGGCGGCGTCGAGCCAGAAATCGCCCTTTGCCTTGCCGTTCATGTCGCCGAGCACGCCTGCGAACTTTGTCGCATCGAGCGGTTCGCCGATCACACCGGTCGATGCGAGATAGATCTCGTCCACGCCACAGCCGATCGCTTCGGAGGCGGATTTCGCCGTCAGTTCGGTGGCCGCGCGGCCTTTCTTGCCGGTGAACGCATTGGCATTGCCGGAATTGACCACCACCGCGCGCGCTCGGCCCGTGGCCAGGTTGAAACGGCAGAAATCCACCGGCGCCGAGGGGCATTTCGAACGGGTGAAGACGCCTGCGACGCTTGCCGGCTCGTCGAACACCATCAGCAGCACGTCGGTACGGTTCTTGTATTTGATACCCGCTTCGGCGGTAGCCATGCGGACGCCGTCCACGGCAGGCATTTCAGGGAAGGATTTTGGCGCGAGCGGCGAAATGGCATGGGACATCGGCCTTCTCCGGTCAGAAAATATCTGGATGGCGAAACAAAAATGGCACCCGGAGACCGGGCGCCATTTCGCGGGATATCAATTACTTGGCCGGCTTGTTGGCTTCGTCATAGAGCTTCTTGAGCGCCGGATCATCGACCTCGATCTTTGCGCCTTCGCGCGAAGTCTTGAGCATTTCCATATACTTGTCGCGCAGCACGACCTGCTTGACCTGGTCCTTGACCTGGTCGAAGGCCGGCGGCGGGGCCGTACGCTTGTCTTCAACCTTGATGACATGGAAGCCGAACTGGGTCTTGACCGCAACCTTGGTGACGTCGCCCTTGTTCATGGTGAACACGACGGCTTCGAATTCCGGCACCATCATGCCCTTCTTGAAGTAACCGAGGTCGCCGCCATCCGACTTGTTGGGATCGGTCGACTTGGCCTTGGCGAGTTCGGCGAAATCCTTGCCCTCGCCGAGTTCCTTGATGATCGCCTTGGCTTCGTCTTCGGTCTTGACGAGGATGTGACGGGCACGGACTTCCTCGACCGGCGGCAGCGCCTTGACCTCCTTGTCGTAGCGGGCCTTGACCTCGGCATCGGTCACCGTGTCGACGACATGCTTCTTGAAATAAGTGTTGTGCAGTTCGCGGTCGAGGATGAAATCGAGGCGCGCCTTGAAATCAGGCGTCTGGTCGAGCTTTTCGGCACGGGCCTTTACGGCGATGACCTTGGCGTCGATGATCGTGCTGAGTGCCGCGAGCTTCTTCTGGTCGTCGGGCAGCTGCGCAAGCTGCGGATCGAGGTTGCCGATGGCGAGGTCGAGATCGGACTTCTTGATCTCGGTGCCATCGATCTTCGCGATGACAGGATCCTTGGTGTCCTGGGCAAAGGCGGGCAGGGAAATGCCGGTCAATGCGACGAGCGCGGTGGCGGCAATCAGGTTCAAACGGGACATCTCTCTACCACTTTCCTCTCAATTCGGAATTCGGGTTCGGGATTTGCATTTTTCGGGCTAAAAGGCAATCGGAAAAGCGAGACTTTGACCCGTTCCCGTTGACATGCGCGAGACCCCCTCTTATCTGTCTCGCGACCTTGGCGACGCGAATAGCGGCGTGCGCCGGAACGTCTTTTGTCGGGTCTTCATTGAATCCCTCCAGGCGTTTAACGTGAAATAGATTTGGGAAAGGACCATAGCAATGGTCAGTCTTGGCGGCCTCGCCCGCAAATTGTTCGGTTCCTCTAACGACCGCCGAATCCGTTCCTATGGCACCCGCGTCGCGGAGATCAATGCGCTCGAGCCGCAGATCAAGGCGCTCAGCGACGAGCAGCTCCGGGCGAAGACGGATGAATTCAAGGCGCAGCTAGCCGCCGGCAAAAGCCTCGACGACATTCTGGCGCCGGCCTTCGCCGTCGCTCGCGAGGCGGCGCTCCGCGTGCTCGGCATGCGGCCCTTCGACGTCCAGCTCATCGGCGGCATGATCCTTCACGAAAACGCGATCGCCGAGATGAAGACGGGCGAAGGCAAGACGCTTGTCGCGACGCTGCCCGTCTATCTCAATGCACTCTCCGGCAAGGGCGTGCATGTCGTCACCGTCAACGACTATCTCGCCCAGCGTGACTCCGCCCAGATGGGCCAGATCTATTCCTTCCTTGGATTGTCCACTGGCGTTATCGTCCACGGCATTTCCGACGACCAGCGCCGCGAGGCCTATGCCTGCGACGTAACCTACGGCACCAATAACGAGCTCGGCTTCGATTATCTCCGCGATAACATGAAGTACGAGAAGAACCAGATGGTCCAGCGCGGCCACAATTTTGCGATCGTCGACGAAGTCGACTCGATCCTGGTCGACGAGGCCCGCACGCCGCTGATCATCTCCGGCCCGCTCGAAGACAAGTCCGATCTCTACAATCTCATCGACGCCTTCATCCCCCAGTTGAGCCCCGAAGACTATGAAATCGACGAGAAGCAGCGCTCGGCCAACTTCTCCGAAGGCGGCACCGAGAAGCTCGAGAACCTGCTGCGCGCAGCCGGCCACCTCAAGGGTGAATCGCTCTATGACGTCGAGAATGTCGCGATCGTCCATCACGTCAACAATGCGCTGAAGGCCCACAAGCTGTTCACATCAGACAAGGACTACATCGTCCGCAATGGCGAAATCATCATCATCGACGAGTTCACCGGCCGCATGATGCCGGGCCGCCGCTTCTCGGAAGGCCTGCACCAGGCACTCGAAGCCAAGGAACACGTGGCGATCCAGCCCGAGAACCAGACGCTCGCCTCGGTCACCTTCCAGAATTATTTCCGCATGTATGCCAAGCTTGCCGGCATGACGGGCACGGCATCGACCGAAGCCGAGGAATTCGGCAACATCTACGGCCTCGAAGTCGTGGAAGTGCCGACCAACCTGCCGATCAAGCGTCTCGACGAGGACGACGAGGTCTACCGGACGGTCGAGGAGAAATACAAGGCGATCATCATCGACATCCTCGATTGCGCCAAGCGCGGCCAGCCCGTGCTCGTCGGCACGACCTCGATCGAAAAGTCCGAATATCTCGCGACCCGCCTGCGCAATGAAGGCTTCAAGGACTTCCAGGTCCTGAACGCCCGCTACCACGAGCAGGAAGCCTTCATCGTCGCCCAGGCTGGTGTGCCCGGCTCGATCACCATCGCCACCAACATGGCCGGCCGCGGTACCGACATCCAGCTCGGCGGCAATCCCGATATGCGGATCGCCCAGGAACTCGGCGATGTCGAGCCGGGTCCGGAGCGCGATGCCCGCGAGGCGGTTATCCGCGAGGAAGTCCAGAAGCTGAAGACCAAGGCGATCGAGGCCGGCGGTCTTTACGTGCTGGCGACCGAGCGCCACGAGAGCCGCCGCATCGACAACCAGCTGCGCGGCCGTTCCGGCCGTCAGGGCGACCCCGGCCGCTCGAAATTCTTCCTGTCGCTGCAGGACGACCTGATGCGCATCTTCGGTTCCGAGCGCATGGATTCGATGCTGGTCAAGCTCGGCCTCAAGGAAGGCGAGGCGATCGTCCATCCCTGGATCAACAAGGCGCTCGAACGCGCCCAGAAGAAGGTCGAGGCGCGCAACTTCGACATCCGCAAGAACCTCCTGAAATATGACGACGTGCTCAACGACCAGCGCAAGGTCATCTACGAGCAGCGCCTCGAGCTGATGGACGCCGAAAGCGTCACCGAGGACGTCGAGGACATGCGCCACGAGGTCGTGGATTCGATCATCGGCAAATATATCCCAGAGCGGGCCTATGCCGAGCAGTGGGACACCAAGGGCCTCCAGGACGAGATCATCAAGAGCCTCAACCTCGACCTGCCGATCCCGGAATGGGCCGCCGAGGAAGGCATTGCCGAGGACGACATTTCCGCGCGCGTCAAGGCCGCCGCCGACGACGAAATGAAGGAAAAGCGCGAGCGCTTCGGCGACGAGCTGATGAACTATGTCGAGCGCTCGGTGCTGCTGCAGACGCTGGACCATCTCTGGCGCGACCACATCGTCAATCTCGAACATCTGCGCTCGGTCGTCGGCTTCCGCGGCTATGCCCAGCGCGACCCGCTGCAGGAATACAAGCAGGAAGCCTTCGAACTCTTCCAGGCGCTGCTCGCCAACCTCCGCAACACGGTCGTCGGCCAGTTGATGCGCGTCGAACTGGTGCAGAACGCCCCGCCGATGGACGACCTGCCCGAGATGCACGGCCATCATCTCGACGCCTCGACGGGCGAGGACGACTTCCTCGAAGGCACGCCGATCGGCAATACCGTATTCGCGGTGCAGGAAACGACCCGCAACCCGAACGACCCGGCAAGCTGGGGCGAAGTCGGCCGCAACGAGCCCTGCCCCTGCGGCTCGGGCAAGAAATACAAGCACTGCCACGGCGCATACCAGACCGCCTGATCAGTCCAGCTATTCATGACCGTGCCCCGGATGGATAATCCGGGGCATTTTCGTTTAGAGGCTCTTGCATTGAAATGGAGTAGGTTCTGCCGGAGCAGGTTTTTGTCTGGGCAGAGGCGATTGGCGAAAGGCATATCCAGATATACGCCCGAGCCAATCGCCTCTGATCCAGGCGGAAAGATGCCTGGCAGAATCGGCTCCATTTCAATGCAAGAGGCTCCAAGGCGCCTGGCGTTGCAAATCCCGCATCCTCCGTGGCATAGATGCCAGCGATCCCTATGGCCGATGCAGAGATCAATCGAAGAAAGACAAAATGTTCGTATCCAAAAAGCTCGTCTATCTCCAGATGCAGAAAACCGGCAGCACCCATGTCACCAAGGTGCTGAAGAAGCATACCAAGGGCAAGACGAAGGAGCGCCACGAACAGCTGGAAGACTATGACGCCTACAAGGACCGGCTGATCGTTTCATCCGTGCGCAATCCCTGGGACTGGTATGTCTCGCTCTGGGCCTTCGGCTGTGGCGGCAGCGGCGGTTTTCACAAGTATCTCGTCGCCACGCCCTGGAGCGAAATCCGCCACGCGCAAAAGCATGGCGGCGTCGGCGCAGCGGCAGGAGCGCTGGCGAGATCGGCAGCCCGCATCGGACGCCGCCCGGACTGGAAAGCGCTCTATGCCGATGCTTCCAACGAGGCGAACTTCCGGAGCTGGCTCAAGCTCGTATTGGGCGAAGAGGGCAGGCACATCCAGAAGGAAGGTTATGCCACCAGCGACGTGAAATCCGTGATCGGCTTCAAGACATACCGCTTTCTGGCGCTCACCACGGAATTCGACAAGTGGAACAATATCGGCCGCAAGGCCAGGACCTATGATGAACTCTCACGCTTCGCCGACGAGCATACGATCACCAGGCGCATCCTCCGGATGGAGACGCTGAACGGCGATATCTACGACATGCTGCAATCGGTCGGCGCCAAGGTGACGATGGAGGACATCGAGACGATCGGCAAGACCAACGTCTCCGTCCACCGCAAATACGACACCTATTACGACGACGAGACCTACAAGCTCGTCGCCGATCGCGACCGGTTCATCATCGACCGGTATGGATACAAGATGTTCTGAAGCGGCGGTGCCGTTTGACATCGATCGAGAATTGCCTGATCGTGATCGCCGGCCGCGGCCCATGGCCCGACCGGCCAGGGAGGCTAGCATGTCCAATCATGTCTACAAGAAAGTGGAACTCGTCGGCAGTTCCAAGACCTCGGTGACCGACGCGATCGAAACCGCGATTTCGCGCGCCTCGAAAACCATGAGAAACCTCGACTGGTTCGAAGTCGACCAGATCAGGGGACATATCAAGAATGGTTCGGTGGAGCATTACCAGGTGTCGATGAAGGTCGGTTTCCGGATCGACGACTGACGACTGGCCTGCCGACGCCCCGACGAGAACCTATCCGGCGCGTGGTCGCCTGCGGGCGATTGCGTGCGCAATGCAATCTTGCCGATCGAGGGAAATCACATATGTATTACGCAATCCTCGCCTATCACCTCGAAGGCGTCGTCGAATCCTGGACAGCCGAGGAAGACGCCGCGCTGATGACCGACCTGCTCGCGGTGAATGATCGCCTCGTCAAGGCAAAGCATCTCGGCCCGGCCGCGCGGCTTGGACCCACCAACGGCGCCGTGACACTGCGAGGCCCAGGCGCCGGCGTGGTCATCGACGGCCCCTTCGCCGAAACCAAGGAACAGCTCCTCGGCCTCTACGTCGTGGATTTCCCTGATATCGAGGCAGCCATTGCCGCCGCCCGCGACCTCCGCCGCGCCAATCCATCAGCGGTCTATGAGATCAGACCGATTTCGCTTTATCTGCCGGGCGCGCCGCTGGAGCAGGGTGGGGAATAGTCTCAAGCTATACGGCCCTCGGAGCCAACGCTTGCGCACAGACCTCAGAGCGAGCATTCTTGGCGCGGGCATTATGCCAATTTCGGGAGCGTGCGATGAACTTCGAACAACGGCCTACTCCATCCACGGCGATCGTTGAACGAGATGGCGGGTGGGTTGTTGTCACTCAGAACATGGACGGAAAGGACAGACAGGAACGGTTCTTTCACGGTCGCGCCGAAGCCAACGCCTTCTGGCTGAAGGAATTGGCAAGGACAAAGGCAGCGAATTAGGAGCAAGCTACCTCTGCAGTCCCTTGATCATCCATGACCAAGGCACAGGGATAGCCTGCCGAAAGGGCAATCCCGCAGAGCGCGCGCGAGAGAACTCTGAGTTTCATGACCGCTTTGCGAGAATGATATCCGGCTCCAGCATCGGCAGTTCGTTCTCAGTCCCCCAGGACTTCATCCACTCGATAACCTTGTCGCCCGAGACGAACACGCCCTCCTCGGACTCTTTCAACGCCTCATCGATAGCGCCTGAATAGTCCATTTCTTCGTCGATGTAGCGGGTAAGTGCTTCACTGACGAGTTCGGCCTCATTGACGTTGCGGCTCTCGGCCAAGCGTTCCAAGCTAGCCTTCAGCCCGGAAGGGATGCTCACCGAATGCATTTCCGCCTTGCTCGCCATGCTTAGTCCTCGCGCTGTTCACCGGCATTCTAGGGCGACTTCCAATGCCGTCAATAGCTACGCCCGTTCAGCCACGATCATGTAGTTCACATCCATGTCTTTCGAAAGGTTCCACTGATTGCTCAGCGGGTTGAAGAACACGCCCGTGCGATCGGTCACCACCATGCCGGAGGCCACCAGCGGCGCCTCGAGCTCTTCCGGGCGCACAAGCTTGTCATATTGATGCGTACCGCGCGGCAGCCAGCGCAGGATGTTTTCGGCCGCGACGATGGCGAGCGCCGCAGCCTTGAACGTGCGGTTGATCGTGGCGACGAACATCAGGCCGCCGGGCTTCACCATCGAGGCGCAGGTTTCCATGAAGAAGGCCACGTCGGAGACATGCTCGACCACTTCCATATTGAGCACGATGTCGAATTTCTCGCCGTCGGCGGCCAGCGCTTCGGCAGTGACGGCCCGGTAATCGACCACCGCGCCGGATTGCCCGGCATGGGTTTTCGCGATGCCGATATTCTTCTCCGACGCATCGGCACCCAGCACATTGGCGCCCATCCGCGACACGGGTTCGGACAACAGCCCGCCGCCGCAGCCGATATCGAGCACGCGCAGGCCTTCGAGCGGCTTGTGCGACTTCGGATCGCGGCTGAACTGCCGGCAGGCGCGGTCGCGGATATATTGCAGCCGCACCGGGTTGAACTTGTGCAGCGGCTTGAACTTGCCCGTCGGGTCCCACCACTCCGCCGCCATGGCGGAGAAACGATCGACTTGCTCCTGGTCGATGGTTGTCTTTGCCGCTTCGCTCATGATCGTGCTCCGAAATACTGAACTCACAGAAGCTATATAGGGCGACGACCCCTATCGCGACAATTCTTTTGCCGCAGCCTCCAGCCCGCCGAGCGTCAGCGGATACATCTTGCCGGCAAAAAGCTGGCGGACGATGCCGATCGATTGCGTATAGCCCCAATGTTTCTCCGCCACGGGATTGAGCCACACGCTCTTGCGGAAATGCCCGGTGATCAGGTTGAGCCAGGCCGCTCCCGCCTGGCTGTTCCAGTGCTCCACGGAACCGCCCGGCATTGTGATCTCATAAGGGCTCATCGAGGCGTCGCCGGCGAAGATCACCTTGTAGTCCGGCCCATAGGTGCGGATCACATCCACTGTGTCGATCATCGACGACCGCCGGCGGTGATTGTCCTTCCACACGCCCTCATAGAGGCAATTGTGGAAATAGAAATATTCGAGCTGCCGGAATTCCGATTTTGCCGCCGAGAACAGCTCTTCCGCCACCTTCAGGTGATCGTCCATCGAGCCTCCGATATCAAAGAACATCAACAGCTTGACCCGGTTCTTGCGCTCCGGCCGCGTCTTGACATCGAGCCAGCCGTGCTCGGCGGTCGAGCGGATCGTGTCGTCGAGATCGAGTTCTTCGTCGGCACCATCGCGCACCCAGCGGCGCAGACGTTTCAGTGCCACCTTGATGTTGCGGGTGCCGAGTTCGACGGAATCGTCGAGATTCCTGAAGGCGCGCTCGTCCCACACCTTCACCGCGCGGCGGTGGCGCGATTCCTGCTGCCCGATCCGCACGTCTTCGGGATTATAGCCCCCGGCACCGAACGGCGAGGTGCCGCCGGTGCCGATCCATTTCGAACCACCCTGATGCCGGCCCTTCTGCTCCTCGAGCCGCTGCTTCAGCGCCTCCATCAGCTTGTCGAAACCGCCAAGGCTTTCCACCAATCGCTTCTCTTCGTCGGTCAGGTGCTTGTCCGCCAGCCGCCGCAGCCATTCCTCGGGAATGTCATTCACATCGACCGCCGCCGTGCCGGCTACCGCCTCGACGCCCTTGAAATAATGCGCGAAAACCTGGTCGAACCGATCGATGAACCGCTCGTCCTTCACCAGCGCCGCGCGCGACAGGAAGTAGAAGGCCTCGACATCATAGTCGGCTATATGCGCATCCATCCCCTCGAGCAGCGAAAGATACTCCCGAAGCGTGACCGGGACTTTCGCTGCCTTGAGTTCGAGGAAGAAGGGGATGAACACTGGCTTGTCTTACGCCTCCTCAAGCACCTTGGCCCGAATCCCCACCTGGCTCAGATCGAATTCCGTCGTCTGGTAGACCTGGTTGATCCAGTTGCCGAACAGGAGATGCGCGTGGCTGCGCCAGCGGTTGAGTGGCGGCTGGGTCGGATCGTTATGGGTGAAATAGTTGGCGGGCATCTTGATCGGGATGCCGGCCGACTGGTCGCGGAAATACTCATCGGCCAGCGAGGTCGAGTCATATTCCACGTGATTGAACATGTAGAGCCGGTTGCCCTTCTTCTCAGCCACAAGGCACAGCCCGGCGTCGGGGGAGGTCATCAGTGCCTCAAGGCCCGAGGACGGATCGATGTCCTTCTGCACAACCTCGGTCCAGCGGGATACCGGAACCGCGAAATCATCGGAGAAACCAAGCAGATAGGGCGAGGACGGATTGAGATTACGATGCTGGTACACGCCGAACGCCTTCTCCGGCAGGATATATTTCGGCACCTTGTGGAAGTGATAGATCGCCGCCATCGCGCCCCAGCAGATGTTGAGCGTCGAATGGACATTGGTCTCGGTCCAGTCGAGGATCGCCTTCATCTCGTCCCAGTAGGTCACGTCCTCGTAATCGAGCATCTCGACCGGCGCGCCGGTGATGATGAAACCGTCGAACTTGCGGTGCTTGATCTCGTCCCACGTGTTGTAGAACGACAGCAGATGATCCTCCGACGTGTTCTTCGACTTGTGCCCGCCGACGCGGACCAGCGACAGTTCGACCTGCAGCGGCGAGGCGCCGACAAGGCGCGCCATCTGGACCTCGGTCTTGATCTTGTTGGGCATCAGGTTGAGCAGGCCGATCTGCAGCGGGCGGATATCCTGCCTGATCGCGGCGGAATCCGTCATTACGGACACGCCCTCGGCAACAAGCGTCTGGAACGCGGGCAGCTGGTCGGGAATCTTGATAGGCATTCGGGGCACTCCAATACGCCGGCGATCAAACAATCGCTGACGGTCCCCGAGTTCCGGTGGCCCTATTTAGCGATTTGTTTAACGTGGCTGCAAGCCGGCCGGCAAATCACCACGGTTTCTCTCATATACCGGGTGATGCACATTTTCAATCGGATAGAAGACAGGCGATTTGGCGGGCGCAGCCACGGGGATCTGCGCCCTATCGCATCTCGCGCCGGGCCATGAAGGCCAGCCGTTCGAAGAGATGGACATCCTGTTCGTTCTTGAGCAGTGCGCCATGCAGTTTCGGCAGCGCGTTCTTGTCGCTTGCCGCAAGTGTCTCCGGCTCGACATCGTCGGCGACGAGCAGGCAGATCCAGTCGAGCGCCTCCGAGGTCGAGGGTTTTTTCTTGAGCCCCGGCATGTCGCGGATTTCGAAAAACCGCGTCAGCGCTTCGGAGAGCAGCCGCTTCTTGATACCGGGATAGTGGACCTCGACGATACGAGCAAGCGTATCGACGTCGGGAAAGCGGATATAGTGGAAGAAGCAGCGGCGCAGGAATGCGTCCGGCAGTTCCTTCTCGTTGTTCGAAGTGATGATGACGATCGGGCGCGTCGCCGCGCGGATCGTCTCGTCGGTCTCGTAGACGTGGAACTCCATGCGGTCGAGTTCCTGCAACAGGTCGTTGGGGAATTCGATATCGGCCTTGTCGATCTCGTCTATCAGCAGCACCACTTTCTTATGCGCTTCGAACGCATGCCAGAGCTTGCCCTTGCGGATGTAGTTCTTGATGTCATGCACCCTGATGTCGCCGAGCTGGCTGTCGCGCAGCCGCGACACGGCGTCATATTCGTAAAGACCCTGCTGTGCCCTCGTCGTGGATTTCACATTCCATTCGATGAGTTCGAGCCCGAGGCTCTGCGCGATCTGACGCGCCAGTTCGGTCTTGCCGGTTCCCGGCTCGCCCTTGACCAGCAGCGGCCGCTCAAGCTGGATCGCGGCATTGACCGCGATCATCAGGTCCTTCTCGGCGATGTAATCTTCGGTACCCGTGAACTGCATGTCGGCACTCAATCAATATGTTCGTCGAACAAACCCGAAATCCGGGCAACAAAAAAGGCGGAACGAATTGTCCGCCTTCCCATGGCCAAGGCAAAGAGCCCGGCCGATGTATCACATGTCGATAATCGTGCCCTTGCCGTCGTTCCACACGCGCACCGGACGGCCGTCCTGTGTGCGATGAGTGCGGGCATAGGCGCGCACCGGTTCACGCTCATGGCCGGCAAGCAGCGAGGAGAGCCACTGGCCGAAAAGCAGCACGGATACCGCACCGGCGATCGCAATACCGATCGACGCCGTAAACAGCGCGACGATGGCGACCAGCGTCAGGCCCGCGAGCGTGAGGAAAAACGAACGAATGCTTCTCATGGATTTCACCATTCCTTTAATGGCAATGTGGGGCAGAAGCCCGAGAATTGCAAGAGGTTCGACGTATCAGTAATCTCACATATTCTTGAAAGCCGGCTTAAATCGGGCCATAGAGAGGCCATGAGCATGATTTTCGACCACCACCCGCAGCACCTGCGCCGTTCCGTTCTTTGCCTGCCAGCCTCCAACCAGCGCGCCATCGACAAGCTCGCGGAGCTTGATTGCGATGCGGTGATTCTCGATCTCGAGGACGCCGTGGCCGAGGAAAAGAAGGAGGAGGCGCGCGCCAATATCCGGGCTTTCTTCAAGGCCGGGGATAAAGCCGATCGCGAAATCATCATCCGGATAAACCAGGCTTCCTCGGCGCATTACGACACGGACATGGCCCTGGTGCTTGAATGCGAGCCCGACGCCGTGCTGCTGCCCAAGGTGCGGGCGCAGGACGATATTCTCGATGCCGCGGTCTTCCTCTCGGAAAACAATGCGCCGGAGACGATCCGCCTCTGGGCGATGATGGAAACGCCGCTGGCGATCCTGAATGCCGGGCCGATCGCCGAGGCCGGCCGGACGGCGGGCGGCAGGCTCGATTGCCTTGTCATGGGTCTCAATGACCTGCGCAACGACACCCGTATTCCCTTCGATCCGGCGCGCACCTATCTCCTGCACTGGCTGATGCAGGTGGTGCTGGCCGCCCGCGCCTTCGGGCTGACGGTGATCGATTCGGTGTCGAATGATTTCAAGGATCTGGCGCAATTCGAGGCGGAATGCATACAGGGCCGCGCCATGGGCTTCGATGGCAAGATGTTGATCCACCCGGCGCAGATCGACGCCCCGAACCGAATCTTCCAGCCCTCTCCGGAGGAACTGGCGGAAGCCGCGGCGATCATAGCCGCCTTCTCCGCGCCCGAGGCGCAGGGCAAGAACGCCATCAACATCGCCGGCCGCATGGTCGAGCGACTGCATTTCGAACAGGCCGGACGGATCGCCGCCCACGCCCGGATGATCAAGGCAAGGAAAAAGATATGAAAGTCTACCGCTTCCTCACCGGCCCCGACGACAACGCCTTCTGCCATCGCGTGACCGCAAACCTCAACAAGGGCTGGGAACTGCACGGCGCGCCGTCGCTGACCTTCAACAGTGTCACCGGCCAGGTCATCTGCGGCCAGGCGATCGTGAAGGACGTGCCGGGGAAGGATTATGATCCTGATATGAAGCTGGGCGAGCAGTAGGTTCAGAAAGACCCCGCCCCAAACCCCGCCCCACAAGGGGGAGGGGCTTAACTTGCCGCACCGCAACGCCCCGCTCAACGCCGAGCCTGAGGCACTCACTTCGCTGCAACCTTATGGGCGCAAGTTTGAGACGCTATAGGCGCCGCGGGTTGGCCCCTCCCCCTTGTGGGGAGGGGTTTCGGGGCGGGGTCTTCTTACTGAATTGATTAAGTAACCTTCCTCAACCCCGGCTCCTCGGTCGGAATCGTATCCACGCCCTCGCCGAGTTCGATCTGCATCAGCACCGTGTCGATCCACTGGCCGAACTTGAAGCCGCTCGCCGGCAGCCGACCGACATGCTTGAAGCCTGCCTTCTCGTGCACCGCGATCGAGGCCGGGGCAGCTCCGCCGATGACGGCGATCATCTGCCGGATCCCGAGGCTCGCGGTGGCGCTCATAAGCGCATCGAGCAGCGTGCCGCCGACGCCCAGCCCGCGCGAATCCGACGCGACATAGATCGAATCCTCCGCGAGATACCGGTAGGCCGGCCGCGTCCGGAAGGGCGAGGCATAAGCATAGCCCAGCACCTTGCCACTGCCGTCCTCGGCGATGATGTAAGGATAGTTTTGTCCGGTGATGGCGGCGAACCGCGATGCCATCTCCTCGTCGGAAGGTGGCTCCAGCTCATAGGTCGCGACGTTGGTCAGCACGGATTCGCGGTAGATTTCACTGATGATTGGCAAGTCGGCGGGAACGGCATCGCGGATGCGTATTTTCATGGCGGCTCTCAAGTTCGGACACAAAAAAGGGCGACCCGGAGGCCGCCCTGATATCCTTAGCAGAAACCGTTGCTATTCGCGATTGCCCATGAAGCGCAGCATGAACAGGAACAGGTTGATGAAGTCCATATAGAGGCTCAGCGCGCCCATGATGGCCTTCTTGCCGGCGGCTTCGAAGCCATCGCTTTCGAGGTACATTTCCTTGATCTTCTGGGTATCCCAGGCGGTCAGGCCGGCGAAGATCAGAACACCGATCACGGAGATCGCGAATTCAAGCGCCGAGGATGCCAGGAAGAAGTTGACCAGCGAGGCGATGATCAGGCCGAACAGGCCCATGACCAGAAACGAGCCCATGGCCGACAGGTCGCGCTTGGTCGTGTAACCGTAGAGCGAAAGGGCGGCAAAGGACGCGGCTGTCACGGCGAAGGTCTGTACAATCGAGGCATTGGTGTAGACCAGGAAGATGACCGACAGCGACAAGCCTACGAGTGCAGCATAGATCCAGAAGGTAAGCTGGGCCGTGAATACGCTCATTCTCTCAATTCCGAAGCTCAGGAAGAGCACCGGAGCGAGCGGAGCGAACAGGATCACCCACTTCAGCGGCGAGTTATAGAGAGTCGCTGCCACAGCTGGATTGCCGGTTGCCCATTCGGCGACGAAATAGGCGACGAGACCAGTCAGCGCCACACCCAATGCCATCAGGTTGTAAACCTTGAGCATATGGGCGCGAAGGCCCGCGTCGATATCTGCATCGGTGCGCACGCCGGCGGCGTTCACCGTGCGGGTTTGGAAGTCTCTGATGTCAGACATAGTTTCCTCTAACAAAGCTCCGTTTTGTTTTAAAAACACGGTGTCGGACCATAGGCCGTAAGAGCGGTCATTGCCCGTGCGCCGCTGGGAGCTTCAGCAAGCTACCGGTGAATATGGGGCCGCTTTCAATCCGAGGCAAGAGGCAAGTGATGACAAATGCGTCATCTTTTGCCTCCGGAGCCCCCAAATACGCGCAATGATCAGATCTTTCAGAGCTCCCTCAGCACCGGCGCCGCCTTCTGTCCCAGGATGGACCATGTTCCGAGAAGACCCGTACCGGCCGTCACCAGCAGTGCGAGGATCACTGTGGATGCCGCCGTGCCCGGCAGGAAGCTGAATGGCAGGTCCATGATCGCGATCATCACATACCAGGCAGCCGCCGTCGCTGCCGCGAGCGCGAAAACCGAGGCCGACAGGCCGAGCAGGAAATATTCGTAGAGATAGGCCCGCATCAGCATGGTCCGCTTGGCACCAAGTGTCTTCAGCACCACCGCATCGTGGATTCGCGCCCGGTTGCCGGCAGCAATCGCGCCGGCCAGAACCAGCACGGAGACAACGATGGCGATGGAGGCCGCCGCCCGAATCGCGACCGCCAGCTGCGCCACGATGTTGGAGGCAACATCCAGCGCATCCTTGACCCGCACGGAGGTGATGCCCGGAAAGGCATTGGTCACTTCCCGCATGACCTTGGCATCGGCCGAGACCGTCGCATTACCGTCAGTCAGCGTGGCGAGCCAGGCATGCGGCGCGCCCTTGAACGTGTTGGGCGAGAAGACCATGACGAAATTGATCGACATCGACCGCCATTCGACATTGCGAAAATTGGCGATCTTGGCCGTGATATTCCGCCCCAGCACGTTGACGGTCACCGTGTCGCCGATCTTAAGGCGGAGTTCCCCCGCCTCCTGGGCGGAGAAGGACACCAGCGGTTCACCGGAATAGTCTTTCGCCCACCATTGACCCTCGTTGATCGTCGCGTTGGTCGGCAGCGCCTCGGAATAGGTGATGCCGCGATCGCCCTGCAGCACCCAGCGGGCCGCGGGGTCGATGCTCCGCTTCTGCACATCCTCGCCGTTGAACTGCAAGATCCGGCCGCGCAGCATCGGCACTTCGACTATTTCGCCCTTCGGCGAGGTCGTTGCCAGCACGGACCGGAACCGGTCGAGATCGCGGCTCTGGATATCGACGAAGAAGAAGCTCGGCGCCTTCTCAGCCATCGCACCGGCCAGAT
Organism: Rhizobium sp. LjRoot254; assembly: GCF_964254105.1. Classification (NCBI taxonomy): domain Bacteria; kingdom Pseudomonadati; phylum Pseudomonadota; class Alphaproteobacteria; order Hyphomicrobiales; family Rhizobiaceae; genus Rhizobium; species Rhizobium sp. LjRoot254. Next base: position 5,191,807 of record NZ_CAXUSM020000001.1, on the reverse strand, counting down.
TGCCGCGCAGATTGCCCTCGATCAGCGCAAGCGAGGCGAGCAGAGTCAGGCCGAGCCCGAGCGAGAGAATGACCGATGCCGTCAGCGCGCCGGGCCGATGGATATTGCCAATCGCAAGCCGGAGCGCCGGTGACGTGACCTTCGGCGCACGCCGGGCGATCAGCGCCACGCCGGCAGCCACCAGCCTGAGCACCACGAAGGCGCCAGCCGTCGCCAGGAGAAACACCAGCGCGATGAAGCGGTTCTCGGATGAGAACACAGCGAGCAGCGCGATCAGCAGGAAGGCAGCCGCGGCACTGAGGTAATACCGCCAAGGCACCATCCGCCAGCCGTCGTAGGATTGCGAACGGAAAAGCTCGGTCGCCCGGATGAGCCGCGAGCGGCCCAGCGGCAGGATCGAAAAGGCAACCGTCGTCAAGAGCCCGAACAGGGCCGCGATGCCCAATGCCGACGGATAGAGGTTGAGCCCGCGCGGCACCGGCACATAGCCTTCGAGGAAATAGCCCGCAATCGGCGTGATCGCGGCGCCTATGACCAGCCCCGCCAGAATCGCAATGGCCGCAATGGCGAGGATCTGGATCATGTAGATCATCACGATCAGATGCCCCGGCGCTCCGAGGCTCTTGAAGCTCGCGATCACCTGACGTTTGCTGTCGAGAAAGGCGCCCACAGCATTGGCCACGCCCACGCCGCCGGCGGCCAATGCGGCAAGGCCGACAAGCGTCAGGAATTCCGAGAAGCGCTCGATATTCTCCGACAGCGACGGCGCCGCGTTGCTCGAGCCGCGCACCGACCAGCCGGCCTCGGGGAACTTCGCTTCGGCTTCCTTGCGGATATCGCGACGCTCACGCGTGGGGTCGTCGAGCTTCACGCGGTAGAAATTATCGACCAGGCTGCCGATCTTGACCAGTCCGCTCCTGGTCAGCGCATCACGTGAAACCACCAGCCGTGGCGCGAAGGAAAACCCGTCCGACAACGCATCCGGCTCCGCGACAATCGTGCCGCGCACGGTCATCGCCATGTCGCCGAGCAGGATCGTGTCGCCCACCTTCACGCCGAGCCTGTCGAGGAGTAGCGGCTGGGCGACGGCGCCGAACGTGCCGTCCTTCTCAGCCAGCAGGTCCTGCAGCGGCTGGCCGGGCTCGGAGGTAAACGTGCCGTAAAGCGGATAGGCGCCATCCACCGCCTTGAGTTCGGTGAGCGCTTGGGCGGATTTATCGCCGCTGCGCACCATCGAGCGCAGATTGGTGGAAAGCTGCACCTTGCCGAGGCTCTTGATATAGGCCAGTTCATCCACTGAAGCTTCGCGGTTCTTGAGCCCGAAGCGCAGGTCGCCGGCCAGAATCTCCTGCCCCTGAGCGTCGATTGCCGAAGTCATCGACCGGGCGACCGAATTTACGCCCGCGATCGCGGCGGTGCCAAGCAGGATGCACAGCATGAAAATGTAAAAGCCCCGCAAGCCGCCGCGCATTTCACGCAAAGCGAGCCGGAAGGCCAGCGGCAGGTGGCCGAAAAATACTCTTGCGCTCCGCATCTCAGAGGCCCGCGTCGATGATTTCGCCGGAGCGGATCTTGATCTGGCGGCCGCAGCGGGCGGCAAGCGTCTCGTCGTGGGTCACCAGCAGCAGCGTCATGCCGCGCTCGGCCTGCTCGGAGAACAGAAGGTCCGCGATGTGGCGGCCGGTTTCGCCATCGAGATTGCCCGTGGGTTCATCGGCGATCAGCAGTTTCGGCGATGGCGCCAGCGCCCGGGCGATTGCCACGCGCTGCTGCTCGCCACCCGAAAGCTGGCCGGGATAATGGCTGAGCCGCTCGCCAAGGCCAACCGCCTCAAGCTCTTTCCGGGCAATGCCGAACGCATCGCGATTCCCCGCGAGTTCCAGTGGTACGGCAACATTTTCCAGCGCCGTCATGTTCGGGATAAGATGAAATGACTGGAACACGATGCCGATGTTCCGCCCGCGAAAGGCGGCCAGCGTGTCCTCATCGGCACTGTGGAGGTCGGTTCCCGCAATACGGATTTCACCGCGATCAAGCCGTTCGAGGCCGGCCAGCACCATCAGCAGCGTCGACTTTCCGGAGCCGGAGGGGCCGGTAATGCCGCAGGATGTGCTTTTGAAGATTTCCAGGTCGAGCGATTTGAGGACGTGGACGGCACTGGCGCCATGGCCGAGGGTAAGATCGGCCTTTTTCAGTTCGATGATGGTTTCATCCACAGATCATGAATCCTATATTCTGCTCTACCCTGCGCGCTGCGCCGCAACTTAGGAGTCAATGGATGACATTTAAAGCTCTCGGAACCGCTTTATTTGCGGCCCTCACGCTATTGTTATCCCTGGATTCCGCCGGTGCCCGCACGTTGAACATCGTTGCTTTCGGCGACTCGCTCACATCAGGCTATCAACTTCCCCCTGATGAAGCATTTCCCGCGCGGCTGGAAACGCTGGCCAGATCGAAGGGCCTCGACGTCACGATCGCCAATGCCGGCGTCTCCGGCGACACGACGGCGGATGGGCTTGCCCGCATCGATTGGTCGATCCCCGATGGCACGGATGGGGTGATCCTCGAACTCGGCGCGAACGACGCCCTGCGCGGTTTGTCGCCAGAGGAAAGCCTGAAAAACCTCGAAACAATGATCGTCCGGCTCAAGGAGCGCAAGATTTCCGTGCTGCTCGCCGGCATCCTGGCGCCGCCGAATATGGGCGCCGACTACGAGACCAAATTCAACGGCATGTACAAGCTGCTTGGCGAGAAACACGGCGTCCCGGTCTATCCGTTCTTCCTCGATGGCGTCACGTTGAACACCGGCATGCAACTCGAGGACGGCATGCACCCGAATGGCGCGGGAACAAAAGTCATGGCCGAAAAGTTCTTCCCCGTCTTCGAGACCTTCCTCAAGTCCCTGCCGCAATGATTTGTTATGCAATGCGGTATAACAATATTTGGGGATTGCGCCTCTGACCAATCGATGATTCCTTGAGGTAGTCAGTTCGATTCGGGGAGCTCGCCATGCCGAGACTTTTTACCGCCCTCGAAATCCCGCAAAGCGCGGCCATGAGCCTTTCGCTATTGCGGGGCGGTGTACCAGGGGCCCGCTGGATCGACCGTGAGAATTTCCATATCACATTGAGATTCATCGGCGATATCGATCACCGCACCGCTGATGAAGTGGTTCAGGCCCTTGACAGGGTGCGGAAGCCGCAATTCACCCTCAATCTGCTGGGCACCGGTTTCTTCGGCAACAAGAAACCGCATTCGATCTGGGCCGGCGTCCAGCCCGCCCCGGAACTGATGGCGCTGCAGGCCGATCTCGAGCGGGTCTGCCAGCGCATTGGCCTGCCGCCCGAACCGCGCAAGTTCACCCCGCACGTGACGCTGGCGCGCCTCAGGAACGCGCGGGTCGACGACGTGCTGCATTACTTGACCGGCCGCGGCAATTTCTCCGCCGGACCGTTCACCGTCACCAAGTTCCTGCTGATGTCGTCGCGCGATTCCACCGGCGGCGGACCTTACGTGGTCGAGGAGGAGTATCCGCTCCTCCCGCCGGTGCCGGCGCGGCCCGTACCACTCGGTGAATTGCACCCCTGATCCAAAGTAGTTTCAGTCGAAACGAAACCGCCAGCGACCCGCTTCCGTATCACCAATACGCTCTTGCTAAGCAGCAAAGTTTGCAGGCATATGCGTAATTCTCAGGGTGGCGGCTTTCGGGCCGCCGCGATTTATGCTGGTGGGTACAATGAAGAAGCTTCTGGTGTGCGCGGCGATGCTGCTCGCTGCCGGCTGCGCTAAGCGGCCTGACGAAATCATGGCGGCTCCCGTCGCCGTCGATCCTTATCTACAGATGCAGTGTGCTCAGCTCGGGCCTCTCAAGATGCAGAAGGAAGCCGAACTCGCAACGCTTGAAAAGGCGCAGCTCAATGCTTCCGAGCACGACAAGGCGGCAATGTCGGTGATCCATATCCCTGTCGCCTCGATGGCCGGCAAGGACAATGAAGAGGGTGTCGCCCGCGCCAAGGGTGAGGTCCAGGCGATCAATTCCGCCTACCAGTCCAAGAACTGCGCCGCCGGCTGATCAGCCCTGGCGGACCTTGCGTCCGAAAAGCGTATCGAGCAGGTATCCGCATCCCTCGTCGAGCATGGCGAAGACGTGCTCGAAATCCCTGGGCGTGCCGTAATAGGGATCGGGCACATCCCGCGTCGTACCGCTGACATAGTCCATGAACAGGTGGAGATCCGCCGAGGAATCGTGCGGCGCGCGCTGCACGAGGTTGCGTAGATTGTCGCGATCCATCGCGAAAATCAGGTCGAACTGGGTGAAATCATCCACTTTGAGCTGCCGCGCCCGCTGCGCCCCGATGTCGATGCCATGCGACCGGCCCACCGCGATCGAACGGTGATCGGGCGGATCGCCCTGATGCCATCCGCCCGTCCCGGCGGACTCCGTCTCCACGAGATGCTTGAGGCCGCGCTCCTCCGCCCTCTGCCGCAAAATGCCTTCACCCAATGGCGAACGGCAGATATTGCCGAGACAAACGAAAAGAATTCGCCTTTTTTCCATGCTACAATTCATGCCGATCAGAGAATGAGGAAGCCAATGCCGCGCGAGAAATTATCCACTACCGATGTCGAGACCAGCCTTCAAGCACTCGAAGGCTGGACGCTGTCCGACGACGGGACCGCCATCAGCAAGACCTTTAAGTTCGGGAACTTTGTCGAGGCTTTCGGCTTCATGACCGAGTGCGCCATCCATGCCGAGAAGCTCGATCATCATCCCGAATGGTTCAACGTCTATCGCACGGTGGAGGTGAAGCTGACCACCCACGACGCCAAGGGCCTGACCGAACTCGACTTCAAAATGGCCGGCAAGATGGACAAGGCCGCGAAGCATTGAAAACGCAAAAGACCTTCCCATATGTTTTTCACCACCAATGGGGACTGAGAGCCTTTCATTGTTAAGTGGAAATAGTTCTGTTGGCTCAAGCGGAGTCGTCTGATGGATCGGCCGGCGCGCGTCGTAGCCAAAGCATACGTCCAAGCCGGCCGATCCATCAGACGGCCCGCTTCAGCCAACCCGAAGGGCCGGGCATCTTTCCGCCATGACCTGCGGCGTCGGTCTCGGCCGTACCTAAGGGTACGACGCTCGCCCGCCGCCTTGGTCCTGACGAAAACCTGCTCCGGCAGAACGTTTCCATTTAACAATGAAAGGCTCTAAGATGGACGACGTCAAGATTGGCGAAATTCTGCTGCCGGGAGAAGAATCCGACGCCGAAAAGCGCGCCAAGAAGGTGAAGGCCGGCTTCTGGCCGACCTTCCGCCGGGCCTTCAGGCAATTGCCCTTCGCCCGCGACGTCGTGGCTGGCTTCTATTGCGCGATCGATCCTGAATCGCCGAAGCGCGTTCGCGGCATCCTGCTTGCGGCGCTCGCCTATTTCATCCTGCCCTTCGATATGATCCCGGATATCCTGGCCGTGGTCGGTTTTTCCGACGATATCGCCGTCCTGGCTGCGGCAATCAGCGCAGTGCGGGTCCATCTCAAGCCGCAGCACTACGACCGGGCCGACCGGGCGCTTGCCGATCCGGAGAAGACCGGTTGAGCCTCAAGTGGCTGTAGTTCTTGAGCTCTTGCGGGCCGACGCCCTGAAGCCACGCCTAAATGCTGCCCGATTTCTCCCCTCATAAAAATCGGTAGACGCGCGTCAAATCCTGAATTTCCTTCGTATATAGCTATGGGAAAGGTATGGACGTGTGAAAATGGGACGCTATTGTCGCCGGCTGAACGCCGCATTGACTCTTTGGTAACCTGAATTAAGTCAGAATGAACGCAAATTCTGCTGTGCTCCACCATGCGAGCCGGCTGTTGAGTAAAACCGGAAGGAAATCATGTTCGCGAAAAAACTGGCTGCCGCCCTCCTGGCCGTCATGGCCGTCGCTTCGTCCGCATTCGCGCAGTCGCCGACGCGTATCGAGCAGTTCAAGGCTTGGGGTGCCTATTTCTACCAGGGCAATCCCGGCAAGGTCTGCTACGTGCTGACGGTTCCCGATCCCAAGCAGCTCACCCCCGCCAAGGTCGATCACGGCGATGTCTTCTTCCTGGTCACGCAGCGCCCGGGCCAGAACATTTCCTATGAGCCGCAGGCGATGCTCGGCTACGAGTTGCAGGCCGGCTCCAAGGTCACCGTGACCGTCGATGCCAAGCAGTTCGTCATGTTCACCAAGGGTCGCTCGGCCTGGCTGGAGAACGCCGCCGAAGAGCCGGCGCTCGTCGCCGCCATGCGCTCGGGCAAAGCCATGAGCATGGGTGCCGTCTCCAAGAAGGGTACCAAGACCGGCTACGTCTTCTCGCTGTCCGGCATCTCGGCCGCGCTCAAGAAGATCGAAAGCTGCCAGTGACAGGCATTACACGGCAATTTGATATGCGGCCGGCTCAGAACTAAAGCACATGTTGACATGGAACCGCTTGCGGCACAGACGTTGCAAGCGGTTTTCCTTGCCGGAAAATTCCTGATCAAGCATCCCGCACGCTCAGTTGTCGAAGAACGCCACGTTTTGCGACGTCGCAAACTCAGTCGCAAACTCGCGAAAAACTCGGGAATTTGCGAACGTTGAGAGACGTTGCGCCTGTATCTGTGTCATCATCGTCATTCCATTCCTGTTGCAAACTTTTGCGCTGTCGTCCGTTCGCATGACAGGTCAGGGCGCTTCTTCATGCCAAGCTGCGTGATGAAAGCTCCAGTACAGGACGGAAATTGTGGACATCTACAGTCTCACCACCATACACATTCACATCGCAATGCGACCGGCTCGGATGAGCGCCTGGGCCGAGGACCACTACTATTCGAACCACATGGGCGTTCGGCTCGGATCGGGGCTGCTTGGGTCGATCGCGTTGGCGGCCGGCGTGACTATGATGCTTGGCATAACCCTGATCTGAGGCAGTCTCGTGGCACAAGATACCAGCCGTTCTATGCTATTGCCCGGCGTCACGGGAGATCGTTGGATGGACGAAGGCGAGGCTGACAAGGTCGCGATCCTCGCTGTGATCCGCAGCGAGACCGAGGCATGGCTGCAGCGGGACTTCGAAGCATTGGCGAGCCACTGGGTGCAGTCGCCGCAGACCCGGCGGATGGAGTATTACGCCTCGCTGGGCATCCGGGTCGACGAAGGCTGGGAAGAGATTTCCGCGCGATTTAAGAGGATCATGGAGCGATTCCCCAGGAAGGGTACTTTTTCCGAGCATGTTCGGTGGGAGAAGGTCAACGTCATCGTTGCCGAGAACATGGCATGGGTCACTTATGACCAGATCGGGATCGACGGCGGCGATGATCTCAAACGCGAGCTAAAAATTCTGCACAAGGCGGATGGTGTCTGGAAGATCGCCTGCGTGGTGATGATGGAGGGTACCGTCGAGCGGGCGAACTTGCCGTTGATCGAGGTCGACGCGGACGCGCGCATTCTGTGGACGAACCGACTCGCGCAGGAACGGATACGCGGCCATCAAGGGCTCGCCGTTGCTGCCGGTCGACTCCGCGCTCGGCAGCGCGAACACGACCCCGCGCTTCGTGAAGCCGTCCGCACAGCTCTTCGCGAACTGCAGGGGCAGACACGGCTGATCTTATCGCCGAAACAAGCCTGGGCGGTCACGCTTGGCGAGGATGCGGCGGGGGTGCCGATGCATTGCTGGGTCCATCTCGAAGATGGTAAGGCGCTGGTGTCGTTCGACGATGCGGAGACGATTGCGCGCCGGATCGATCAGGCACGGGAAATCTATGGCTTGTCACCCGCTCAGATCAGGCTTGCCCGCCTTATCGTCGATGGACACGACCTGGCGGGTGCCGCCGAAATCTTGGCAGTGAGCGTTAACACGCTACGCACTCAACTGCAGCGCATTTTCGACAAGACCGGTGTGCGTAGTCAGGCTGCATTGGTGCGTTCGCTGCTCAGCGGCTAGGCGCCCAACAAGTGATCGTATCTCGCAGGGGATATTTCAATGAAATCCTTGCAAACTGCAATATACTGCAGGGAATGGTGACTCCGCCCCAAAATGATGCTAAGCGGGCGCAAATTTCCCATATGACAGGGATGCGCAGCCAGCGGAGAGCAATCCGGCGGGCAAGCGCGACAGGACATCAGACATGACCACGATGGAAGCACTGAGCCCGGCTCAAGAAAAACCTATGGCGTTTTCGCCCGCGATGCTGGAGGCCCGTCCTTCATTGATCGGCCTGACGCGGGAGGAACTCGGCAAGGCGTTGGTGGAAAAGGGCTTGCCCGAACGCCAGGTGAAGATGCGGGTGCAGCAGATCTGGCACTGGCTCTATATCCGCGGCGTCTCGGATTTCGACGACATGAAGAATGTCTCGAAGGATCTGCGCGAGCTTCTGCACGCCCATTTCACCATCCAGCGGCCCGAGATCGTCGAAGAGCAGATCTCCAACGACGGCACCCGCAAATGGCTGTTGCGCTTTCCCCCGCGCGGCGCCGGCCGTCCGGTCGAGATCGAAACCGTCTACATTCCAGAGGACGGCCGCGGCACGCTTTGCGTCTCCTCACAGGTCGGCTGCACGCTGACCTGCGATTTCTGTCACACCGGCACCCAGCGCCTGGTGCGCAATCTCACTGCAGAGGAAATCGTATCGCAGCTCCTGCTCGCCCGCGACCGGCTGGGCGATTTCCCGGACCGCGACACGCCGCAGGGTGCGATCGTGCCGTCCGAGGGTCGCAAGATCACCAATATGGTGATGATGGGCATGGGCGAGCCGCTCTACAATTTCGACCACGTCAAGACGGCGATGCTCATCGCGTCGGACGGCGATGGCCTATCGCTCTCCAAGCGCCGCATCACGCTGTCGACCTCGGGCGTCGTGCCGGAGATTGTCCGTATCGGCGAAGAGACCGGCGTCATGCTGGCGATCTCGCTGCATGCCGTGCGCGACGATCTTCGCGACCTGCTGGTGCCGATCAACAAGAAATATCCGCTGAAGGATCTGATCGCCGCCTGCAAGGCCTATCCCGGCCTGTCGAACGCCCGCCGCATCACCTTCGAATATGTGATGCTGAAAGGTGTCAATGACTCGCTCGTCGATGCGCGCGATCTCGTCAAGCTGCTCAAGGGCATCCCCGCCAAGATCAATCTCATCCCTTTCAATCCCTGGCCGGGTTCGAGATACGAATGCTCGGACTGGGAAACGATCGAGGCCTTCGCCGATTTCATCAACCAGGCCGGCTATGCCTCGCCGATCCGCACCCCGCGTGGTCGAGATATCCTCGCCGCATGCGGCCAGTTGAAATCGGAATCCGAGCGGATGAAGAAGACCGATCGCCTGGCCTTCGAAGCGATGATGATCGCCAACCACGGCGAAGATTGAGTCGAGGCCGGTGATGCTCCACCGGCCGGTCGCGCTATTGCCAATTGGCAAACGATATCATATTTTGATACTATGACTCTAACAGCGAAACATCGTGCCACGCTGCAGGCGGTCTTCGCCGATCCGGTGCGGTCGAATATCGCCTGGCGAGATATCGAGATGCTGTTCATTGCCTGCGGCGGCGACATTACCGAAGGTCAAGGCTCGCGGGTTCGGGTAGCTCTGAATGGCGTTCGTGCCGTCTTCCACCGGCCGCATCCGCGGAAGGAAACCGACAAAGGCGCCGTGAAGTCAGTGAGACGGTTTCTGACAGAAGCAGAGATACGACCATGAATACAATGCATTACAAAGGCTATGAAGCCGTCATAGAATTCGACGAGGATGCCGAGATCTTTCACGGCGACGTCATCAATCTGCGCGATGTCATTACGTTTCAGGGCACATCCGCCCAGGAACTGAAGACAGCCTTTGCCGAATCCGTCGATGACTATCTGGCTTTCTGCGCCGAGCGCGGCGAAGAGCGGGAAAAGCCGTATTCCGGCCAGTTCGTCATCCGCACGGAACCGGCATTGCACCGCGCTTTGTCCACCGTCGCGAGGAAAGAGGGTGTCAGCCTGAACAAGTGGGTGACCAGGGCCCTCGAACGGGCATTGGATTGAAGGAGAGACACGTGAACCAGACCATCCACAAGGCCGCCGACTGCCTCGCATTCTGGAAGGACGCAGGCTATGAAAAATGGTTCACCAAGGACGCCGCCTTCGACCAGGAGTTCAGCAGCCGCTTCATGAACCTGCATTTCGCCGCCGCACGGCGCGAGCACGACGACTGGATCGAGCACCCCGACAGCGCGCTTGCCCTGATGATCCTGCTCGACCAATTCCCCCGCAATGTCTTTCGCGGCACCGGCCACATGTTCGCCACCGATCCGCTCGCCCGCACATATGCCCGCATGGCAATCGACAAAGGTCACGACAAGGAGGTTGGCGAAGTGCTCGCCGCCTTCTTCTACCTGCCTTTCGAACATTCCGAGGACCTCGCGGACCAGGACCTGTCCGTCGAACTCTTCAATGCGCTTGGCGGCGACTGGACCAAATATTCCGACGAGCACCACGAGATCATCAAGCGCTTCGGGCGCTTCCCGCACCGCAATCCGCAGCTTGGCCGCACATCGACGCCGGAGGAGCTGAAGTTCCTCGCCGATGGCGGTTTTGCCGGCTAGAGCGTTTCATTGTTAAATGGAAGCAGTTCTGCCGGGACAGATTTTCGTCAGGACCAAGGCGGCGGGCGAGCGTCGTACCCATAGGTACGGCCGGGACCGGCGCCGCAGGTCATGGCGGAAAGATGCCCGGCCCTTCGGGTTGGCTGAAACGGGCCGCCTGATCGACCGGCCGGCTTGGCCGTAGAGCTTTGGCTACGACACGCGCCGGCCGGTCGACCATCCGACTCCGTTTGAGCCAACAGAACTGATTCCATTTAACAATGAAGCGCTCTAAGCATCGACGCGACAAATAATTTGGAGATCATGTCGATTTGCCGATTGGCGGATCGTCACCCCGGTGTATCGTCAACATCAAGGGGGATTGGCCCATGGCCTTCCAGGTTACTTCCATTTACGCCTGCATATCAGCGATCGCCATGATCGTGCTCGCCCTCATCGTCAGCACCAAGCGCGGCAAGTTCGGCGTCGCCATCATGGATGGCGGCCATCCGGAACTCGCGCTCTGGATCCGCAAGCACGGCAATTTCGCCGAATTCGTGCCCTTCGCGCTGTTCTTGATGGCGCTGGCCGAGGCGCGCGGCATGCCGGCCACGTGGCTGCATGTGCTCGGCATCGTGCTTCTCGCGGCACGCGCCCTTCACCTGTTCGGAATCAATCTTGAGAAGCCGGCCGATCCGTTCCGGATCGCGGGCGCGGTCGGCACCCATCTGACCATGCTCGGTGCGGCCGCCTACCTCGCCTATTCGCTTTCGTGAAATTTTTTGCGGGTCGCATGTCGATCCGCGAAAATCCGTTCGTCATCAGGTACCAATCAAGAGGATTGGCCAAAGAGGAGATGAGAAATGAAATACATGGCTTTGATCTACGTCGATCCAGCGAACATGTCGCAGCCGGACTCTCCCGAGTTCGGGAAGATGATGACCGGTTACCAGATGGCCAATGAAACCTATCACAGGGACGGCGTATGGGTCGCGGGCGATGCCCTGCTGCCCACGTCGACCGCTACCACGGTCCGTGTACGCAATGGCAAGACGGAATCCATGGACGGCCCTTTTGCCGAAACCAAGGAACAGCTCGGCGGATACTATATTTTCGATTGCGCCAGTCTCGATGACGCCATCCGTTATGCGGCAATGATCCCCGGCGCGGCCAGCGGCGCCGTCGAAATCCGTCCCATCATGGTCTTCGACCGCTGATGGCTGAGGCTTCGGCGGAAGCGGCCACTGTTCCCAGTGCGATCGACGCGCTGGCGCGCCGGGACGGCGGCCGTCTTCTGTCGAACCTCGTCGGCGCCATCAGCGATTTCCAGCTCGCCGAGGACAGCCTGCAGGATGCGCTCGAATCCGCGCTCATCCACTGGACACGCAACGGGCTGCCGCATTCGCCGGCAGCCTGGATCATGCAGACCGCCAAGCGCAAGGCGATCGATCGCCTGCGGCGGTCGGCAAACTTCCGCTCCAAATCGGCCGAAATCGCCCATCTCATTCAAATGGAAAACGAATCCGTAGAGGACGAGGCCGAAGAGCCGATCAGGGACGAGCGGCTGAAGCTGATCTTCACCTGCTGCCATCCGGCGCTCGAGAAGAAGGCGCGCGTCGCACTCACCCTGCGCTCCGTCTGCGGCCTTACGACCGAGGAGATCGCCGATGCCTTTCTCGACAGCCAGGAAGCCATGGCCCAGCGGCTGGTGCGCGCCCGCCACAAGATCACCCAGGCGGGCATCGCCTATGAGGTGCCGGGCCCCGATGGCTGGAACGAGCGGCTCGAAAGCGTGCTCGCGGTCATCTACCTCATCTTCAACGAAGGCTATGCTTCTTCCAGCGCGGAACATATCCGCCGCGAACTCTGCGAAGAGGCAATCCGCCTCGGGCGTCTGCTTTCGGTCTTGCGTCCTGATGAGCCCGAGATCGAGGGACTGCTCGCCCTCATGCTGCTGCACCACGCACGCCGCTCCGCACGGCTGGGCACCGAGGGGGAAATCCTGTCGCTTGAAGACCAGGATCGCGGCCTGTGGGACGACCAGGAAATCTCCGAGGGAAGCGCCCTGCTCGAACGAGGACTGCGGCGCGGACGCGCCGGCCCCTACCAGTTGCAGGCCGCGATCATCGCGGTCCATGCCGAGGCGGCGAGTTTCGCGGAAACGGACTGGCATCAGATTCTGCTGATCTACGGATCGCTATGCGCAATCGCCGACAACCCGGTCTTCGAACTCAACCGGATCGTCGCCCTGTCCTATGCCGACGGACCAGCTGCGGCGCTGGAGCGCCTCGCACCGATTGCCCATATGCTCGGACACTATCAGCCGTTCCACGCCGTGCGCGCCGATCTCTATTCCCGCACGGGCCGTAGCGAGGAGGCAAAACTCGCCTATCGGCTCGCCCATGACCTCTCGCAGACCGAGGCCGAACGGCTGTTCTTCGAGAAGAAACTCCGCCAGTTCACTTGAGCGGCACAAAAATCTCCGCAAGTAATCATAGTCCAAAGTTTACTCAAACTTTAAACTTCTCTGTTGATTTGTCAGGCATTTCAAGGGGCTCGCAGTGCGTCACGCACCGTGGGAAAAGGGGTTATCGATGAGTTCGATTGACGTGAAACAGCCGATCTGGATCCGCATAACGGCCTACGGCTTCGCAGCCGTGCTTTTCGCCAGCGTGGCGATCGGCGGCATAGGACTTTACCGTCAGTCGGAGGTCAGCGAACAGGCGATCCACAAGGAGCTGACCAACGACCTCGACGTGATCGAATTCGACATGGCTGCCCAGAAGGGCGCCGCCTCAGGCCTGGCGCTGGCGATTGCCGGCCAGCCCGAAGTCGCAGATCTGATCACGTCGAATGCACGCGAAGACATTCTCGCCCGCTTCAGCCCCAACCTGAAACAATTGGGTGAGTTGAGCGGCCTGGGAATGATCACCTTCTCCAATATCGAGGGCAAGGCCGTGGCACGCGTCCATGCGCCGGACAAGTTCGGTGACGATCTGACGGGCCGGCGCAAGATGATCGTCGCCGCGCTCACCACCGGCAAGCTGGCGGCAGGAACCGAGCCGGGCCGCACCGCCGTCAGCATGTTCGCCTCCGCCCCTGTGATCAAGGATGGAAAGACCGTCGGCGTCGTCGATGTCGGCACCGCGCTCGCCAACGAGTATTTCGCGCCGCTGGCCACGAAGGTGGGCGCACAGGTCGCCGTCCATGTCTTCAAGGATGGCACCTTCGAAAAACAGGCTTCGACCTTTCCCGGAGAATCCGTACTGTCGCCCGAACAGTTGCAGGCGGCCTTCGATGGCCAGCCGGTGAGTGTTCGCATTTCCAGCGGCGGCCGTGATTACGCGGTCGAGGCCCAGCCGATCCTGAATTTCTCCGGCGCCAAGCTGGGCGTCATCGAGATCGGTTCCGACGTGACCGAGATCGTCGCCGCCAATGCCACGGCACTCTGGACGATGATCGTCGCCACGGTTCTCGTCTCGCTGCTGACGCTTGTCGGCTTCCTGCTCTTCGCCCGCTCGATCGCCAGCGTCATCCACGACATCGCCGTCACGATGGGCCGTCTCGCCGCTGGCGAACTCGATGCACCGATATCGAGCCAGAACCGCAAGGACGAGATCGGCGCGATGGCGCGCGCCGTCGATGTGTTCAAGGTCGCGGCGAACGAGAAGAAGCATCTTGAGCAGCAGGCGCTGGAAACGCGCCGCAAGCAGGAAGCCGAACGCGACCGCCTCTCGAACCTCGAAAACGCCAAGGCCGAGGATCTCCGTGCCTTCGTTCACGCCGTCGAAAAGGGCTTCGACAGCCTTGCGGCCGGCGACCTGACCGCCAGGCTGGATACCGCTGTTGCAGCCGAATTCGAGCCGATCCGCTCCAAGTTCAACCAGAGCATATCAGAACTCGAGGAGGTCATCGGCTCGGTTGTCGGTTCCGTCGGCACGATCAGGGCGGGCCTGCAGGAAATCTCCACCGCATCGAACGACCTCGCCAAGCGCACCGAACAGCAGGCGGCATCGCTTGAGGAAACCGTGGCCGCCCTCGGTCAGGTGACCAGTGCCGTCAATGACAGCGCCTCGGGTGCGGTGCGTGCCCAGAACGTTGCCACCGCCGCCCAGCAGAAGGCGTCGCGCGGCGGCGAGATCGTTGCCAATGCCGTGGAGGCGATGGCCGCCATCCAGCAATCCTCGGCGCAGATCAACACGATCATCAGCGTCATCGAGGATATCGCCTTCCAGACCAATCTGCTGGCGCTCAATGCCGGTGTCGAGGCCGCACGTGCCGGTGACGCCGGACGCGGCTTTGCAGTGGTAGCCTCCGAAGTACGCGGCCTCGCACAGCGTTCTGCCGATGCCGCCAAGGAGATCAAGGTGCTGATTTCCGCCTCTGCGGCGCAGGTCAAGCAGGGTGTGGATCTGGTGAGCGCATCGGGCGCCTCGCTCGGCGAGATCGTCGCCGAAGTGGGCCAGATGGGGCTCTTCGTCAACACGATCACGGCGAGCACCAGCGAACAGGCCGTAAGCCTGAGGGAAATCTCGTCCTCCGCCGACAATATGGACAAGGCAACCCAGCAGAACGCGGCCATGGTGGAGGAAACCACCGCCGCGACCCAGAGCCTGTCGCGGGAAACCGAGACGCTCGCGGATGTGGTCGCGCGCTTCAGGGTGCGCGGCAGCCACCAGCCGGCGGCACGCATCCCTCTCGCAGCGCCACGGGTCGTCGCTACGGCACCCGTTGCCCCACGGTCGGTCCCGAAGGCGGCGCCGCGCTATGCCTCGGCGGGCTCCGCAGCGATCGCGGTCAGCAAGGACGAATGGGAAGAGTTCTGATCGGCACGCCCGGCGTCCTGTTTTCTTCTACGGACTTTGAGTAAGTATGACGCAGGCGCGGTGATCACCGCGCCTGCGTCATGAATATCTTGACCGCAAACAGCGAAAATACCCCGGCAAAGGTATAGTCGATGCCGCGTAGCACTTTGCGGTTCCTTTGCAGCCAGGAGGACAATGCCTCGGCAGTTAGCACGACGGCGAAATTCACCGGCATGCCCCAGATGATGAACCACAGGCCGAGGAAGATCAGCTTGCCGGTGACATGGGGATCGGACGCGCTGACGAATTGCGGCAGGAAGGTCATGAAGAATATGATGACCTTTGGATTGAGCAGGTTGATCCAGAAACCGGAGAGATAATTCGCCATCCCCGAATTGACCGGGCCTTCCGCGCGCTTGACCGAAAGGCTCGAACCATGCCGGATGGCCTGGATCGCCAGCCAGACGAGATAGGCGGCACCACCCGTCTTGAGCACGAGAAACGCCGTCGGAGAGGCGACGATCAGCGCCGAGACGCCGAATGCCACCAGCAGGGTATGGACCACGACGCCCGTGGAAGTGCCGAGCACCACCATCGCACCGCCGAGTCGTCCGTCCGTGAGCGCGCGGCTGATCGAGATGGTCATGTCAGGGCCAGGCGTGATCGCCAGCAACAGGGTGGCGACGGTGAACGCCACCAGCGTCGTGAGATCGGGCAGGAATTCCATCACTTGAGGTCCTTTTCGAGGAATGCCTTGAAGGCATCGCCGTAATCCTTGTGCCAGCGCGACAGCGGCGGCCGGTTCTCGATGATGTCATGCGCCGCCCAATGGATACGCTTCTCGTCGAGACTACGCGGCACGTCGTTGTCGGGGCAGAGGATATAGAAATCGCCCTTCGCCAGCGACGCCATCATGAACTCGACCGTCTGCTCGGAAGTCCAGGCCGCAGCCGGCTTCTCCGTGCGGTTGCCCGCCGTCAATCCAGTAAAAACGAAACCGGGGATCAGCAGATGTGCGCTGATCCTACCGCCCTCGGTGTTGCGCAGCTCATGTTCCAAGGCCTCGGTAAAGACCTTCACGCCAGCCTTCGCTATGTTATACGCCGGATCGCCGGGCGGCGTAGTGATGCCCTGCTTCGAGCCGGTATTGATGATCAGCCCCGGCTCGCCATGCGCCAGCATCTTGGGTCCGAACACGCGGCTGCCGTGGATCACGCCCCAAAGATTGACCGCGAAGACCCGCTCCCAGTTTTCCAGCGGCCCGAACAGCGCGCTGCCGCCCCCGATGCCGGCATTGTTCATCAGCACATGCACATTGCCGAATCGTGCGGCGACATCGGTCGCGAGAACCTTGAGGTCTTCGAGTTCGCTGACATCGGTCGGGATCGCCGCAACCGCATCCGCCCCGCGCGGCGACGCGGCGGCGACTTCGTGTTCGGCCAAATGGAGCTTGTCGCTGCCGAGATCGGCGATCACGACATTGAGGCCGAGGGATGCAAACTGCTTGGCGGCGGCAAGGCCGATGCCTGAGGCTCCGCCGGTGATGACGGCCGTATTGCCGGGTTTGAAGACAGGGTGATGTTCGCTCATTGTCGCGATCCCTATGAAATGAATTTGCTATGCTTTTATCGCGATTGCCGGAATTGGCAAAGACCATAGATATTGCGGATATTACGGATTTCCCGTAATATCGGTTTAGGAGTATCCCGATGGTCTCAAAAGTCCCCGCTGCTGCAATCTCGAAGAATTTCGGCGCTTATCAGGACGATGCGTTGCGCGAACCCGTCATCATAACCAAGAATGGCCGTCCCCGCACAGTGCTGATGGCTTATGACGATTTCATGCGGCTTTCGAAGCTGGAACGTCGCGTCGAATTGACGACCGATCTCCAGGCTGAGGAACTTGCAGCCATCGAGATATCCGAAATGGAATCGGGCCTCGAATATCTCGATCGGGAACTGACGGCGACCGATGTTTCCAAGTGACATCAAGGTTGGTTACATTTTCCGCTATTCGTATCTGTGGCATGAGCAATATCGACAAGGCCGAGTGGAAGGCGACAAGGATCGGCCCTGCCTTGTACTCGCCCTGGTGAAGGTCGATGAAGACGGCAATCGTATCGTAAGAGTTCTGCCGATCACTCACACGCCGCCGGCCAATCCGGACGACGCAGTCGAGATTCCCCATGCCGTCAAGAGCCGCCTGCAGCTCGACGATGAGCGTTCCTGGATTATCCTCACGGAAAGCAACCGCTTCATCTGGCCAGGTCCGGACATCAGGCCGCTTGATACTGAGACCGGCTATTACGGGCCTTTGCCGCCCGGGCTTTTCAGGCAAGTGAAGGAGCGTTTCGTGGCGATCGCGAAAACTGCATCGCATCGGGCAATTCCACGCAGCGACTGAGACCTTTCCTATCGTCATCAGGGCTTGCACTTGCCGCATTTCGCGCTAAAAGACCGGCAATTCCAATCTATCCAGGCGGTTTATCATCATGGCGCTTCCCAAGGACGTGAAAAAAGTCGTGCTCGCTTACTCGGGCGGCCTCGATACGTCGATCATCCTGAAATGGCTGCAGACCGAACTCGGTGCCGAAGTCGTCACCTTCACCGCCGATCTCGGCCAGGGCGAGGAACTTGAACCCGCCCGCAAGAAGGCCGAAATGATGGGCATAAAGGAGATCTTCATCGAGGATGTCCGCGAGGAATTCGTCCGCGATTTCGTCTTCCCGATGTTCCGCGCCAATGCCGTCTATGAAGGCGTCTACCTGCTCGGCACATCGATCGCCCGGCCACTGATCTCCAAGCACCTCGTCGAGATCGCCAAACGCACCGGCGCCGATGCAATCGCCCATGGCGCGACCGGCAAGGGCAACGACCAGGTCCGCTTCGAGCTCTCGGCCTATGCGCTGAACCCCGACATCAAGATCATCGCCCCCTGGCGCGACTGGTCGTTCAAGAGCCGCACAGATCTCATCGAATTCGCCGAACAGCACCAGATCCCGGTCGCCAAGGACAAGAAGGGCGAAGCGCCGTTCTCGGTCGACGCCAATCTTCTGCACTCGTCCTCCGAGGGCAAGGTGCTGGAAGACCCTGCTGTCGAAGCGCCGGAATACGTCCACATGCGGACGCTTTCTCCCGAGGCCGCGCCCGACAAGGCGACCGTGATCAAGGTCGGCTTCGAAAAGGGTGATGCCGTCTCGATCAATGGCGTCCGCATGAGCCCGGCCACTTTGCTCGCCAAGCTCAACGATTATGGCCGCGACAACGGCATCGGCCGCCTCGATCTCGTCGAAAACCGCTTCGTCGGCATGAAGTCGCGCGGCGTCTACGAGACCCCCGGCGGCACGATCCTGCTCACTGCCCATCGCGCGATCGAATCGATCACGCTCGATCGGGGTGCCGCCCACCTCAAGGACGACCTGATGCCACGCTATGCGGAGCTGATCTATTACGGCTTCTGGTTCTCGCCCGAGCGCGAAATGCTGCAGGCCGCAATCGACCTCAGCCAGAGACACGTCGAGGGTGAAGTGACGCTCAAGCTCTACAAGGGCAATGTCATGGTCATCGGCCGCGAGTCGAACAAGTCGCTCTATTCCGACCAGCTCGTCACTTTCGAGGACGACCAGGGCGCCTACGACCAGAAGGATGCGGCCGGCTTCATCAAGCTCAATGCGCTGCGCCTGCGCACGCTCGGCAAGCGCAACCTCAAGGGTTGATTGCGGTTTTTATTCAAACGTGAGGCCTCGGCATCATCGCCGAGGCCTTTTCTGTTTCTCCGACGCCCACCTCACCACGGACGTCATCCTAGGGCTTATCTCTAGGATCTGGTACGGTCGCCACATCATAGACGTCGATTGCTGTACTTCGTCACCAGATCCTAGGGACAAGCAACCGTGGTTTTCAGGGTGCGAAAGCTGGATCGGTCCTTGCGATGGCGTTGAGGATTGTGATGAGCTTGCGGATGGTGGCGACCATGGCGAGTTTGAAGGGTTTTCCGTTCTGTCTGAGGCGTTTGTAGAAGCCACCGAGGACTGGGTCGGCTGCCTTGATGGCGCTCAAGACCGCCATGTAGGCAATATCGCGCAGATGTTTACGACCGCCCGAACACCGTCCCGGCCGGTTGGCTTTTCCTGATTGGCGTGCATGCGGTGCGACGCCGAGAAGAGCGGCGACGGTCTTACCCGAGACCTGGCCTAGTTCCGGCAGGTCGGCGAGCAGCGTGGTGGCGAGCACTGGTCCGACACCGCTGACCGCCGGATTGTCGGCGACAAGCGCATGCACCGCGTCCTTGATGCGCACGATCGCTCGCTCGATCGCGGCGAGGCGCTCTTCGATCAAGCTGAGCACCAGGGGTTCGGTCTCGGTATCGCACTGGCTGAGCAACCCACTGCGCTCGGCGACCAGCCGCCGCCTGTGGCCGAGCAGCGCCCCAAGGCTGCCAAGCGCCGGATCCCGACGGTAGGGTGCAAGCGCCTGATGGGCGGTCGCGAGATAGCGGGCAATCACGGCGGCATCGATCGCATCGGTCTTGGCGAGCTGTCCGATCGAGCGGGCAAAGCCGCGCACGCGCGATGGCTGCAGGATACGGACATCGATGCCCGCGGCATGGAGCGCGTCGGCAAGCGGCCGTTCATAGCCACCCGATGCCTCAAGACCGACGACAGATGCCCCCAGAACACGCAGGCGTGCGATGAGATCACTGAAATGCTCTGAAATATTGGCGAGCACCAGGACGTGACCCGCAGGATGGATGTGGACATCGAGGCGGGCTTTGGAAACGTCGATGCCGACAAAGGAAAGTTCAGATATCATGGCCTTGCTCCCAGGCTTGTGGTGCGGGCGAAAGCCCGATCAACCGTTCGGGGTCTAAGGGAGCAGGCAGGGCCAAGCTTGTCCTCGGCTATTCAAAGCCAGCCCAAGTGAACGGCCTCCTGCCTGCACCGGCCGGAGGTTCAGTCCGGCCGGTGCATCAAGTTAAACACACTTCGTCCACACAAGCCCGAGGATGACGAAAGGGGTGTCCCGCCGGTCCTAGCGCTTTCCGGCGAAGGGATAATGCCCGCTCCGAAACTCACAGCTCGGAATAAGCCTTGCGGCTGAGCCCCGACAGGCCGAGTTCCAGCTTCCGCTTCAGCGGCCCGATCTTGTCGAGAACGCCGAGCGCCACGTTGCGCACCGCGCGACGGAATCCGCCCTGGACCATTGCAAGACCGGTCAGGCGATCCGCCATGGCGAGGACTTCGATTGCTGCTGGACGCCGCAGCGCCTCGTAGCGGTCGAGTTCCGTTTCGGGCCGACCGTCCCTGACCACCCGCGTTAGCGCTTCGCCCAGAACCATGGCATCGACCAACCCGGTATTCATGCCCTGCCCGCCGGCCGGGCTATGGACGTGGGCGGCATCACCCATCAGCAGCATGCCGCCGTTGCGATAGGCCGTGGCGACGCGGTGATGCAGCCGGAAGCGCGAACTCCAGATCACCTCGCGAACCATCGTCTTGCCATCCGACGGACCCCGCGCCGCAAGAATCGACTGGATGTCGGCGATGCCGGGCTTCTCAGGCGCATTCTCCATCGTCGCAACGACGCGGTAGCGGCCATGCGGTAGGGGCGCCACGACAGCCATGCCTGATGGCGAGAAGAACAGCGACACTTCCTCATTGCCGATGCTCCAGTCCATGGTGATATCGGCGAGCACAAAGGATCCGGCATAGGTCTCGCCTTCGAAGCCGATGCCCGCACTCTGGCGCACGATCGAATGCATGCCGTCGGCGCCGACGACGAAACGGGCCTGCACTGCACGCTCGCCCTCTGATGTCGTGAGCCGCGCCACATGGCCATCGCCATGCTTCTCGACCGACGACACCGCCGTGTTCCAGTGAACCGATCCGCCCAGCGCCAGAAGGCGCTCCTGCAGCACCGCTTCCGTCTCGTCCTGCGGCAGCATCAATATCTCGGCATAGCGCGAAGGCAATTGGTCGAACCGTAGCCTGAGCAATGTGCGGTCGCGATCCCGAAGTGCGAACTTGGTGAGGTTCATGCCGCGGCGCGTCAGCTCGCCGACGACATCAAGCTTTTCCAATGCTTCCAGCGTATGGGCATGGATGACGGCTGCCCGCGAGGTGTTCTGCCCCGACGGCAGCTTTTCGACCAGCAAATGGGCTACGCCCGCCTGCTTCAGGGCAATGGCCAGGGCCAGTCCGGTGGGACCGGCGCCGACGATCAATACATCCGTCTTTTCGGTCAACATTTCGATCTCCTTTTGTCAACGTGTGTTGACTTTTAGATCGAGCCCTTGCATTTGTCAACGGGTGTTGGCATTTTTGTCGGATGAGTGATTCCGTGAAGCAGACCAAATCCGAACGAACCCGGGCGACCATCCTGGAAGCTGCGCGCCAGATCTTTGCCGAGAATGGTTATGAGCGCACCACGATCCGGGATATCGCCTCGGCGGCCTCGATCGATCCGGCCATGGTGATCCGCTATTTCGGCAGCAAGGACGAACTTTTCGCCCGTATCGCCGTGTTCGATCTCAAACTGCCCGACCCCAGCCAGGTCGAGCCTTCTCGGTTGGGCGAAGTGCTGGTCCGGCATTTCCTCGATATCTGGGAGGGCGAGCAGGGCAATAGCGGCATGGCGGTTCTGTTGCGCTCCGCCGCATCGAACGAGTTCGCGCTGCAAAAGCTCCGCGAGGTCTTCGCCGGCCAAGTCATGCCGGCGCTGGCGCGCATCGAAGGACCGCTGAAGCCAAAAGACCGGGCGGCTCTTGTCGCAACCCAGCTTCTGGGGCTAGCCTTCAGCCGCTACGTCATCAAGTTGCAGCCTGTCGTCGATCTTCCCCCGGAACTCATTGTCCGCGAACTGGGGCGTACTCTGCAAGCCTACCTGAAGGGCTGAGGTGGGCGACAAGCGGAATTTTCGGCCCTTTCAACGTTTGCGGTATCAAATCCCCGGCATGACTTCCTATATTGCTGGTGATTCACGAGACCAGATGCATCCGCGAAGGAAAGCCCATGACCGAACCCGCCATCAACCAGGCCATCTTCAACTGGGACGGCCCGCACGGCCTGCCGCGCTTCGCCGCCGTCCGCGACGAGGATTTCAAGCCGGCCTTCGATTTCGCTCTAGTGGCCCATGACGCAGAGATCGACACGATCGCCAACAATCCCGAAGCGCCGACCTTCGCCAACACCATCACCGCGCTGGAAATCGCCGGCGACGAACTCTCCCACGTCTCGTCGATCTTCTGGAACAAGGCGGGTTCGGATACCAACGAGGCGATCCAGCATCTCGAACGCGAAATCTCGCCCGTCATGTCGCGGCACTATTCGAAAATCGGCCAGAACGAACCGCTGTTCAAGCGCATCGATGCGCTCTGGGAGAGCAAGGACAGCCTCAGCCTGACGCTCGAGGAAACCCGCGTACTCGAACGTCACTGGAAGGGTTTTGTGAAATCCGGCGCCAAGCTGCCCAAGGAGCGGCAGAAGCGCCTTGCCGAGATCAACGAAAAGCTTTCGAGCCTCGGCACCAATTTCGGCCAGAACGTGCTGGCCGACGAGAAGAACTGGTTCCTGTTGCTCTCCGATGAAGACGAACTCTCCGGCCTGCCGGATTTCGTCCGCGATGCCATGGCCGCGGCCGCCGAGGCGCGGGGCGAGAAGGGCAAATATGCCGTCACTCTCTCGCGCTCGATCATCGAGCCGTTCCTGACCTTCTCCGAACGGCGTGACCTCCGCGAACAGGCCTTCAACGCCTGGACCGCGCGCGGCGAAAATCCCGGCCCTACGGATAACCGCGAGATCATCGCCGAGACGGTCGCGCTTCGCGACGAAAAGGCCAGGCTGCTCGGCTATCCGCATTATGCGGCACTCAAGCTCGACAACACCATGGCCAAGGACGCCGGCGCCGTGAACGGCCTGCTGATGAAGGTCTGGGAAAAGGCCCGTCTCCGCGCCCTGGAGGAAGAGGCCGATCTGGCCCGCCTGATCGCCGAGGAAGGCAAGAACCACGGCGTGCAGCCCTGGGACTGGCGGCATTTCGCCGAGAAACTCAGGGCCAAAACCTTCAATTTCTCGGAAAGCGAACTCAAGCCCTATCTCCAGCTCGAAAAAATCATCGACGCCTGCTTCGCGGTCGCCGGCAAGCTCTTCTCCATCAAGGCCGTGCGCCGCACGGATATCGCAGGCTACCATCCCGATGTCCGCGTCTATGAGATCCGCGATTTCGACGACAATCTGGTAGCGCTGTTCATGGGCGATTATTTCGCGCGGCCCTCGAAGCGTTCCGGTGCCTGGATGAGTGCCTTCCAGAGCCAGCACAAGCTGCCGCTCAAGAACGGCGCCAAGGGTGAGATCCCGATCATCTACAATGTCTGCAACTTCGCCAAGCCCGCCGAAGGCAAGCCGGCGCTGCTCTCCATAGACGATGCCCGCACGCTGTTCCACGAATTCGGCCATGCGCTCCACGGCATGCTGTCCGACGTGACCTATCCGACCGTGTCCGGCACCAGCGTATCGCGCGACTTCGTCGAACTGCCGTCGCAGCTTTACGAGCATTGGCTGACCGTGCCCGATATCCTCAAGGAATACGCCCTGCATTACGAGACCGGCGCGCCGATGCCCGAGGAACTGCTCGACAAGGTTCTCGCCGCACGCACCTTCAATGCCGGTTTCAACACGGTCGAATTCACCTCCTCGGCGCTGGTCGACATGGCCTTCCACACCAGGCCGCCGGGCGACCCGATGGTGCTGACAACGGAAGTGCTGGCCGAGATCGGCATGCCGTCGTCGATCGTCATGCGCCACCGCACGCCGCATTTCAGCCACGTCTTCTCCGGCGACGGCTATTCCGCCGGCTACTATTCCTACATGTGGTCGGAAGTGCTCGATGCCGACGCTTTCGAGGCCTTCATGGAAACCGGCAACCCGTTCAACGCCGAGACCGCCAGGCGGCTCAAGGAAAACATCTATTCCGTCGGTGGCTCGATCGACCCGGAGGATGCCTACAAGGCCTTCCGCGGCAAACTGCCGAGCCCCGACGCGATGCTTAAGAAGAAAGGACTGGCGGCCTGAGTTCTGTCACCAAAGCATCATCGAAACGTCATCGGGATATAACCCGGCTGACATGAATTCCCTGTTTGTTGCCGCCCGCGGGCATGACCCGCGAGCGGAATCAAGGAGAGCTTCATGTCCAGGATCACCAGCACACTTTCACGCCGAACCCTTTTGAAGAGCACGGCCGCGACAGGCCTCTTCGCAGCCACATCAGGCCTCGCGATGCCCTTCTATGCGCGCGCCGCCAACGCGCCGAGCTTCACGCACGGCATTCAGTCGGGCGACGTCGATTCGTCCTCGGGCATGATTTGGACGCGCGTCGACCGTCCCTCGCGGATCCAGATGGAGATTTCCACCGTCGAGAGCTTCAAGGACCCGATCCGGCTCGCGCCGATGAACGCGCTGCCCGAAAGCGATTTCGCCGTCAAGCGCCTCGTCGAGAACCTGCCCTCCGACCAGGAGATCTTCTATCGCTTTACGGCGGCCGATCTCTCCGACATCAATGTCATGTCCGAGCCGGTCACCGGCCGCTTCCGTACCGGGCCGTCGTCGCGCCGCAACATCCGCTTCGCATGGTCGGGCGATACGGTCGGCCAGGGCTGGGGCATCGACGACAAGGGCATGTATTCCTATGCCACGATCGCCAGGCACCAGCCGGATTTCTTCCTCCATTCCGGTGACACGATCTATGCCGACGGTCCGCTCAAGGAGAGCGTCGACCTGCCGGATGGCACCAAATGGGTCAACAAGGTCGTCATCCCCGAAAAGATGAAGGTCGCCGAGACGCTCACTGAGTATCGCGGCCAGTGGAAATACAACATGATGGACGAACACGTCCGCGCACTGAACGCCGTCTGTCCAACCTTCTTCCAGTGGGACGACCATGAAGTGACCAACAATTGGTCGGCGTCCAAGAGCCTGATGGCGGATGATCGCTACACGGAAAAATCGGTCGCGCTGCTCTCCGCCCGCGCTGCCCGCGCCTTCCATGAAATGACGCCGATCAGCTATACGCCGGCCGAGCCGGGCCGCATCTATCGCAAGATTTCCTACGGCCCGATGATGGATGTGTTCTTCATCGACCTGCGCTCCTATCGCGGCCCGAACGGTGAATCGAAGGAGACGGTGCTCGACGACAATTCGCGGATTGTCGGCGCCGAGCAGATGCGCTGGCTGAAGCGCGAACTCGCCAATTCCCGCGCCACCTGGAAGATCCTTGCCTGCGACATGCCGATCGGCATTATCGTCTGGGACAACGGCAAGGAGAAGAAGGGTGCCGAGGCGATCTCCAACGGCGACAACGGCCCCGCAAGCGGCCGCGAACTCGAAATCGCCGACCTGCTGCGCTACATCAAGACCTCGGGTATCACCAACACGGTCTGGCTGACCGCCGATGTGCATTACTCCGCCGCACATTACTACAATCCCGACAAGGCACAGTTCCAGGATTTCAACCCATTCTGGGAATTCGTCGCAGGCCCGATCCATGCCGGCAGCTTCGGCCCCAACGACATGGATGCGACCTTCGGTCCGGAAGTGAAGTTCGTCGGCGCGCCGACCAAGGAGCAGGGCCAGAACCTGCCGCCCTCGGCCGGCCTGCAGTTCTTCGGCCTCGTCGATATTGACGGCGCGACCGAACAGCTCACCGTCCGGCTGATCAACCGCGACGACAAGGAACTCTACAAGGTGACACTCGATCCGGTCCGGATGATCTGACGTCCGATCCATCGGCGGCAGGGCGCAGCCTCGTCTGCGCCCTGCCGAGAATAAATGCTTGCATCCCGCCGTTCCCACGTAGATTTTCATATCGGAAGCGCCGGCCCATCGGGTTCGGCGGATGGTGACGAATTTGGCGGACACAGGCGGATCGAGCGATGCAGTCGGAACCTCGGCGCGATGGATTCTGCTTGCGGTCCTCGGCATTGTCGGCCTCGGCCTGCTCATACCCGGCGGCCTGGTATATCTGACGGTTATCGGCGAATGGGCCGATAGCAGCAGGGGTTTCACTGGCATCGAAGGCGCCATCGGCTGGCTCTTCGGCCTTTGCGCCGCGGCTGCGATCGCGGCCGGACTGATTATCGTCGGCGTGATGCTCAGGCTCGCGCATTGGGGTCGTGCGCCGCTTGCGAGCCTTTTCCTCGCCGTCCTGTCGGTCGGGTTCATCATCGGCACCTACTTCGTCTTCTCCGACACCAACACGTCCGACAACAGCATCGAGGTGGTGTTTCTCCAGGGCTGCTGCATCGTCGCCTTGCTGGTGGTGGCGCTTCCGCCCTTCCTGCATTGGGTGATGACTAAACCGCAGCCTGCTATCACCGAGACACCGAAGGGTTGGGAATGAGCGAGCCGGTCACGAGCCAGAACCAAGGCAATGGGCCGGTGGTGCTCCGCATCGTGCTGGCGGTGCTCTGCATGATCCCCGGCTCGATGGGCCTGCTCGTGCTGGGCTTCCTCGTATACGCCTTTGCCGCCCAGGGCTTCCGCCTCATCGAGTCCGACAAGGAACTGACACGGCCCTATATAATCGGCTCGGTCGTCTTCATCGGCTCGTCGGTGATCGCCGTCGGCATCATTCTCCGCTATGCGCGCTCAAAGCGGGCGCCAGCCGCCAGCCTGTGCCTCGCCATCTTCTTCCTCATTGCCGTCATGATCGGTACCGGCATGATGCAAGCCACGTTCGATGCCGGCGACAGCGATAGCTGGCTATTCCTGATCATCGCCAGCGCCTTCGCTATCTTGACCGGCGCGCTGCCGCCGTTCCTGCATTGGTGGAACGCCCGCCCTACCGCTTGAGCAACACCTCCCGGACGATCTCGACGAGGAATTTCGGGAAAACGTCGAAGGCGTACGGCATGTAGAGCCGTTCGAGCCGCTGATGAAACTCCCGTCCCCATGGACCGATATTGACGACGGGATAGGTGAGCGTATCGGCCGGCGGGCGATCGACCCAGAGCGCCGCGGGCGTGTTGTCGGCCACGACGGCGGTATCGCTTTCATCGATCGCGGCGCCGAAGAAGCTCATGTCCGATATGCCGGTGAAATATTCGCGCCGCTTGAAGCTGGTGGCGTGCCGGCTCTCGATCGCGCCGCGCGCCCGGTCCAGCGCTTCGGCAAAACTCCGGTCGAGATCGCGCGACAGGTCCAGATGCGTGTGCGGATAGTGCAGGCTGGAGAAGCCGGTGATGACGGCCGGGCCAGTGATACGCGCCTCGGCCGCCATGAACTCGACCAGCGAGCGGGTGACGTTCAGCGGATTGTCGTTGCCGGCGAGCGACGAAGCCAAAGCATCGAAGCGATGCTGCGCATCCAAGCCTCCCGCCTTCAACGTCTCTTGCCTCAGTTCGGCAAAGCTGATCACGCGACCCGTGAAATCGAGTTTGCCCGGCTCGGTGCCGTTCATGTGAGCATAGTCCGCAGCCTTGGCCTTGAAGTCGCCAAGCGCTTTCTCCACCGCGCGTCCCACGATCGCATTGAAATCGCTGTAGAGTTCGGACGGCGTGCGCGAATGGAAGAGCCAGTTGAAGGCGAGCCAGACCTTGTCGGGCGTCGTCACCTCGTAGCCGCCGCGCAGGTCCTTCGCCTCGAGGCAGATCGGCGGCGGCGAGACTTGCGCCTCGCCGGTGTCGCAAAGCGCCGGATTGGCCTCGAAGGCGAGCATGATCTCGGATGCGATGCGATGCGCGCTGATGCCCTCGAACGGATAGCTCGCATGCGACGCCTGGCCGACAACGAAGGCGAAGGGCAGGAGCTTGCCGATCGTGCCGCGATAGATGGCGCGGCCCTCGGAGCCATCGCCCTGGTCGCTGGTCGCATCGAGATTGACCCCGGCGACAATATCGAGATTCCAGCGTTTCATGAGACCGGGCAGCGCATCGCGGAGCGACCGCATGCCGCGCGAATTGCGCTCCTCGTCGGGCGTGGCGAACAGAACGAGATTGCCCACGCGATCGGCCATTTCGGAAAAACGCTCCAGCGCGGCAATGCCTGCCGCCACACCGCTCTTCATATCAAGCATGCCGCGACCGGGGACGAAATCGCCGCTCCTCAGATCGTCTAGCGCCCGCGCTTCGGTCGCCGTGAGCGGTCGGCTTTCGAGATCGGCGATCAGCGCCGCCGTGAGTTCATCCGGCTTGCAGGCGAGATGCTTGAGTTCGAGATAGTTGCTGGTCTCGACCGTGTCGAAATGGCCGCCGAAAGCCAGCGTCCGCTTGCCCGACCCGCGCACTACGGCCACGACATTCCCAGCCGTCGGCGCGCCGTGGCTGTCGATCAGGGCGATGTCCTCGGGATGGTCGCGGAAATAAGGGATCTCGCGCAGCAGACCGGCGAGCCTGTCGGCGAATTCCGCCTCGCCCGACGTGCCGCTCTCGCTCGGCCAGGAGACGAGGCGGTAGGAGATGTCCTTCACGCGGTTGAATGGCTGCCAGGTGGCATCAACGTCGGTGGCATCGTCGGTCATGTCTGTCTCCTGCCCCATCGAGTCTCGATTCGGATTTCGGTTCGCGTGCAGTCTACCCCCCTCTGCCCTGCCGGGCATCTCCCCCACAGGTGGGGAGAATGGCTAGAGGCGTAAACCTCGCCAAAATCGAATGTCGTTGCTGAGCAACGGACGGTGAATTGGGGCAATGAGTGTGCCGCAGATATTCTCCCCACCTGTGGGGGAGATGCCCGGCAGGGCAGAGGGGGGCGAGCTTGCTCTGACGCTTGCGATTTCATCTCCATCTTCCCTCAAAACACACCTCCGCATTCACGCGAGCCCTTTCGCCCCGTGGTTTGATCATGCACGTCACCGATCTTCTTGCCTTGGCATGAGAGATCGGCCGGGGCACGTTTCCGTGCCACAGTTAGATGACCGGCCCTCGGAAGCCGGTCGTTAAGACACGTAGCCGTGCCCCGTATTCGGTGGTTTTTCCCGTGCAACTCCGGTTCCTCTGCGTCACCGAACGGCTTGGTACCGCTCAGGTTCTCGAACCCGTCGGCATCCGATGTCGATATCCCGCCATCCATCGCTGGCATGGCGTTCGCGGGATCATCACCCCCGCATTCCGATCGGGCCTCCAATGCCTCACAGGCACGCCCCGGCCTTTTTCAGCCGGGAGGAGAACCATTTTCTGCACGGGCCCGATCATGAGGCTTTGCGTCGCCTCCCCATGACCAGCACCGGCTCCGCCCCGCCCGCATCGCCATGCGGGGTAGCCGAAGGTGGAACGAGGGGATTGTGCCATGGAGTTTGAGAAATGGGAAGAGATATGAGGATTATTTTCCTATATTGGACCGCAAGCAATTGATCTTGCTGCAAATAAAAAATGCCAACAAGGCCAGTTCTGGCTAAGAAAGACCCCGCCCGAACCCATATGGATCTGTCACGAAGCGAGCCGCTTGCTCCCTCTTCTCCCCTTGGGGGAGAAGCAACCATGTCATTTTTATTGTGGAACCCAAGGCGTATCGCGCAGGATGACGAGGTTTGCGGCCTCGATGAGCTTTCGCATGATGGCGACGAGGATGAGCTTGGGCGGTTTTCCGGCGGCAGCCAGGCGTTGGGCGAAGCTGCGATGGCCGGGATCGCATCGTTTGGCGGCAAGAGCAGCCATGTAGAGCAGTTTTCGAGGCCTGCGGCGGCCTCCGGCAATGAAGCGCTGGCCCTTTCGCTCGCCGGAATCGCGGTCGAACGGCGCAACACCGACCAGGGCGGCGGCCTGTCCGCGCTTCATCGCGCCCAGTTCGGGCATCCGGATCAGCAGGCTCAGCGCCACGATGGAACCGACACCAGGCAAGGAGTTGAGCAGGGCGAGCCGCCGGGCGAGGTCGGGCCAGAGCCGGACGCGGGCCATGATGTCGGCGACAATCCTGGCCTTTCGCGCCAGCAGGATGGTCAACTGGGCGCGGGCATCCTCAATCAGGTCGGGCAGGCTCAGATGCTCCATCTGGGTCTTCAGCAGCGTTGCAAGCTCGCTGGCTTGCTCATAGGCCGTCAGTCGCTCGGCCAGTTCGGCAAGGCGCGGATCGGCGGCGGCTCTGACGCTCTCGACCTGGGCCGTGGCGCAGGCGATCAGCCGGGCGTCGATGCGATCATTCTTGGCCCGCAGGCGCTTGATGCGGGCAAACAGCCTGACCTCGATGGGCTGGTGCACGACCACCTCAAGCGCTGCGTCGCGCAAGGCTTTGACGATGGCGCGCTCATAACCGCCGGTGGCCTCCAGTCCGACGCGCCCGGCGCCCTGGGCACAAAGCCAGTCGATCAGCTCGCCATGTCCGGCCGGCGTGTTGGCCACCCGAACCATCGCCTCCGAGCCGTGGATCGCCGCGTCCAGCCAGAGCTTGGCGACATCGACCCCGGCGCTAAATGTGTTAGACTTCGATATGTTCATCGATCCCTCCTTGTGGCTCCGGACCCGATCGTCCCTGCAACCATCCGGATCAGTGAACAGCCGACGGCGACCCAGCTTCTCCACAGCCCAAAGGGCTCTGATGCCAACGGTCCCTCCGACGGTGGTCCGCCTGGTGCGTCAACATCAGGCGGACAAACCGGACAAAACCAACTTTACCAGAAATTCAACACACAAGATGCCCGAAGGGCTCAGGCGCAGCATGTCGCGCCCGGGATGAGGGGTTGCGCGCAGCGCCCGAGACCAGAGTTGGAACCCCTCATCCGGCGCATTCGCGCCACCTTCTCCCCAAGGGGAGAAGGGGGAGCCGGCGGCGATGTCTCCGTCCCTCACGGCCCTAAGAGGCCCTTGCCCCCGCCGCCAGCAATGCCACGAAATCATCCAACTCGCTTTCCAGACGCGTCGCGGGAATGCCGACGAAGCGGCCTTCGAGGCTGATCGAGATGATGCCGTGCACGGCGCTGAACAGGGTCAGCGCGCGGATCTGGCGATCTTCCGCTGGCATATCGGGATTGAGCCGGGCGAGCGGGCGGGCGATGAACTGGATCAGGAACATATGACGCTCCAGATGCCAGTCCGGCGGCGTCACATCGTCCGGCAGCTTGTGATCGAAGAGGGCCGCCCAGAGATTCCGGTTCTCGAGCGCGAATTTGAGATAGCCGCGCGCCAGGATTCTCAATTGAGCAGCGGGGTCGCTCTCCTCGGCCAGCATTTCGGTCAGTTGATGCTCCAACATTTCGAGCGTCGAGGAGTTCACATGCCATACCAGCTCGTCGAGATCGCGGAACGCCGTGTAAAGCCCGCCAAGCGCGCAGCCGGCATCCTGCGTCACATCACGCGCCCGGAGATTGCCGAGACCATCCAATATGATCCGGTTGCGTGCCGCCTCGATCAGGCGCGCCTTGAGATCCTCGCGTTTCATTTCCCGTTTGCCGGCCATTAACCATTCACTTTCGAAATAATGAACGACGTTCAAAATAATTCTTGAACATTGTTCGTCTTTGTGTCAGAACTTAATCGTGAACGTTGTTCATACATGGAGAAACCGAGATGTTCAAACAAATTCTCACATTGCTGCGCGGCCGAGCTTTCGAGGCCGAGCAGGACTTTCTCGACAGACAAGCCATCCCGCTGCTCGGGCAGCAAATCCGCGACGCAACGTCGGCGATCCAGTCGGCGCGCCGGGCCGTGGCCATCGCCATCGCCCAGAATGAACAGGAGGTCGGCCAGCACAAGGCCGCACTCGCCCGCATCGCCGACCTCGAAACCCGGGCAATCGCTGCCCTCAGCCAAGGCAATGACCGGCTGGCCCGCGAGGCCGCCGAAGCGCTCGGCTGGCTCGAGGCGGAATGCACAGCCTCCGAGAAGGCGCAGGCGCAGTTCGGCGCCTCGATCGACCGGATGAAATCGGTGGTCCGGGCGTCGGAAGCCCGGCTCAGGGAACTGCAGCGCGGCGAACGCCTCGCCCGCGCCACCGAACATACCCAGAAGCTCGACCGCTCTGCCGGCCATCACGGCCTCGCCACGCTTTCCGAAGCCGAGGAGACGCTGCTGCGCTTGCGCACCCGCCAGCAGGAGATCGATACCACAGCGGCGGCGCTCCGCGAGATGGATGCCGGGACCGATCCCGCCGCCATTATCGAGAAGCTCGCCAGGGCCGGATGCGGCGCGCCGCTCCAGCCCGACCCCGAAAACATTCTCGCTCGCCTGCGCGCGAGAATGAACGACGCCGCCTGACCGTATCAACACTGGACAAGGACCACTGCTATGAACGAGAGTTTCCAGAAGCATTCTTCCGCCTGGGTGAGCTTCTCCTATCTGAGCTTCGGCGCGGCGGGCACCATGCTGGCGCTTGGCCTCTACATGATGCCGCTCGATCTCTGGGGTAAGGGCTACCTCGTCATGGGCATTTTGATGCTCGTGCAGACCACCGTGAATGTGACCAAGACCATCCGCGACAACGCCGAGGCCGACAAGCTGATCCGCAAGGTCGAGGATGCCAAGACCGAGAAGCTGCTGTTCAACATCAATCGTAACGACGCGAGTTAGTGCGCATTAACCTCGCCGCAGGGTTGTTGTCCGATGCAACCATTGGCTAACGACTCTGTGGCTTGGTGACACTGCCCGCAAAAGGAAGATCTCGATGCAACGCAATCTGATGACATCGCGCCAGTTCGCGCCGCTGTTCTGGACGCAGTTCCTCTCGGCGTTCAATGACAATTTCCTCAAGAACACGCTTGTGTTCCTGATCATGTTCCAGATGGCGGCCGAAGGCGCCTCGTTGGTGACGGTGGCGGGCGGCATTTTCATCCTGCCCTTCCTGGCGCTCTCGGCGATCGGCGGCGAACTCGCCGACAAATACGACAAGGCCAAGATGGCGGAGTTTTTGAAACGCGCCGAGATCGGCGTCGCCGCGGTCGCCGTGCTGGGCATCGGGCTATCATCGATCTGGGTCCTGATGTTTGCCCTGTTCGGCTTCGGCGTGATTTCCGCGCTGTTCGGCCCGATCAAATACGGCATCCTGCCCGATCATCTCGACCGCCGGGATCTGCCCAAGGCCAATGCCTGGATCGAGGGCGGCACCTTCATCGCCATCCTGACCGGCACGATCGTCGCCGCCGTGGCCTTCAGCGGCGGCGATAATGTGCTCGTCTTCGGGCCGATGATGATGGGCCTTTCGGTTCTCTGCTGGCTCGCCGCCCGCATGATCCCGCCGACCGGCTCCAAGGCGCCCGACCTGGTGATCGACAAGAACATCTTCCGTTCGAGCGTGACGCTGGTGGGCGAAATCCGTGCGGACCAGCGCATCTGGCGCTCGGCCCTGATGAACTGCTGGTTCTGGTTCGTCGGCGCCTTCGTGATGACCATGCTGCCAATCATGGTCAAGGATATCCTCGGCGGCTCGGAAATCGTTGTGCCGGCCTATCTCGCCATCTTTGCGATCTCGATCGCCGTCGGTTCGGCGATCGCCGGCTGGATGTCGGCCGGGCGCGTCGTGCTGCTGCCGGCGCCTGTTGGTACCGCCATCATCGCGCTGTTCGGCCTCGACCTCGCCTGGAATCTCTGGGGCCTCACGTCGGTCACCCATGCCACGACGATATCAGGCTTCTTCGCCGGGGAGAACACGATCCGCGTCGCGGTGGATCTCGCCGGCATGGCGATCGGCGGCGCGTTCCTCGCGGTCCCGACGTTCGCGGCCATGCAAACCTGGGCGCATGAGGATCGCCGCGCCCGTGTCATTGGTGCGGCGAATGTGCTGTCGGCGCTGTTCATCACCGTAGGGTTGGGGCTCGTCGCCGTGCTGCAGGCTGTCGGCCTGTCGATTCCGATGATCATCCTGGGGCTCTCCGTGCTCAATCTCGGCATTGCCTGGCTGATGCTGAAAACGCTGCCGACCAACCCGTTCCGCGACCTCATCTCGATCGTCTTCCGTGCCTTCATGCGGCTGGAGGTGGAGGGGCTGGAGAATATCAAGAAGGCCGGCGTCGCGCCGATCATCGCGCTCAACCATGTGAGCCTTCTCGACGGTGCGCTCGCGCTCGCCATCACCGAGGAAGAGCCGACCTTCGCCGTCGACTACAAGATCGCGCAGGCCTGGTGGGTGAAGCCGTTCCTGAAATTCGCGAAATTCCTGCCGCTCGACCCGACCAAGCCGATGGCCACCCGCACCCTGATCAAGGTCGTGCAGGACGGCAATCCGATCGGCATCTTCCCTGAGGGCCGCCTGACCGTGACCGGCACGCTGATGAAGGTCTATGACGGTGCCGCCATGGTGGCCGACAAGACCGGCTCGATGGTCGTGCCAATCCGCATTGACGGCCTGGAGAAGAGCTATTTCACCTATCTCAACGACGAGAAGGTGCGCCGCCGCTGGTTCCCCAAGGTCAAGGTGACGATCCTTGAGCCCCGCAAGCTGGAAGTGCCAGCCGAACTCAAGGGCCGCGCCCGCCGCATCGCCGCCGGCGCCGCGCTCTACCAGATCATGTCGGACCTGATGTTCAAGACCTCGAATACCAATTCGACCGTGATCGAGCGGGTGATCGAATCCGCCAAGGATCGCGGCATGAGAAAGCTGGCGGTCGAGGATCCGGTGACCGGCAAGCTGACCTACGGCAAGCTGCTGACCGGTTCCGCCGTGCTGGCCGCCCAGTTCAAGGCACGCTTCCCGGACGACGAGACACTCGGCGTGATGCTGCCCAACGCCAATGGCGCCGCTGCCACGCTGTTCGGCGTGATGAGCGCCGGCAAGGTGCCGGCGATGCTGAACTTCACGGCGGGAGCGACCAATATTCTCTCCGCCTGCACGGCTGCGAAGGTGAAGCATGTGCTGACATCCCGTGCTTTCGTGACCCAGGCCAAGCTTGGACCAGTGATCGAGGAGATGGAAAAGCAGGTCAAGATCGTCTGGCTCGACGATCTGCGCAGCGAGATCGGCTTCAAGGACAAGCTGATGGGCTACCTCGGCAAGGCGCATCCACTGGTCAGGCGGAAGCCCGACGATGCGGCAGTGATCCTGTTCACCTCGGGTTCCGAGGGCACGCCGAAGGGTGTGGTGCTGACCCACCGCAACATCCTGTCGAATGCCGCCCAGGCCGCCGCACGCATCGATTTCCACTCGGGCGACAAGGTGTTCAACATCCTGCCGGTGTTCCATTCCTTCGGGCTAACGGCGGGCACCGTGCTGCCGCTGATCTCGGGCGTACCGGTCTATTTCTACCCCTCGCCGCTGCACTATCGCATCGTGCCGGAACTGATCTATGCCTCCAACGCGACGATCATCTTCGGCACCGACACCTTCCTGTCGGGCTATGCCAGGACCGCGCACCCCTACGATTTCCGCTCGATCCGCTACATCTTCTCCGGCGCCGAGCCGGTCAAGCCCTCGACGCGCGAGACCTATATGGAGAAGTTCGGGCTCAGGATCCTCGAAGGCTATGGCGTCACCGAAACCGCGCCGGTCGTCTCGATCAACACGCCGATGTACAACAAGTCGGGCACGGTCGGTAAGATCATGCCCGGCATGGAATGGAAGCTCGAACCGGTGCCCGGCATCGATGAAGGTGGCCGGCTCTATCTCAAGGGTCCGAACGTCATGGCCGGCTATCTCCGCGCCGAAAATCCCGGCGTGCTGGAGGTCCTGCCCGACGGCTGGCACGACACCGGCGACATCGTCACCATCGATGCCGACGGCTTCGTCAAGATCCGCGGCCGCGCCAAACGCTTCGCCAAGATCGGCGGCGAGATGGTGTCGCTGGCAGCCGTCGAGGCGCTTGCCGGCAGCCTGTGGCCGGGCGCGCTTTCCGCGGTGTCAGCCGTGCCGGATACCAAGAAGGGCGAACGCCTGATCCTGCTCACCGACGCCCCGAACGCCACCCGCGCAGAATTCCTCGCCTACGCCAAGTCGAAGAACGCCATGGACATGATGGTGCCGGCCGAGGTGCGGGTCGGCAAGGTGCCGGTACTGGGCACGGGCAAGGTGGATTTTGTCGAGGCTCGGAAACTGGCGCTGGAGCCGGTGGTGGCGACGGCGGCGGCTTAAAGTTTCGCGCCGTCCGGTGCCTCCCTCTTCTCCCCAGCGGGGAGAAGAGGGAGCAAGCGGCGTAACTCAGCCATAGTCTTGCCCGTAGCCAAACTCGGGATTTCGACTAATCGAGAAAGATGATTTGTCATATCTGTTGAATATCAAATGTATCTCTTGGTTCATGCTGTCGTAATACGCGGAATACCAATCGTCTTCATCATCGTCACTGAGGTGTTTGTCTCTTACAAGGGCATTTTCACCTGTAAATCTCGGCAGAACGTTTTCCTTCTTCATTCCCGATAAACGCTTGCCATCCGAGAATTGGAGATCTTCGGTGTGGATGCAATAGACCCGATAGTGGCTCTTAGCGCCCGGTTCCAACCAGAACGTATTGATCAAGCACACCTCGATGCTTTTTCTGCGGGTTTGAAATTGGAAATGAATACAATCTGCGTCTTCACGTTCAACAGATAGAACTTTCCATCCTACTGCGGCTTCGAACACCTGATCGGCTGACATGTCGAGATAGAATGGGTGGATGCCTTGGCCTAAAACCAGTTCAAAATCAGCAGGGGCCTTTGCCTTTTGCTCTGTGTCCATGGCCTCTCCTCTCGCTGCAATGGCAGCTTGCATTCCTGTGTTCTGACACTTTCTGCTAACTCTTTTCTCTACTCCTGTACATTCCCGGCCCTCTTTTGAACGCAGATGACAAGTCACCCAAGCCCTGCATTTGTCGCATCCCTGTTAAGCGCATTCATTAGATTGTCGCTTCACCCCTTTCGCAAATGCAAAAAAAGGGGTATGAGCCCGCCAAATTGAATTGCGCGCCACTGTGCCCGCCACAAACTTTCAGAGACCGATCAGATGAAAATGCGAAATATCGCGATTATCGCACACGTTGACCATGGCAAAACGACGCTCGTCGATGAACTGCTGAAGCAGTCGGGTTCGTTCCGTGACAACCAGCGCACGACCGAGCGCATGATGGACTCCAACGACCTCGAAAAAGAGCGCGGCATCACCATTCTCGCCAAGGCGACCTCGATCGAGTGGAAGGGCGTCCGCATCAACATCGTCGACACGCCAGGCCACGCCGACTTCGGCGGCGAAGTCGAGCGCATTCTCTCGATGGTCGACGGCGCAATCGTGCTGGTCGACTCCTCCGAGGGACCGATGCCGCAGACCAAGTTCGTGGTTTCCAAGGCGCTCAAGGTCGGTCTTCGCCCGATCGTGGCGATCAACAAGATCGACCGTCCCGATGGCCGCCATGAGGAAGTCATCAACGAAGTCTTCGACCTGTTCGCCAATCTCGACGCCACCGACGAGCAGCTCGATTTCCCGATCCTCTACGGTTCGGGCCGCGACGGCTGGATGAACGTCAATCCGGAAGGTCCCAAGGACCAGGGCCTCGCGCCGCTGCTCGACCTCGTGCTGGAACATGTTCCGGAGCCGAGCGTCGGTGACGAAGACGGCGCCTTCCGCATGATCGGCACCATTCTCGAAGCCAATCCCTTCCTCGGCCGCATCATCACCGGCCGCATTCATTCCGGCTCGATCAAGCCGAACCAGTCCGTCAAGGTGATCGGCCAGGACGGCAAGCTGATCGAAAACGGCCGCATCTCCAAGATCCTCGCCTTCCGTGGCATCGAGCGTACGCCGATCGACGAAGCCCATGCGGGCGATATCGTCGCGATCGCCGGCCTCTCCAAGGGCACCGTCGCCGATACGTTCTGCGACCCCTCGGTCACCGAGGCGCTGCATGCCCAGCCGATCGATCCGCCGACCGTCACCATGTCCTTCATCGTCAACGACAGCCCGCTGGCCGGCACCGAAGGCGAGAAGGTGACCAGCCGCGTCATCCGCGACCGCCTGCTCAAGGAAGCCGAAGGCAATGTCGCGCTGAAGATCGAGGAAGCCGAAGGCAAGGATTCGTTCTTCGTTTCCGGTCGTGGCGAATTGCAGCTCGCCGTGCTGATCGAGACCATGCGCCGCGAAGGCTTCGAACTGGCCGTATCGCGTCCGCGCGTCGTCATGCACAAGGATGAGAACGACGTCCTGATGGAGCCGATCGAGGAAGTCGTCATCGACGTCGATGAAGAGCATTCCGGCGTCGTCGTGCAGAAGATGTCCGAGCGCAAGGCCGAGATGGTCGAGCTTCGCCCGTCGGGCGGCAACCGCCTGCGCCTGCGCTTCTTCGCCCCGACCCGTGGCCTGATCGGCTACCAGTCGGAACTCCTGACCGACACGCGCGGCACCGCGATCATGAACCGCCTGTTCCATGCCTATCAGCCGTTCAAGGGCAATATCGGCGGCCGCGTCAATGGCGTGCTGCTGGCCAATGCCGCCGGCGAGGCCGTGGCTTACGCGATGTTCAACCTGGAAGACCGCGGCCCGATGATCATTGAGCCAGGTGAAAAGGTCTATGCCGGCATGATCATCGGCATCCACACGCGCGACAACGACCTTGAAGTCAACGTGCTCAAGGGCAAGCAGCTGACCAACATCCGCTCGGTCAACAAGGACGAGGCCGTCAAGCTGACGCCGCCGATCCGCATGACGCTCGACCGCGCGCTTTCCTGGATCCAGGACGATGAACTGATGGAAGTCACGCCGAAGTCGATCCGGCTCCGCAAGATGTATCTCGACGCCAACGACCGCAAGCGCTTCGAAAAGTCGCGCGCTGCCGGCGCGGCCTGATATTTAGCCGACGAAAGGATGGCTCGCCAGCGATTGAGCAGGCCATCCGCCCAATACGCGACGTCATCCTAGGGCTTGTCCCTAGGATGACGTCGCGGATGTGGTTCCGGCGCCTTGCCGAACAAGCTCTCCAGGCCCTGAGCTCCGACTATCCTGATAATCGGCACGAAAACCCGGCCATCTGATCGAGCCAATTCCCTCCCCAGCGGCCAGAACCTTGTTGATAACTTGGCCTCGCCTCAGAAGTCGCTCCACCCCGACTCCCCGATCTTTTAACGTCTGATTCGGAACTTGCGTCTTGCCGCGATGGTTAACAATCGGTTAACCTGACTGGCAGTCCCTTTTGAGTATTCGTGGCGTCAGCCACGGCGTGTATGGTGGATAGACGTTATGACGACGTTGTCAATTGACGTGAGGCGTGCCGATCCGCGCGATGCCAGAGCCATCGCAGGCGTTCATCGGACGGCCTGGATCAGCGCTTATGCCGGCATGATTCCGCATCGCGCGCTCGTGCAGATGATCGAGCGGCGGCGCGAAGACTGGTGGCGCCGCGCGGCGCGGGGTCCCTCGACCCTGCTGGTTGTCGAGGTTGCGGACAAGATCGCGGGCTATGCCACGATCGGCCTGAACCGCGTCCGCGAACTGAAGCAGGAAGGCGAGATCTACGAGCTTTATCTCCTGCCGGAATACCAGGGCATCGGGCTCGGCAGCTATCTGTTCCGCGAATGCCGTGCCGTCCTGAGCGGGCTGGGCATGCAGGGCCTCGTCGTCTGGTGCCTGGAAGACAACGACAATGCCGTGACCTTCTACCGCGCCATGGGCGGCATGGATGTCGCCGAGGGCATGGAGCGCTTCGGCGAGAAATCGATCAAGAAGCTCGGGTTTGTCTGGCGGAGTTGATACGCCCGCCGCTTTAGAAAGACCCCGCCCCAAACCCCTCCCCACAAGGGGGAGGGGCTTAACCCGCTGCACACTCGGCACTCAAACAGAATCGTCGCAGCAAGCGCCAACGTTCCCTTTGGGCAATGGGAGTGCCACAGTTTGGCCCCTCCCCCTTGTGGGGAGGGGTTTCGGGGCGGGGTCTTCCTTTCTAAACACAAACCTATTTCGCCGCGCTCAAATCCGGGTAATTGTAAACCGGATAGCCGGAGAGCTTGCCTGTTTTGCCGTGGAATTTCGGCTGCTGCTTGCCGCAGGGAAAGCCCGGCGCCTGTTCATCCGCGAGTTTGCGGGCGATGTCGTTGGCATCCTTGTTCTCCAGTGCATCGACGTAAGCCGTGATGCAGCCGGTCATATCGTCGGGCTGGCCGACGCGGGAGATCACGAGGACCTGGCCCTCATGCGCCTTGTCGGGCTCCGAGGTGTCCGGGTTGAGGTTCTGGATCATGTAGCGCAGGATGGTCGCGCGCGGCACGCCATGATCGTCGAGACGCCACTCGATCTTGTCGCCGATATAGTTGAACGTCTCGAACGTCTCGCCGGCGCCGTCGAGGATCTCTTTGCTCAGGTGGCCGAAATAGGTGCTTTCCCTGTTGTCATAGGCGTTGAAATAGAAGGGATAATCCTTGTAGCCCGGGCACTTGAGCGAGACGTTCCCCATATCCTCGTCTTCAGGCGTCGGCGTGCCCGATGTCACGCAACCCTTGTCGGTCGCGGTGCTCGTATAGGCGCTCTCTCGGGCATGAGCCGGTGCGTTGATGCCAAGCACGGCAAGGGCGGGCAGGGCAATGATGGAAGCGCGGAGGGTCATTGCGGTATCCTTTCGCATAGGGATACGCATGACTGGTCGGATTCATTCAACCGCTAACCGTCATCACCGTGGTAGATCATGGGATCGGCTGCCTTGTCGCCTTTCGCACCATGATAGTCGGGCGTGTCCGCACCGCAGCGGAAGTGCAGGGCAAGGCCGTCGGCGACGGCGCGTGCCAGGTTGTTTGCATCCTTGCTGGCCAGCGCATCGACATAACCCACGGGACACCCTTCCTCTTCGTCCGGCTGGCCGACCTTCGAGATGACGAGGATCTGGCCCTGGGAATTTTCATCTCCGACGAAGAAGCGCTGGATCGCCGCGATCGGCTTGCCGCTGGCGCCGATCCGCCATTCGATCTTCGGGTTCATGTGGTTGAACGGACCGAAGGATTCGAAGGCGTG
The DNA here is from genome assembly GCF_964254105.1 of Rhizobium sp. LjRoot254. Classification (NCBI taxonomy): domain Bacteria; kingdom Pseudomonadati; phylum Pseudomonadota; class Alphaproteobacteria; order Hyphomicrobiales; family Rhizobiaceae; genus Rhizobium; species Rhizobium sp. LjRoot254. Next base: position 5,150,635 of record NZ_CAXUSM020000001.1, on the reverse strand, counting down.
ATCGATGATCGCTTTCTTGAGGAAGCCGTAATGCACACTCTGGCGCAGGTCGCCTTCCTTGAAGAGAACCTTGTAGTCGCCGAGACCAGGGCAAAGCAGGGACGTGAAATCGCCGCCCGGTTCGCCCGGATCGGGCGCCACCAGGGTCTCGCACTTCTCCAGCTCGAGATCGGTAAAGGCGCTCCCGGCGGCCAGTGTGGCATCGGATTGCGTCGCCATCGTAACAAGACAGATCGAGATCGTTGTCGCCCAGCGCATCGCCACCTCCATCACAGGACTAGTGATTAACGCATTCCATTTACCGCCGCATCCGAATTTCTCTTAAATCCGGCCTTTCACGACCACGGCAATGTTGTCAGAACGGCGGAATCCTTCTATTGCCGGGCACGAACAAATGTAGGAGACGCCTGATGCGCATCGACGCTATCAAGATCGGCAACAATCCGCCGGAAGACGTGAACGTGATCGTGGAAGTGCCCGTCGGCGGCGATCCGATCAAATACGAGATGGACAAGGAAGCCGGCGCGCTGGTCGTCGATCGTTTCCTCTATACGCCGATGCACTACCCAGGCAATTACGGCTTCGTGCCGCATACGCTGTCGGAAGACGGCGACCCGATCGACGTGCTGATCGCCTCCACTCGCCCGCTGGTGCCGGGTTGCGTGATCAATGTGCGTCCCATCGGCGTGCTGATGATGGAAGACAATTCCGGCAAGGACGAAAAGATCATCGCCGTTCCCTCGCCGAAGCTGACGCTGCGCTACGAGAAGGTGCATGAATATACCGACATGCCCGAGATCACGATCAAGCAGATCGAGCATTTTTTCGAACACTACAAGGATCTCGAGCCCGGCAAATGGGTGAAGCTCGATGGTTGGCGGGGGGCGGCCGATGCGCGCCGCCTGATCGTCGAGGCGATCGAGCGCTACAAGGCGAGCAAGTAAATCACGCCTTTGGAATAGATTTGCAAAAAGCCTCCAGACCGGGATCGGTCCGGAGGCTTTTATTGGAGTGTGGTGGTTCGCTATCAGCCGTAGGTGCGGGCGATGTAAGCGATGACCTGCTGCAGGAAGAACAGGATGACCAGCACCACGAGCGGCGAAAGATCGATGCCGCCGAGGTTCGGCATGAAGCGGCGGATCGGCCGGTAGAGCGGCTCGGTCAGGCGATAGAGCGCGCCGCCGACCTGGTTGACGAACTGGTTGCGCGTGTTGATGACGTTGAACGCATAGAGCCAGGAGAAGATCGCCGAGACGATGATGATGAACCACATGATGTTGATGATGAAGTTCAGGGTCGACAGGATGACGAGTAGCATAGGGTTCCTCTTGGCCGCGCCCCCAGCCGTTCCGGCCGGGGCTTGCGCGATTTCACGTTGACAGACATGTAATCATTGGCTCTTTATCGGGCAAGAGCGAGCCTGCTTCGCTTACCCGCTATGATTAACGGCCACGCGCCGTTCCAGCTTTTCCCGCATACGAGCGTCACATGCAAGTCAATCCGGCGGAAGACCGCTTCGCCGCCTTTCGCCATCGTTCCTATACACTGTTTTTCTGCGCCCGCTTTCTGGCCGCTTTCGCCACGCAGATCATCTCGGTCGCCGTCGGCTGGCAGATGTACGAGGTGACGAAGAGTGCCTTCCTGCTCGGCATGATCGGCCTCGTCCAGTTCCTGCCGGCACTCATCCTCATCCTCGTCACCGGTTCGGTGACGGATCGCTATAACAGGCGTGCCATCGTGTCGATCTGCCTGACGATCAGCGCACTCTGCGCCGCCGCACTGCTGCTGCTCACCATATCAGGCACGTTCGCGCCGATACCGGTCTTCATCGTGCTTGTCGTCTTCGGCATCGAGCGTGCCTTCATGGGGCCGGCGGTGCAATCGCTGGCGCCCAACCTGGTGCCGGAGAAGGACCTCGCCAATTCCTTCGCCTGGAATGCCTCGTCCTGGCAGACCGCATCGATCATCGGCCCGGTCGCCGGAGGCTTGCTCTATGGATTGGGACCCGTCGTCGCCTATTCCGTGGCGCTCGCCTTCATGGTGGCGGGCGCGGCCCTGGTCTACACCATTCCGAAGCCAGCGCAGCGCAAGGCGGGCGAGCCGACGAGCTGGAACTATATCCTCGCGGGCTTCAAGTTCATCCGCTTCGAGAAGGTCGTGCTCGGCGCGATCTCGCTCGATCTCTTCGCCGTGCTGCTCGGCGGCGCCGTGGCGCTGATGCCGATTTTCGCCTCCGATATCCTGACACTCGGACCTCTCGGCCTCGGCATGCTCAGGGCCGCGCCCGGTGTCGGCGGCATCGCCATGGCGATCTACCTCGCCGCCTTTCCGATCAAGCACGATTCGGGGATAAAGATGTTCATCGGCGTCGCCATCTTCGGCATTACCCATATGGTTTTCGGTCTGTCGCAGACGCCCTGGCTGTCGATTGCGGCAATGGCCGTCATGGGCGCGGGCGACATGATTTCCGTTTATGTGCGCGAGACGCTGCTGGCGCTCTGGACGCCCGACGAGGTGCGCGGCCGCGTCAACGCCGTCAATTCGGTGTTCATCGGCGCGTCCAACGAACTCGGCGAATTCCGCGCCGGCGTCATGGCGCATTTCGTCGGCGCGGTGCCCGCCGTGGTCATCGGCGGCGTCGGCACGCTGGCCGTATCGATCATATGGGCGGTAATCTTCCCGCAATTGCGCAGGATCGATACGCTGGATGCGCCAGACCGGACGACGGCGGTCAAGTGACGGAATAGCGGTCAATCACCCAGAGCCACGTGCCGTCGCTCTGCCTTCGTGCGACTTCGCTGGTGACATCGCCATCGGGCAGCTTCGTCGAGGTCAGCGCGAGATCGCCTGATATCAGCGCCGGCCGCTGCTCGCCCTGGGCGAATTTCCTGCCGGTCGCGGCAAATTCCACATAGAGGGCGCGGATTGCCTCGTGGCCGCGCACGAATTGTCCATCGCTGCAGTCGATCACTGCATCCGGCTCGAACAGCGCGGTCATGCCATCGATATCGCCGGCATGCTGGCGCTCGATGAGCAGGCGTTCGAGGTCGTTGGGCTCACGCGCGGGCTGACGTTGCATCGCGTTCATGTCGGTTCCTCTCGATTGAAGATTGACTCGTCAGAGGCGTGGGCGCTCGATTTGAAGCTGCGGGGGCGCCACTTGCTCCCTCTTCTCCCCTTGGGGAGAAGTGCCGAGCGTATGCGAGGCGATGAGGGGTTCCCATTGGCTGTCCGGCGCTTCGCGCAACCCCTCATCCGGCCTTCGGCCACCTTCTCCCCAAGGGGAGAAGAGGGAGCCAGCCTCAAATCTCGCGCGGCTTGAACACCATGTCGAGCATGCCCGACATCCAGTTCCTCAGCGGCGCGTCATGCAGGAAACGGCCTTCGAGATGCTTGTCGCCGGTTTGCGCACCCGGCAGTTCGAAACGATGGGCGCCGCGGACTACCCAGCGATGCATCATCACCCGGGTCAACTCGCCATGAAACTGGATGCCCCAGGCATTTTCGCCGACCCGGAACGCCTGGTTCTCATAGGCATCACCACGCGCAAGCAGCGTCGCGCCTTCAGGCAGGTCGAAGCCCTCGCGATGGAATTGATAGACCATCTTCGGCCATTCGATCAGCTTTTCGCCTTCTTCGGTCGCCTGGAGCGGATACCAGCCGATCTCGGTCAGTCCCTCGTGATGGCCCGCCACGCGGCCGCCGAGGGTCTTGACCAGCATCTGCGCACCGAGGCAGATGCCGAGATAGGGGCTGTTTTCCGAGAGCGGGATGTTGATCCAGTCGATCTCGTATTTGATGAAGTCGTCTTCGTCATTGGCGCTCATCGGGCCGCCGAAGATGACGGCACCGGCATGATCGGCCATGGTCTCGGGCAGTCTCTGCCCCAAGGCCGGGCGCCTGACATCAAGGCGGTAGCCCTTGGCTTCGAGCATATGCCCGACGCGACCCGGCGTGGAATGCTCCTGATGGAGTACGATCAGAACCGGCCGGTCATCCGCCGGCAGCGTTTTCCTGAGCGATTGCAGCATAGTCCTTAACTACTCACCTTTGTTGGCCCGCTCCGCTTCCTGCCGTTGGGCAATACGAACACGGCCGGAAACGCCGATCAATTCGGCAATTCGCCATACCAGGTGATCCTCGATCTCGTTTCTTTGATCATCGGCATGCACGATTTGCCAGAGCAGGCCGATGAATTCCGTCTTTTGACGCTCATCAAGAGCGCGATTGATCCGTGATGTAAAGCGGAAAAGATCGATTGCGCGCTCTTCCTGGTGCTTCGCGGCCGCGAGCATCTCGTCATACTCGCCCTTGGACAGATTGAAATAATTACGGATTTCCGATTCGAGGACCTGGTTTTCCTTTTCTTCCACCACTCCATCGGCATGGATGACATGGAGCGCAAGCGCCACGATGGCCACAGCCGTTTCGTCCGGTTCGACACTCGGGGTTTCCGAGCCGAGCGAATTCAGGAATGTCTTAAGTCGATCGAACATCGCCGCTTTCCGCCTCCATCGCCACCCGTTTTCAGAACAACCTGAATGTTGCCGGCTTCGCCACCGCTTCCTTGACCGGTTTCACGCCGGGATCGTCCGGCGGACGGCCGAAGAAGGGTTGATCCTCGTTAGCGCTTTCGCGCTTCCTGGGCGCCGCCTCATCCAGAACGATCGGCTCCGGTTTCGGTTCGGGCTCATCAGGCACATCGACCTGCGTGATCGGATTCTCGATGGGCCGCACGACCTCGCGCGGTTCCGGCACGGCGATCGGTTCGCTGGCTTTGGCGGGCGCGGGCAGCGAGCGGAACGCGTGGTCGGCGCCATTGGCCGTGCCGTCACTGACCAGGCCCGGTGCGGGGCCATAGGCCTGTTTCCACTCGAAGGCATCGAGCTTGCCGGTGACCGGTGAGACCGGCAGCCAATGCTGGGACACCTGCCCGTCGGCGACCCATTCCGGATCGCGCGGCGCGCGCAGCGCCTGGGCCAGCCAATGGCGCACCCGGCCCTGGTCCTCGCTGTCGGCCTCCTCGATATCGGCCATCAGGAGATAGACGCTTTCGCGCTCGGATACCTTGGCGGCAGCCTCGGCTTTGTTCCTTGCCCTGTCGAAATCGCGGGCGTCGAGTGCCGCCCAGGCCGAGGCGTACAGCGCCTCGTAGGCATTCGGCTGAAGCTGTTCGAGCCGGTCGGCGCGCTTGAGCTTTTCCTGCGCCGTGGCGCCGCCGGCCGCCAGATAGGCGGTTGCGAGTTCCATCTGCGGCGCGATCTTCCAGGCCTGCTCGATGGTGGAGAGCGCCTTCCTGACGTTGTTTTCCCGGAGATACGCCTTGGCGGCTATGGTCGTCGCAGGCACGAGATCCGGCGCCAGCTTCAGCGCCATATAGGCATCGTCGCGGGCGCCCTTGGGATCGGCGTCGAGCTTCGACAGTGCCCTGCCTGTCAGCAGAACGGCCTTCTTGCGGTCATGCACCTTCTTGTCCATGCCGGACAGAACGCGCTGGCCTTCGAGCAGGCGGATCGCATCGTCGAAGCGGCCGGCCTGGGTGCGGTATTCCAATGTCGCCTCGGCGGCCCAAGGCAGATGCGGGCCTTTTTCGACGGCGCGCTCGGCATAGTGCCGGGCGGCTTCATGGGCGCCCAGGCGAAGGGCCTCGAGGTAGAGGCCGCGCAGGCCCAGTTCCCGGGTCTCGGGATCCTCGGCCATCTGCTCGAATTTCTTGCGCGCGTCCTCGGTCTTGCCTTCGATCAGGCTGGCCTGCGCTTCGAGCAAATGGATCAGCGGTTCGGAATCGCTGGAGATCAGGCCCTTGGTCCGGTCGAGCATCTTGCGCGCCAGCGGCGCATCGCCCGAACCGACGGCGATCAGGCCGGTGGACAGGGCCTGGTAACCACGGTCGCGCTTGCGGGCGCGAAAATAGCGGGTCATCGACTGCGGCGAGGTCCAGATCGTGCGGACCAGCCACCAGATGATCATCACGGCAACGACGAGCACGGTCACCAGTACGGCGGCGACCATCAGCGTCATCTCGACCCGCTGGCCCTGCCAGATGATGTAGAGTTCGCCCGGGCGATCGGCGAGCCAGGAAAAGCCGAAGCCGAGTGCGAGGATGACAGCAAGGAAGAAAACAATGCGAATCATGTGGTTACCTTCCTTCAGCCGTTCGTCTTAGTCGTCGAAACGGCCTTGGTGAGCGCGGCACCGACCAGTTCCTCGACGCGGATGCGGGCATCGAGCTGCTTTTTATACGAGGCGGATGCTGATTTGGCGGGTTCGGGAAGCTTTTCCCATTCGCTCGCGGCACCGGTGAAATCGCCGTTCTTCAGCTTTTCTTCCATGCGCGCCACGACCGCATCCGGTCCCTCGCCCTCGACATTGCCGACCGGCCGGACCTTGATCGCGGAGAACGCGCTCGACATCAGGCGGTCGGTGAGGCTCTGGTTGGGATCGTCGGTCACGACGGCTGCAAGGATCGAGTCCGCCACGGCGGGAAACTCGCCGACCAGGCTTGAACGCGAGGGCACGCCGATCGCCGCGAACTGCTTGAGTTCCTTGACCGCCGGGTCCTCGGGATCGACGCCTTCCAGCGTATCGAGCTCCGAAATGAACGGCCCGCCGCGATCGATCGCCGCCTTGAGACCGGCCGATGCGATGGCGACCGCCACCTCGACATCGTCGCGCGGCTGGCTGAGCGTCTTCTCGATGGCCTCGATGCGCATTTCGAGTGCCGCACGCGCGGTCTCGGCTTCAGTCTTCTGGGTGCCGACTGCCGCTTCCGCAGTCTTGACCTGCTCGGCCAGCGCGTTGATGCGGGCATCGGCATCCGCCGACAGGCCGTTGGCCTCCGGCGCCGTCGTCATCTTCTCCTCGAGCGCCGTGATCTTGGCGTTGACTGGCGAAAGATCGACGTCCGGCTGGGCGGCAGCCTCGGTCTTCAGCTTCTCGACCTCCGACGACATCAGGTTGAGCGCGACCTTGGTTTCCTCGTTCGACCCGAGCGAGGGCAACACGCCCCAATATTGCAGGCCGGCCGCGCCGCCGAGCGCGATCACACCGCCGATCAGGCTTGCTGCAATCAAGGACAGGCTGCCGGCGCTCTTCGCAGCGGTTGGCTGCGGCGGGACAGCGGTCGACGTGTTGGCATTCGGAATGCCGGAATAGCTCTTCGAGGACGTCTCGGTTTCCGCTTCCGCCGCTGCTGCGGGGGCCGGGTCGGTATCCGCCGTCACATTGTCCTCGGTCCCCTCGGGATCGCCTGCAGCCATATCCGCCACCTCTTCGGCGCCGAGGTCTATCGTCACCGGCTCGGGCTTGGTCTTGGAATGGCGGCTCTGGTCTTCCGGTTCCATACGGGGCACCTTTCTTTCATTGGCCTAAGTGTCCAGCTCGGAGCTTAACTGCCCCCTGCTGCACCGCAAGGCATTTCTCTCTCACAGCAGGTCGATCAGCTCATCCTCGTCGGGACTGTCGCTGACCACCGCGCTGTTCTGCAGCTCTTCGGGCACCGCTTCGGCAATATTGCGGCTGAGGCAGAAAAACAGCGTCTTCCTGATCGCATCATGGCTGACGTTGAAGATCTCCAGCGCGAAGAATGCGTTGGCCGTTTCCCGGGAATAGAAGAAGACGGCATCCGCCTTCTTCGCGACGAGCATCGCCTGCTGCTCCTCGATCGTATAGGCGATCGGCTCCATCTGGTAGGTCTCGGCAACGAAGCAGGCTATTCCATTGTCGGCAAGCACGCGTTCGAACCGGCCCATCCGCTTCTCGCCGGCGAGATAAAGCACCGGCAGATCGGGCTGACCTTTCCCGGCGTAGAAGGCGGAAACCAGGTGGGCGAGTTCCAGCCCGCCCCCAGCGCCGGAATCGATATCCGTAAAACCGACGTCGCGGGCGGCCCGCGCCGTCGCCCTGCCGACGGCGAAGACCTTGGTACCGAGATGCGGCGTCAGCGCGTCCCCGAGTTCCATCAGCGAGCGAACTGCCTCGGGCGAGGTGACCGCGATGGCCGAGTGCGGCGTCGCCAGCGCCTGCGAGGCGGCATCGGGATCACGCACCGGCGCAAACAGCGGGAAGCTGACCGGCTCGTGGCCGAGTTCCGTGAGTTTCGCCGCCGTACCCTCCGCCCGCGATTCGGGCCTCGTGATCAGAACCCGCATCGGCGATTACCCCCAGTTCTCGAAGAAGGACGTCCCCGCGCGATCACGGATCGCATGCCCGGCCTTGCGGCCTATCTCATGGGCATCGCCGACCAATCCATCGCTTGCTATGGAATGTGACGTCTGCCCATCCGGCGTCAGGATCATGCCCGAGAAGCGGATGCGGTCGCCCTCGACCAGCGCATAGCCGGCGATCGGCGTGCGGCAGGAGCCATCGAGCACTTCGAGAAAGGCGCGCTCGCAGGTTACCGCCGAATATGTCTCGGCATGATTGACGGCCGCGAGAAGTGCCGCGATCGCCGCATCGCCCTTGCGCGCCTCGACGCAGATGGCGCCTTGCGCCGGCGCCGGCGGAAAGATTTCGGGGTCGAGGATTTCGGTGGCGACTTCCGGCTTGCCGAGGCGCTTGAGGCCCGCATAGGCGAGCAGCGTCGCATCGGCACCGCCCTCTGCGAGCTTGCGCAGCCGCGTATCGACGGAACCGCGGAAGATCTTCACCTGCAGGTCCGGCCTGAGCTTCCTGACCAGCGCCTGCCGCCGCAGCGACGCCGTGCCGACCATGCCGCCAACCGGCATCTCGGCTAGGCGCCGCGCCATGTGGCTGACGAACGCATCGCGCATATCCTCGCGCGGCAGGTAGGCGGTGATTTCGAGCCCTTCCGGCAGGATCGTCGCCATGTCCTTGGAGGAATGGACCGCGAAATCCAGCTCGCCCGAGAGCAGTTGCGCTTCCAGCTCGGCGGTGAACAGGCCCTTGCCGCCGATCTCCGACAGCGACCGGTCGGTGATGCGGTCGCCCTTGGTCGACAGCACCACGATCTCGAAGGCATCTTCCGGCAGGCCATGCGCCAGCATCAGCCGCGCCCGCGTCTCAGCGGCCTGTGCGAGCGCCAGCGGACTGCCGCGCGTGCCGATCCGGTAAGCTTTTGTTTGCATCCAAAGGCCTCTCTCGTGTAATCGGCTCTCAACTAATCATTCTAGGCATTAACCGCAATCGGACAATAGGTTCAAGTTGGCATCCAAGCGCATCCTCGGCATCGAAACCAGTTGTGACGAGACCGCCGCAGCGATCGTCGAAAGGCTGGACGACGGCACCGGCCGCATCCTGGCGGATGTCGTGCTGTCGCAGCTCGATGAGCACTCGGCCTATGGCGGCGTGGTGCCCGAGATCGCCGCGCGCGCCCATGCCGAGGCGCTGGATGCGCTGATTTCGGAAGCGCTGGTTCGCTCGGGGACCAAGCTTAGCGAAGTGGATGCGATTGCCGCGACCTCCGGCCCCGGCCTGATCGGCGGGCTGATCGTTGGCCTGCTCACCGGCAAGGCGATCGCCATGGCATCGGGCAAGCCGCTCTATGCCGTCAATCACCTCGAAGGCCATGCCCTGACGGCGCGGCTGACGGATGGGCTCGCCTTCCCCTACCTGTTGCTGCTGGTTTCCGGCGGCCATACCCAGTTGATCCTGGTCAAGGGTGTGGGCGATTACGAGCGCTGGGGCACGACGATCGACGATGCGCTGGGCGAGGCCTTCGACAAAACAGCCAAGCTGCTCGGCCTGCCCTATCCCGGCGGACCCGCGGTGGAGCGCGCGGCGAAGACTGGCAATCCGAACCGCTTCGCCTTCCCGCGCCCGCTGGTCGGTGAGGCAAGGCTCGATTTCTCCTTCTCCGGCCTCAAGACCGCCGTGCGGCAGGCGTCCGAATCGATCGCGCCGGTCAGCGATCAGGATATCGCCGATATCTGCGCCTCCTTCCAGCACGCGGTGTCGCGGACGCTGAAGGATCGGATCGGGCGCGGCCTCGCCCGCTTCCGCGAGCGCTTCGGCAATACCGTTGCCAATCCCGCGCTCGTCGTCGCCGGCGGCGTGGCGGCAAACGAAGAGGTCCGCACGACCCTGCAGTCCATTTCCGACGCCAACGGCTTCCGCTTCGTGGCGCCCCCGATGAACCTCTGCACCGACAATGCCGCGATGATCGCCTGGGCAGGCCTGGAACGCATGGCCGGGGGTTTTGCGCCCGACGACCTCACCGTCGCGCCGCGCTCGCGCTGGCCGCTCGATGCCGACGCCGCCGCGATCATCGGCAGCGGCAAACGGGGTGCCAAGGCATGAGCGGCGCGGAAAAAATCGTCGTCGTCGGATCTGGCGCCTTCGGCACGGCGCTGGCGGCTGTCGCAGCTCTCGCCGGCAAGGCCGATGTGACACTGCTCTGCCGCCGTGAGGACCAGCGCGCCGAACTCGAAGCCACGCGGATCAACAACCGCAACCTGCCCGGCATCACCCTGCCGCCGGACCTCCACTATGCCACGGACAATGCGCTGCTCGAACAGGCGTCGATCGTGCTGTTTGCCATGCCGAGCCAGGCGCAGGCGGAAACAGCGCGGGAGTTGAAGCCGCATCTCCACCAGCATCAATCGATCGTCACCTGCGCCAAGGGCATCGACAAGGCCACATCGAGGCTGCTGACCGACGTGCTCGAAGAGGAACTGCCGGATCACTCGATATCCGTTCTTTCCGGCCCCGGCTTCGCCGCCGACATCGCCAAGGGCCTACCGACCGCGATGGCGGTGGCTTCGCCTGACATGGCTGAGGCCGAACGCATCGCCCTGGCGATGTCAGGCCCGACCTTCCGGCTCTATCCCTCGACCGACCGCATCGGCGTGCAACTCGGTGGGGCGCTGAAGAATGTGCTGGCGATCGCCTGCGGTATTGTCGAAGGCGCCGGCCTCGGAGATTCCGCCCGCGCGGCACTGATCGCGCGTGGTCTCGCCGAAATGTCGCGACTGATCGAAGCCTATGGCGGCGATCCGGACACCGTGCGCGGCCTCTCAGGCCTTGGCGATCTCGTGCTGACCGCCACCAGCCATCAGTCGCGCAACCTGCGCTTCGGCATCGAGACCGGCCGCACCGGCCGCGCGGCTCTCCCCTCCGGCGAACTGGTCGAGGGCGCGCATGCCGCCGCCATTGCCGCCCGGCTGGCGGCGGAGCATCATGTGGATATGCCGGTAACGCTGGCCGTCGCCTCTATCATCGAGGGCGCGATCGATGTCAAAACGGCGATCAACGGCCTGATGACCCGGCCGATCACCACCGAATGAACCCGAAAGGAACGATCATGCTTTTCGCCTTCCTCTGCCAGGACAAGCCGGGCGCCCTGCAAACGCGCTTGGATACGCGCCCTGCCCATATCGAATTCCTAGACGGACTGAACAGCGCCGGCAAGCTCGCCTTCGCCGGCCCCTTCCTCGACGCCGACGGCAAGCCGAACGGCAGCATGGTCGTGGTCAAGGCCGAGACGATCGAGGAAGCCAGGGCGCTCGCCGCCGCCGATCCCTATGCCAAGGCCGGCCTGTTCGCCTCGGTCGATATCCGCCCGTGGAACTGGACCTACAACAAGCCGGAGGCGTGAGATGGCTTACTGGCTCTTCAAGTCCGAACCCGATGCCTTCTCCTGGGAGAAGCTGAAATCCAAGGGTAAGGGTGGTCAGGAATGGGACGGCGTGCGCAACTACGCCGCCCGCAACAACATGCGGCTGATGAAGATCGGCGACAAGGGCTTCTTCTACCATTCCAACGAGGGCAAGGAGGTCGTCGGCATCGCCGAGGTCTGCGCGCTGGCCCATCCCGATTCGACCGCCGACAACCCGACCTGGGAATGCGTCGATATCCGCGCCGTCGTCGATATCCCCAAGCCGATGAACCTCGACGACATCAAGGCCGATCCCAAGCTCGCCGAGATGATCCTGGTCAAGAATTCGCGACTTTCGGTGCAGCCGGTGACGGACGAGGAATATTTCTACATCTGCAAGACATGCGGACTGGACAATCCTCCCAAATCGCCGTGAAGACCGATCCGGAAGCATTCATCCTCGAAAATACTTGCGTGATGAGCCCGCCGCATGTGCCCGAAATCCGGCTGCATCTCGCCGACGAGGCGCATGATCTGTGGCTGAAGACCGAGGACGAACTCGAGGAAATCGGCCTGCCGCCACCCTTCTGGGCCTTCGCCTGGGCCGGTGGGCAGGGGCTGGCGCGCTATGTGCTTGATCATCCGGAGACGGTGCGCGGAAAACATGTCGTCGATTTCGCGTCGGGCTCGGGGCTCGTCGCCATCGCGGCTATTCAGGCCGGTGCCGCCTCGGTCGTCGCGGCCGATATCGATCCATGGACCGAGAGCGCCGTCAAACTGAATAGCCGGCTAAACAATGTCGAGCTTGCGTTTAAGAACAGCAATCTGATCGGCACGTCACTGGATGCGGACGTGCTGCTGGCTGGCGACGTGTTCTACGATGTCGGCTTCGCGAATGCCCTTGTGCCTTGGTTCATGACACTGGCTCAGACCGGCACAACGGTGACCGTCGGCGATCCGGGCCGCAGCTATTGCCCGCGGCACCTGATGGAACCGCTCGCGACCTATGAGGTGCCGGTGACGCGGGCGCTGGAGGATGCGGAGGTGAAGAAGACAACGGTCTGGCGGTTTGTTGGAAGGTCCGCTTGACGTCCGTTTGTTGATCCGCTCAAACAGTTGATGAATGTGCAAGTAACCCCCCTCTGCCCTGCCGGGCATCTCCCCCTCAAGGGGGGAGATCGGATCGTTGCCCGCGCCTCGCCTGGACAATGCGCCGTATCTACAACTGCGACGTTTCCTTGAGGCAAGGCCTCGCCGCAAGCCAATCTCCCCCCTTGAGGGGGAGATGCCCGGCAGGGCAGAGGGGGTGCTTTTTTGAATTGAGCTGGAGCACCTCATGGATTTCTCATCAATCAACTGGCTCAGCGTCATCCTGGCAACCATCGCGGGCCAAGTGGTCGGCGCGATCTACTATATGACCCTCGGCAAGCCGTGGATGAAGGCGGCGCGGATCGATCCGGCCACCATGAAGATGCGCTACTCGCCCTTTATCATCTCCTTCATCGCCGAACTGATCATGGCGATCGTGCTCTATTTCGTGCTCGACGACATCACCTTCGCCGGAACGTTCTCGGAGGAATTCGACCTGAAATCGGGCCTCGCATGGTCCTTCATCATCTGGCTCGGCTTCACGGCCATGGTGATATCGGTCAACCACCGTTATCAGGACTACGGCTGGGACCTGACCATCATCGACAGTGTCCACTGGCTGCTCGTCCTGCTCGCCATGGGTGCCATTATCGGCTGGTTCGGGCCGTCGGAAGCGGGCTTGAGTTAACGGCCGACTAACCAATTGGCTGCATTCTGCCGCCATGAACGAAATCCTCATCATGGCCGACGAGGCGCTGCTGGCCGAGCGCAAGACATGGCTCGATTCGCTCGCCGAGGAGCGCCGGCTTTCCGCGCTGACGGTCGATGCCTATGAACGCGACACGCGCCAGTTCCTGATGTTCCTGACCAGCCATGCCGGCGGCCCGGCGCGGATGTCCGATCTCAAGGCGCTCAGGCCGGCCGATCTCCGCGCCTTCCTCGCCAATCGCCGTCGGGATGGTGCCGGTGCCCGAACGCTCGGGCGCGGTCTCGCCGGACTTCGCTCCTTCCTCCGGCATCTCGAGAAGAAGGGCATGGTCAATGCGGCCGGTTCGCGCGCCGTGCGATCGCCAAAACAGCCGAAGAGCCTGCCCAAGCCGTTGAGCGCATCGCAGGCCATCCGCGTGACCACCGACGAGGGCCAGCTTGCCGAGGAGCCATGGATCGCCGCGCGAAACGCGGCGTTGCTGAGCCTGCTCTATGGCTCGGGCCTGCGTATTTCGGAAGCGCTGTCGCTGACCAGGCTGGATTTCCCCGCCGACGCCAAAATGCTGCGCGTCACCGGCAAGGGCGGCAAGACGCGCATCGTGCCGCTGATCGGCGCGACGGCCGAAGCGGTCGCGGTCTATGTAAAACTCTGCCCCTTCGTCATCGGTCCGGAACAACCGGTCTTCCTCGGCGCCCGTGGCGGGCCGCTGCAGCCGGCGATCATCCAGCGCGAGATGCAGAAGATGCGCTCAGTGCTCGGCCTGCCGGAAACCGCCACGCCGCATGCGCTGCGTCATTCTTTCGCCACGCATCTGTTGTCAGCAGGCGGTGATCTCAGGGCGATCCAGGAATTGTTGGGCCATGCCAGCCTGTCGACGACGCAGATCTATACCGGTGTCGATTCGGCGCGGCTGCTCGACATCTACGAGAAGGCCCATCCACGTGCCGGTTAACCATATCGGTTAAGGGAATGTGAGGCCGCAGGCTCTAACCTGCCGCAAACCGAAAATCTGGAAGTGACCATGTCTACAGCCGTGCCCGAAATCAGGAACCGATCCAGCCGCATCCTCGACCGCGCGGCCGATAGTGTGTTGTCGTTGATTGTCGCGGTCCACATGTTCGCAGCCTTGTTGCTTGCCGCCACCCTGCTATTCGCCTCGCCGGCGCGCGCTGCCGAGGATGTTGCCTGCGGCGCCCGCGATCTGGTTGCCGAACTCCAGCTGAAAAATCCGGCGGAATACGAGAAACTCAAGGCGGAAGGCGACAAGGTCAAGAATGCCGGTGCCCGTTTCTGGAAGCTGGAAATGGTTGGCCACAAGCCCAACTGGCTGCTCGGCACGATCCACCTGTCGGACCCACGCGTCACCGACCTGCCGCGCGAATCGAAATCCGCCTATGATGGCGCAGCCACCGTCGTGCTCGAATCCGACGAAGTTCTCGATCAGCAGAAGGCGGCGGCCGGACTGATGGCAAAGCCGGACCTGATGTATTTCTCGGGCACGGATACGCTCGACAACTATCTCAAGCCGGACCAGAAGGCGGTTCTGGAAGCCAATCTCATCAAGCGCGGCATTCCATTCCTGTCGATCGTCAAGATGAAGCCCTATCTGGTCACATCGATGGTTTCGCTGTCCACCTGCGAACTTTCACGCAAGGCAAACGGCGCACCGTTCCTCGACATGAAACTTGCCAGGGACGGCGTCGCGGCCGGCAAGAAGATCAAGGGCGTGGAGACCATGCAGGAGCAGATCGAGGCGATGGCCAGCCTGCCGCTCGATTTCCATGTGAGGTCTCTCGTCTCCAGCCTCAAATATCCCGAATACACTGCAGATATGATGGAGACCACGGTACAGCTTTATCTGAGCGACCGGATCGGCATGGTTTTCCCGGCCGGCACATATTTCGCGCCGGAGACGAACGTCAGCGATTTCCAGGACATGGCGAAGTTCGAGGAAGTGCTGATCACGAAGCGCAACCACAACATGGCCGACCGCGCCATGCCGATCCTCGCCGAGGGCAATGTCTTCATGGCGGTCGGCGCGCTGCACCTGATCGGCGACGAAGGCCTGGTCGAACTGTTCCGCCAGAAGGGCTATACTGTCACGGCCGTGAGGTGAGGCGGGGTCGCGGCCAACCGCGAACTGTCGGGCATGAACTATGGTAGCGCCACGACCTTCCTCTTCTCCTCTTAGAGCCTCTTGCACCTCTTTCGCGGTCATTGCCGCATCTAATGATGAGCGCGCTCGGCGTGATCGCCAACCGGTAGCGGCATCCGCAGCCTTGATCTGCCCACATGTTAGCTCAACTTCCTTCCAATCCAGTCTGTAAAACAACGCTGATCGCCAACACGTTGCATGCTGACAGCGTCGCGCATAAAAAAATGTAACGACGATGTCGGAACATCGCTCCGCGATACGTCTTGACGATGCTCCCTTTGTCATTCGAGCACCGTCCTATCCGCACCCATCCAAGGCAGCCCAATGACTCTCGATAATCAAGCGATTTCCGACGTTGAAGTTATCTCCGGCACGGAAGACCAGAGCGCGCGCAACAAACTCGTCATCGGTCTTCTGCTGGTTTCGGCCTTCGTCGTCATTCTCAATGAAACCATCATGGGCGTCGCACTGCCTCATCTGATGGCCGATCTCAAGATCTCCGCAAGCATGGCACAATGGCTGACGACAGCCTTCATGCTGACGATGGCTGTCGTCATCCCCGTGACCGGCTATTTGCTGCAGCGGCTCGATACGCGGCCCGTCTTTATCCTGGCGATGACGCTCTTCAGTGCCGGCACGCTGATTTCCGCGCTGTCGCCGGGCTTCGCCATGCTGGTGGTCGGACGCATCGTGCAGGCGTCCGGCACGGCGATCATGATGCCCCTGCTGATGACCACGATCATGCATCTGGTGCCGCCGCAGTCGCGCGGCAAGACGATGGGCAATATCTCGATCGTCATCTCCGTGGCGCCCGCCATCGGTCCGACGATTGCGGGCCTCATTCTCAGCGCGCTCGATTGGCGCTGGCTGTTCCTGCTTGTCCTGCCGATCGCTCTTGCAGCGCTTGCGCTCGGCGCCTGGAAAATCAAGAACGTCACCGAGCCTATGAAGGCACCGATCGATCTTTTGTCGATCCCGCTTTCCGCCATCGGCTTCGGCAGCTTCGTCTATGGCCTGAGCGGCCTGGGCGACGCCGCAATTCACCCGCCGGTCGTTTCGCCCTGGCTTCCGCTGGGATTGGGCGCGGCGGTCATCGCGGTCTTCATTCTGCGACAACTGCATCTTCAGAAGCAGGACCGGGCCTTGCTGGACATGCGCACCCTGACAATCCCGGCCTTCACCATTCCGGCGGTGATGATGGCGATCCTGATGATGTCGATGTTCGGTGTCTTCATCCTGCTGCCGATCTACCTGCAGAACGTACTGGGACTGACAACGCTTCAGACCGGATTGCTGCTCCTCCCGGGCGGTCTGATCATGGGCCTCTGCGCCCCGAGCGTCGGCAGCCTGTTCGACCGGTATGGCCCGATGCCGCTTGTCGTTCCAGGCGCCATCCTGTTCAGCGCGCTGATGTGGGGCTTGACCTTCATCCAGCAGGACACCTCGTTCTGGCTGCTGCTGGTCGCCCATATCGTCCTCAGCATCGGTCTTGCGCTGATGTTCACACCACTGTTCACCGCCAGCCTCGGAGCCCTGCCGCCCAATCTCTATTCGCATGGCAGCGCCATGATCGGCACCACGCAGCAGGTCGCCGGCGCGGCTGGCACCGCGCTCTTCGTCGCGATCATGACGATGTCGGGCTCGAGCGCCGAACTGGCCGGCAGCGGTGCCCTTGCAGCGACAACGGCCGGAATTCGGGCGGCGTTCCTCTGCGGCGCGATCATCTCCATTGCGGCGGTCGCTACGGCCTTCTTCATCAAGAAGCCGGCCGCCGGCCACGGCATGCCGCATTGAGACGAGGCAGCCGGCTATCGATGCAGGGACTGCCGGCAGCCCTCTAGCTCAGATCACTCTCCAACCGCGCCGGCGACAAAGCCTTGCGTGCCGGCCCGTGAATGACCGAACCGTCCGCCGCAAAGACCGAACCGTGGCACGGACAGTCCCAGGTCCTGTCGGCATTGTTCCAGGTGACGGTGCAGCCCTTGTGGGTACAGCTTGCGGACACGGTGTGAAGCCGGCCGGCCTCGTCTCTCCAGGCCGCGATTTTCTCTTCGTCCCTTATGATCACACCTCCGCCACCAGGCGGAATCTTCTCGACGCTCTCGACCACGGACTGGCTGTCGCCGTCCACGTGGAAGTCCTCGGGATACGGCCGCGACGGATCATAGAGATCCGTCCAATGGCTCGGCCTGTCGGCGATCCGGTCGGCGATCATCATGCCGACGGCGGTGCCATTGCTGATGCCCCAACCGTTGAAACCCGTGGCGATGTAGAAGCCGGGCGCTTTTTCGGGGTCGGCGGCGCCGGCATAGGGCACTTTATCGGGCGTGTCGTAGTCTTCGTTGCACCAGCGCCAGGCTGCCTCTCCTACGTGAAATCGCGCTTTCGTCCAGCGCTCCAGATCGACGAATCGGCGCGCCACGTCGCCATCCTGACCCGTATTGAACTTCGGCCCCAGCACGATCAGCAGCGGCCCATCACGATCGCGTCCGAGCCTGAGGGAATGCGTCGGCTCGTCGATGCCGATGAACATGCCGTCAATCAAGGCGGGGTCATCGATACGGAAAGCCATCACGGTATGACACCGGGGCTGGGTGCGCTTGGCCATCCCCACAGGCGATTTCACGGTCATGTTGGTGGCAACGACAACATTCTCGGCATCGACGCTGCCGCCCTCCGTCAGCACACGCCATCGTTCCGCTTCCTCGAATTCGCTCGCCCGGCTTGCCTCGAAGATTCGACCACCGCAAACGGTCACCGCCGCCGCCAACCCGACCAGATAGCGCGCGGGATTGAATTGAGCCTGCGCCCTGAAGCGAAGCGTCGGACCGGTATGGAACGGCAGCGGTGCATGGTTCAATACCTCTGCCTCCAGCCCGACCATGCGAGCCGCTTCCGCCTCGGCTTCCACGTCATGGCGCCGCTCCGCCCGGTCGGCATATGCATAGGCATCCTTGGATTCGAGGTCGCATGCGATCCCGTAGTGCGAAGCCCACGTTCCGATCAACCAGGCGCCGGCGCGGTTGGCGTCGGCATAATCCTGCGCCGCTCTAAACCCCCTCTTCTCGATCAGATGCCGATAGATCAGCGCGTGCTGCGTGGTAATCTTGGCGGTGGAGCGCCCGGTTACCTGCCCGCCGACGCGAAGCCCCTCGAGCACGACAACCCGACGCCCCAGTTCGCACAGTTTGAGCGCGGCGGTCAGTCCCACGATGCCCGCGCCAACGATCACGGTATCGGTCTTTTGACGGCCGTCCAGCGCTGGATAATGGGTAGTGGGCGCGTTCGCGACCCAACAGCTTTCGGCTCTACCCGGCAGATCTGCCATCTTGACACTCCTCCCAAGACGACGACGACACCATCGATGATGGCGCCAGCACTCAGAGCGATGCTCGGTTCCTCGTTCGTCTCAACTGCCGGATTTGAATGCGGTTCCATAATTCCGCCTTGGAAAGCTCAACCCCGCGCCTTTCTGACCGCCGCGTCCATGTTGCGAAACGGCCGCCGGTAGGTTGGAATGCGGTCGGCGACATCGGGGAGCGCCCCGAACGGCTTGTGCGGCTCGGCCTGGTACCAGAAGGCTACCGATGACACATCATCCGAACGCCGGTTGGCATGGCCGTGCTCGATCGTCACCCGGATCTGCTTCTGGAAGATCGCGGGATCCTCGATATGCCAGCGGTAGAGCGTCACAGGCTCCGTCCAGTTCGGCCCGCCGGCGGCGATGATGCCGTGATAGGGCGCGCTGTAATTCTGGGTCGGGCACCAGGCGGTATTGAAATAGTCCTCGGTGCCCGTGCCATGCAACGTCGGCGGCCAGGCATCGTTGGCGCCGGGCGATGACTCTCCACGCGGCTCGACGAGCGCCGCCTTCGGCCCGATGCGGGGATCGGGTTTGCGCACCGTATCCGGCACCTCCAGTCCCGGCTCGTGGTCGATGAAGATCATGTCGTCGCCTTCGCCGTACCAGTCCCACTCTTCGGAGCGCCTGCGCGAATAGACGCTGTAGAGCACGCCGACATAATGGCCGTGACCCTCGGCTTCGAGGATTGTGTAGTTCTCACTTCCGTCGACATTCTCGCCGCCGAAGAGATGCTGCTCGTTGGTGAGACCCGCCTCACTCTGACCCTCAGGCCGCGATTGCCGGTACTGGGCGTGGAAGCGGCCCATATCCTCTTCCAGCGCCTCGTGCAGTTCGAGATCGACATAATAGTAAAAGAGCAGGTCGTGCTCCGCCTCGTTGGTCACGGTCATGCGCATATGCGAGCCGAACGGCATCGGGAAGTAGCAGTTGAACGCCTTGCCGTCCTCCGGGCTCGCCTGCATCGGCAGGCTCGCATAGTTCGCCGTGCGGCCATGTCCCATGCCGAAAAAATCGCCGATCGGCGCCTCGATGCTGGGCTCGGTCTCGCCGTCCCAATAGGCGCGCAGCACGATCTTGCGGAGAAAATCCTCGCTGTCGCAGGCGAGCGTTGCCCAGATGTGGGTGACGATGCCGGCGCCCGAGTGTTCGGCGATCACCTCGGTCCTGCCCGGCTCGATATGGAAGCGGTCGTCATTCCCGCCGGTGCGATCGTAGCTCGAAAACCGCCTTGTCTTCGCCTGGCGAAGCTTGGCGAGGCCGCGAAGGGGCGAGAGGCCAAGATTGGTCATGAAAGTCTCCTGTTATCGAACGCGTCTGGCTATTTCAGGCCGCTGGTTTTCAGCGAATCCATGATCTGCCGCTGGAAAATCAAGAAAAGAACAAGGGTGGGAATGGCGACGATCGTCGAGGCCGCCATCATGTAGTTCCAGGAGGCCGCATACTGGCTCTTGAAGTTGGCGATGCCGACCTGCACGACCCAGAGATTGGAATCGGATGTGATGGTCAGCGGCCAAAGAAAAGAATTCCAGTTGGCGAGGAAGAACAGGATCGCCAAGGCCGACATGATCGGGCGGCTGAGCGGCAGGACAATGCTCCAGTAGATCCGCCAGTAGCCGGCGCCGTCCATGCGCGCCGCTTCCTCGATCTCCTTGGGCAGCGACAGATAATATTGCCGGAGCAGGAAGATGCCGAAGGCGTTGAAGATCGACGGCACGATCAGGCCGGCATAGGAATTGAGCATGCCCATCGCCCGCACGATGATGAACAGCGGCACGATGACAACAGGCAGCGAGACCAGGAAGGTCGAGAAGATCGCGAGGAAGATCACCTCGCGGCCGGGGAATCTCAGCCGCGCCAGCGCATAGCCCGCCATCGTGTGGAAGAAAAGCGCGACGATGGTCACCGTTGCCGAGACGAAGAAACTGTTGAGCATGTAACGCACGAAGGGCACGCCCGTCAGCACATAGATGAAGTTGTCGAAGGTCGGCGATGTGGGGATGAGGTTCGACGAAAAACTCTCCGCCGCCGGCTTGAAGGCGATCGACACCATCCAGAGCAAAGGAAACAGCGTCATCAGCGCCAGCACCGCGCTGATCAGCATCCAGAGTCCCCGCACAAGCGTCACCTGGGAACGGGCGAAATAGACCTGCGGGCGATCATTCGTCATGTTCGAACCGCCCTCCTCGGGTGACCTTGAAAAAGACTGCCGTCACGACCATCAGCGCGACAACCAGGATGGACGACATGGCTGCGGCGTAGCCGAAGGCGCCAAAGCTGAACGCCTGCTGGTAGATGTAGACGATCAGCACCGCGGTCGAATTGGCTGGTCCGCCCTTGGTCATCACATAGATGATGTCGAAAGCCTGCGCGCCGGCGACCGCCGCCACCATCGAGACCATGATGACGAAGAAGCTGGTCGGCTTGAGCAGCGGCAGGGTGATGTACCAGAATCGGGCGACAGGGCCCGCGCCATCCATCACTGCCGCCTCGTAATACTGTGCCGGAATGTCCTGCAGACCACCGAGGAAGATCAGCATGTAGAAGCCCATCAGGAACCAAACGCTGACCACCACGACCGTGATGAGCGCAAAGCTCGGGTCGCCGAGAAATGACAGCCCGCCAATGCCAAGCATCGGCGTAATGCGGCTGACGACGCCGACCTTGTCGATCACCATGAATTGCCAGACCAGCGCCACAGCAGCATCGGCACACCGAGGAAGACGAGCAGGCCAAGTGCATCAGGCAGCACGAAGAGATAGCCTGCGATCCACTCTTGGTGCTTCGCCGAGAGCCCCTTGGGCTCGGCATCGGCTTCGTCGGTCACGGTTTCGCTGAGTGAGGTCATGCGCTTCATTCCAAAGAGTTGGCCGGTCGCGCTATTGCCCTGCGCGCGACCGGCAATCCATCCTAGAGGATGGGGGCGCCGCTATAGGAGGCGAGGAACGCATCAAGTTGCTGCGAGGCCGCCGTTGCCGCCGCCTGCGGATCGGTATCACCCAGCTGCGTCGTCTGGATCGCGTCGGAGATGATCTTGTAGACTTCCGGGGGAACGCGGGGTTCGGCGCGCGTGCCCGGATGGATTTCCTTTGCGAACTTGCCGATCATGCCCGAGGAGAAGGCTTCGCCGCCGGCCGCCAGCGCGCTGTTGCGCGGCGGCATGTCCGACTTGCCCTTGGTGCACCAGTCGGCCACGCGCTGGATCGAACCCTTGTCCATCGAGGCGAGTGCCCAGGCGCAGAATTCGCCGGCGGCATCGGAATTCCGGCCCTTGGCATTGGCGACGAAGGCCCAGCCGCCGCCGACGGTGACATACTTGCCGTTGGCCGGGGTCGGCAGGCGGAACACGCCGTATTTGAAGTCCTTGGCATTGTTCTGCAGCTGTGAAATGCCCCAGATGCCGACATTCTGCATGGCGACGTAGCCGGAGGCGAGGTTGGCGATCGTATCGTGCCCGCCCGCACCCATGATCTAGCGCGGCGCGGCGCCGGACTTGACTGCATCCTGCCACAGTTTGAGTGCCTGCACGGTCGCCGGCGAATCGAACGCGCTCTTGCCGTCCTTGGTCTGGAATTCACCGCCGCCCTGCCACAGGAAGGGATACCAGGTGAAGTTCTGGTAGTAGCCCGGCTGGGTCTCGAACATCACGCCGAAGCGCTCGGGCGTGGTCAGCTTCTTGGCGACTTCGAGCAGTTCTTCCCAGGTCTTGGGAACATCGTTCTCGTTGAGCCCGGCATCCTCGAAAGCCTTCACCGAATAGTACATGGCCATCGGCTCGACTTCCATCGGCACGCCGAAAATCTTGCCATCGACCATGCGATTGGCGATCACGCTTTCGGGGAAATCCGCCTTGGCGGCATCATCGATGAAGGGCGACAGATCCTTGAGCACGCCGCCATTGTAATAGCGCAGGAAATCACCCGGCGAGATGACGAATATATCCGGCCCCTCGCCCGAGGCGAAGGCGGTCGCCAGTTTCGGACCACTGATATATTCGGAGTTCGGAATGAATTCGAGTTCGACCTTCTGGTCGTGGCTGTCGTTCCAGTCGGCGATCGTCTTGGTGAACCACTCGACCTGGCTCGGTACGGTGCCTCCCGGCGCATAGAACTGCCAGAATTTCAGCGGCGCGTCCTGAGCCCGCACAGCGAGCCGGTTGATATAGGGGAACCCGCTCAGTCCGCCGACGGCACCGCCGGCGAGGACGGCCCCGCCCTTCAGCACGCTGCGACGGGTCAATGGGGAAATGCTCTTGGTCTTCTCAGTCATGACTTCCTCCCTTGGTATTGAAACTGCCGCAGGGCTCCTCTCCCGGCGGCGCGATCACTCATGCCGTGTCATATTCATGCAGGATGCATGGAATGACCTCCGAACGCGGAGGTCCGGCATAAGATCCGGAAAGCCTCTCGAGCAGCATTTCGGCCGCACGATGGGCAAGCAGCGAGGGCGTATTGCCGACCCGGGTAATGCGAGGCCGCACATATTCGAGCTGGGGCTGGTCGCCGAACACGGCGATACCGATATCTCTCGGCACGTTAATGCCGCGATCGAACAATTCGGCCAGCGCGGCCGCCGCCATCAGGTAGTTGCCGAAGAAGACAACCGAGGGCAATTCGCCGCCATATTCGGCCAGCAGCCAGTCCACGGCCTCCTTGCCGGAGGGACCTAGATAGGTGCCCTCGCGCCGCAGTTCGGCGATGGGCTCGGCGCCGTTGTCGCGCAGACCTTGTTCGAAGCCGGCCGCCCGCGCCATGGCCTCGGCGAAGAAGGCCGGACCCGTCACATGGGCGATCCGGCGATGACCCTTGCGGGCAAGATAGGCGCCCATCTGGTAGCCGCCGCCGAAATCGTCGATCTTGACATTGTCGACCGCCTGGTTGGGCAGGTCGCCGATGAAGACAGCAGGCATGTCGATGCCGACCAGCGCATCGTGCATGCCGTGCAGCGCGAAGTCGCCGACGATCAGGCCGTCTATACGGCGATTGCGAATCTGCCTGAGATACTGCCGCCCATGTTCCTGCGCATGCCCGCCCGGCACATCGGTGTTGAAGATCAACACATCGAGCCCATGCGTTTCGAGATCGGACTGCGCCGCCTTGACCAGTTCCGGATAGAACGGGTTGCGGATATCCGGGATCAGCATCGCAATGAGATTCGTCCGGCCGGTGCGCAGGCTCTGGGCCTGCGGGTTCGGCACGTAGCCGAGTTCGGCGATCGCCTCCTGCACGCGCCGGCGCATGTCAAGCGACACCCGGTCGGCATGATTGAGCACATGCGACACCGTCGTGGGCGATACTCCAGCTCTCTTGGCAACCTTGGCTATCGTGATCATGAGAATAAGCTAAAAGATTCCAAATCGATTTGCAAATTGTTTTGCAAATCGATTTGGAGAACAATTCCCGCCCGGTGCACCCGTGACGATCTACGCACAAACGAAAAAAGGCCGGCGCAAATCGCCGGCCCTCATATTGGATCATGCTGAAATTACATGCCCTTTTCCTTGAGCACCTGGGCGGCATTCTCGGCGGTCACCTTCATGGTCGGCAGAACGACGGCCTTTTCGACCTTCTCACCGTTGAGATATTTGATCGCCTGGATCAGGCCCTCGGCACCCGGCGTGGCATAGAGGAAGGTGGCGGTCAGTTCGCCATTCTTCACCCAGGTCACGCCCTCGCCCGGCAATGCGTCGATGCCGATGAACTTGATCTCCTTCTCCCGGCCCGCGTCCTTGGCCGCAAGATAGGCGCCATAGGCCATCGGATCGTTGTGGCCGTAGACAACGTCGATCTTCTCGTTGTTGCGTAGCGCGGTCGCCATGATGTTGTAGGCCTGGTCCTGTTTCCAGTCGCCCGATTGCTGGTCCAGCAGGTTCTTGATGCCCGGCTCCTTGTCGGTGAATTCATGGAAGCCGTCATGCCGGTCATGCGCCGGCTGCGTGCCCATGCCGCCCCAGATTTCGACGATGTTGCCGGTCGCCTTGCCCTTGCCACCGAGCAATTCCACCGCGTACTCGCCCGCAGCGCGCCCGATCAGCTTGTTGTCGCCGCCGACGAACTGGATGTATTTGTCCGTCTCGACGTTGCGGTCGAGCACGAAAACGGGGATCTTGGCGTCGATCGCCTGCAGTACCACACCGGTCAGGCCGGCGGACTCCTTGGGCGAGATGAGGATTGCATCGACTTCCTGGCGGATCAGGTTCTCGACATCCGCCACCTGCTTCTCGGTCTTGTCTTCGCCATCGGTAACGATCAATTCGACTTCCGGATGTTTCGCCGCCTCGGCGATGATGTCCTTGTTGAACTGGGCGCGCCAAGGTTCGATCGTGGTCGCCTGGGAGAACCCGATGCGCCATTTCTTGTCCTGCGCCATCGCGTCGCCAGAAGCGACAAGCGATGTGGTGGTGAAAAGTGCGGCCGTGACGACCGCGAGCTTGAGCATATCACGACGTTTCATTTCCGTTTTCTCCAGTGTTGAGAGACATGGTCTCTTTTGGCGGACGCTCCTCCCGGGACGCCTCCGATCTTGCGCGCTTGGGCATACTGAGCCGAAAACGCGCAAGAATATCGCGTGCATTGCGCTCCTGAACGAGCACCGTGCCGATGATGATGAGCCCCTTCAGCACTAGTTGAAGGTTCGAATTGATGTTGTGCAACTGCAGGATGTTCGACAGCAGGCCGAAGATCAGCACGCCGCAGAAGGTGCCGGCGAGGCTGCCGCGGCCACCCATCAGGCTGGTACCGCCGATGACCACGGCAGCGATCGCGTCAAGTTCCAGCCCCGCGCCGGCATCGGGTTTTCCTTGCCGATACTGCGCGACGTAGAGGACTGCGGCTATGCCCGCGAGCAGACCGGACACCGCATAGGTAATGATCTTGACCCGTCCGCTGTCAATGCCCGAAAGCCGCGCCGCCTCCTCGTTGCCGCCGATGGCATAGACGAAGCGGCCGAAGGGCGTGAATTTGAGAACCACGCCATAGATGACGATCGCGATGATGAAGAAGATGCCCGGCATCGGGATGATGCCGAAGACGAGCGACCGCAGGATGTCGAAATCCGCGGTCGCGTTGGAGCCTGTATAGACCGGCAGCACCGCATTGTTCTGCCCTGCCGTCAGCCGAGCGATGCCGAGCGCCGTGACCATCATCGCCAAGGTGACGATGAATGGTTGTAGCCGCCCCACCACGATGATGACGCCATTGATGGCGCCGAACAGAAGCCCAACGGCCGGCACGACCAGCAGCACACCGAGCACGCCGAACTTGCCGTCGCTCTGCGGCAGCAGGAAGAACAGCAGAAGCGCGCCGAGCACCAGTCCGACGAAGACCGGCACATACATACCCCGCGCCGCATCGAGCGTGAGATCGCGGCCATGCGCGACGCCTGTTCGACTTTTCTCGATATTGAGGAAGATGAATCGTGTGACGGCGGCGCCGATCACCAGCGCCGCGAGCAGGACGGCCGGTACCCCGATGAGAAACGCCGGCGTATCGCCCGGCACCGTCAGCAGCATGGCACAGACAACGCTGCAGATCGCCATCAGTGAACCGACGGAGAGATCGATGCCTCCCGTGATGATCACCGCCGTCATTCCCGTTGCGATCAGACCGGTGGTCGAGACCTGCCGGAGCACGTCGAGCAGATTGCCGCCGGACAGGAAGATGTTCTTCCCCGACGAGGTCACCGGCGACCACGTCACGCCAATCAGGAAGATGGCGATCAGTCCCCAATAGAGTTTCGTGCGGGAAACGAGTTTCATCATTGTCATGCAGTCACCTTTTCCAGCCGTCTCAGCGCGCGCGGTGCGGCAAGCTGCATGATGCGCTCCTCGCTCGCCGACGCCCGGTCGAGGATCCCGGTCTGCCGTCCCTCCGACATCACCAGGATGCGGTCGGCGAGATGCAGGAGTTCGGGCATTTCCGAACTGACGACGACGATTGCCATGCCCTCGCCGGCCAGCCGGAAGATCAGTTCGTAGATCTCGCTCTTGGCGCCGACATCGATGCCGCGCGTCGGCTCGTCGAGCAGCAGGATGCGCGGATTGGCGGCGAGGCATTTGCCGATCACCACCTTTTGCTGGTTGCCTCCCGAGAGCGTCCCGGCCACTTGATCCGTCCCCGAGGCCCTGATGCCGAGCGTCCGTACGGCGTTCGCCGCCAGCGCTTCTTCGCCCGCAAAATCGCGGACGCCGAAACGCGCGAGCCGTCCCACTAGCGGCAGAGCCACATTGTCGGTGATCGTGTCGTTGAGATGCAGCCCCTGCACCTTGCGATCCTCGGTGACGTAGCCGATACCGAGACGGCGCGCGTCGACCGGCGAGGTCACGTTTACCGGCTTGCCCTCGATAAGAATCTGGCCGTCGACCTGTCCTTCCCTGGCAGCCGTAATGGCCTGGAGGATTTCGGTCCGCCCGGCGCCCAGCAATCCGCCGATCCCCAGCACTTCACCGGCCGAGACGTCGAAGGTGACACCTTTCAGCACCTGCTTCCAACCTCGACGATCCGAGATCGACAAACCAAGGTCACGGACCGAAAGCACTGGCGCACGACCGGCACTTGCATCGCCCCGGGCGCTGTCCGATCGATTGAGGTTGCGTCCCACCATGGCCGCGATGATGCGATCCTCGTCGATCTCGGCCATCGCCTTGGTCCAGACGTGGCGACCGTCACGGAATACCGTGACCCGATCACTCAACTGCGTCACCTCGTCGATGCGGTGGGATATGTAGATTACGCCGACACCTGACGCAGCGAGTTGTCGCATGATGGCAAAAAGCCGCTCGCACTCCCCGGGCGACAGCGCCGAGGTCGGCTCGTCCATGATCAGAATGCGGGCATCGAGGGAGAGCGCCTTGGCGATCTCGACAAGCTGTTGCTCACCAATGCGAAGCGAACTGATCCGCGTTTCCGGGTCGAGCTCGATACCGAGGCGGGCAAGCAGCCTGCGTGCCTCACGAACGCAGCTCCTGCGGTCGACGAATAGTCCAGCGATCAAAGGCTCACGGCCGAGGAACATGTTCTCGGCGACCGTCAGTTCGGGAACCAGATTGAGTTCCTGATGGATAATCGCGACGCCGGCAGCCTCCGCATCCCGAACATTGGCGAAGTGGACGCCGCCGCCCGCGATCTCGATCGCCCCTTCATAGTCCGGATAGACGCCGGAGAGGATCTTCATCAGCGTCGACTTGCCCGCACCATTCTCTCCCATCAGGGAATGTATTTCGCCGGACAGGAGATCAAAACCAACGTTCTCCAACGCCGTGATGCCGCCAAATCTCTTTGAAATATTCCTGGCGGCCAGCAATGGAGCGCCAGGGAGGTCGGGCCTGAACGCGCTACCGGGGAAATCATCCAAGTCTTCCTGCATGACAATGACGGCCTCCCTTCCATCTTTGTCTCGCGGTCACGAGAGTGATGAAAAGCTAGTCTAAACGTTTCGATCCTGTCAAGCGATTCCGGGGATTATGAATCTCGCTTATTGCCGGATTGACCGCAATGCCCTAACATCGCTGGATTATTGGCACTCTAAACGTTTTGAAAATGGACCCAGTTTTGTCGAAACGCAGGAAGACGGCTCCGACAATGCTCGACGTCGCGGCAACGGCTGGCGTCTCGGTTGCCACTGTTTCCGCCTTCGTCAATGGCACGGTGCCGGTCAGCAGCGAATTGCGCGGCAGGATCGAACAGGCAATCCGGTCGATCGGCTACAAGCGCAACGCCATTGCGCGCAGTCTGAAGATGGGCACGACCAGGACGATCGGCCTCGTCATTGCTGATATCACCAACCCGTTCTTCACCGACGTAACTTCCGTGATCCAGGATGTGCTGCACCGGTCGGGCTATGCCCTTATGCTCTGCTGCACCGACGAGGATCCTGCCATGCAGGACGAACAGATTTCGCTTCTGCTCGACCGTATGGTGGATGGCCTTATCATTGCGCCGGCTGGCGACGATCACGCTCTCGAACGCATACTCTCGCGCGCCGACATCCCGACCGTGCTGATCGACCGGATATGCAGCGGCACCAACGCCGATGAGGTCGTGCTCGACAATCAACGCGCGGTGCAGGACGCCATCGAATATATGATCGGCCTCGGCCACCGCCGTATCGGTTACATTTCCGGCTCGCTCGATACCTCGACCGGCACAGGTCGGCTGGCAGGTTATAGGGTCGCGCTCGAAAAAGCAGGTTTGCCGGTGCGCGACGAGTTGATCCGCATCGGAAACTTCCGGGAGCGGGACGCATATACCGCAGCAATGGAGTTGCTTTTGCAGCCCGAGCGCCCGACAGCGCTCTTCTCCGCGAACAATCTCATGGTCATCGGCGTGATGAAGGCCATCCGCGACCTGGGACTGCGCTGCCCCGACGATGTCTCCGTCTCGAGCTTCGACGATTTTCCCTGGGCGGATGTCTTCCAGCCGAACCTGACCACCATCGCACAGCCTGTCCAGGCGATCGGCGAACAGGCGGCGCAGCTTATTCTTGATCGCATAGCACATCGAAACGAGCGGCCGCCGCGCCGTGTTGTTCTCACGGGGCGTCTCATGATCCGCGATTCTTGCCGGGCGGTTCCGGTTCGGATAGCGCCTGAGTTATAAATAGGCACCGGACCACAGCAACGCGGCCGGCGTTGCACGATCAACCGGCAATGACCGTGGAGCGCTCGTAAAGAACGTCGCCCGATGCTTCGACGCCGGTCAGGCTGACATCGTATCCCCAAAGCCGGCGAATATGCGCCAGGGTGGCGTCTCGGGTCTTGTCCTCAAGCAACATGCCGTCCTTCACCGTATGCCGCAATCGGAGCTGGCGATCCCCCAACAGATCGACGTCAACCACCTGTATGTCGGGCTTGTTCGTTGCCAGGTCGTAGTTCATGGCAAGCGCCGAGCGCACGGCGGAATAGCCACGCTCGTTGTGGATGGACCTGACTTCACAGAACCTGTCGTTGGCGCGGTCGGAAAGCTGGAACATGCGAAATTTGCGCATCACGGCGGGGCTGAGATATTGCAGGATGAAGGATTCATCGCGATGGTTGGCCCAGGCGTCGATGAGCGTGCCGCGCCAATCGCCGTTGCCCGCTATGTCGGGGAACCAATCGCGGTCCTCCGCCGTCGGAGTCGTGCAGATGCGCTCGATGTCCTGCATCATCGCGAAACCCAGCGCGTAGGGATTGATCCCCGAATAGCGCGGGTCGTCGAAACCCGGCTGGAAGACCACATTGGCGTGGCTCGCCAGAAGCTCCAGCACCGCGCCCTCGCTGATCTTGCCCTGGTCGAATAGCCTGTTGACGATCGTGTAATGGACGAAAGTCGCGCAGCCCTCGTTCATCACCTTGGTCTGGGCCTGCGGATAGAAATATTGCGCGATGACCCGCACGATCCTGAGTATTTCCCGCTGCCAGGGCTCGAGGATAAGGCTGTTCTTCTCGAGGAAGTAGAGCAGGTTTTCCTCGGGGAGATTCAATTTGCCCTTTCGCTCCGAGGCTTCGCGCTCTGCCTCCTCGATGTCGGCGGATCCGGCTCCCGAGGGCAGCGTTCGCCACAAATCGCTGTAATTCTGTTCCTCGTATTCCAGACGTTCCCGCGTCCGCTCCCGCACCTTTTCCGAGGAGAGACGAGGCGGACGGCGGTAGTGGAAGACACCATGGTCCATCAACGCATGGGCCGAGTCGAGGATTTCTTCCACCGCATTGACGCCATGACGCTCCTCGCATTTGGCGATATATTTCTTCGCGAAGTCCATGTAGCCGAGGATCGCGCCGGCATCCGTCCATTGGCGGAACAAATAGTTGTTCTTGAAGAAATGGTTGTGGCCGAAGGCAGCATGCGCGATGACCAATGTCTGCATCGGCATGGTGTTTTCTTCCATCAAATAGGTGATGCAGGGACTGGAATTGATCACGAGTTCATAGGCGAGACCCCGGCGGCCCTTGCGATAGAGCTGACTCTCGAACACGAAGCGCTTGCCGAACGACCAGTGCTGGTACATCAGCGGCATGCCGACGGAAGAATAGGCGTCCAGCATCTGCTCCGAGGAAATGATCTCGATCTGGTTCGGATAGACATCGAGCCCCATCTCATCGATCGCGATGGTCTCGATGGCGTCATAGGCGCGCGAAAGCGTTTCGAAGTTCCACTCGGAACCGTCAAACAGCAGGCCGGAAGCCCCGCGTGTCTCCATTCGCTCGTCCTCTCACTTGCGCATTTCTATTGGCTGATGCCGGGCAAAGAGTTTCCGGAACACCGGATAGATGTCGGCGGGCTTGGATATCCGCGTCATCTGGAAATTCGGCATCTTGCCATGAACCGTCCGGTACGCACGCCAGAGCGACGTTCCGTTGTCGGTCGCCCCGAATATATCGCTTTCACGCTCGTCGATGATCTCGACATAGGCATAATACTGGCAGAGGCGCATGAGATGTTCGCGAAGCAGATAGGCGCAGAGTTCCGAGTCGCCGTTGGCATTGTCGCCATCCGAGGCTTGCGCCGCGTAGATGTTCCAGACATTCGAGGGGTAGCGGTCCGCGATAATGCGTTGCATCTCCTCGAGCGCCGAAGAGACGACCGTGCCGCCGCTCTGCCTGTCATAGAAGAAGGTCTGCTCGTCCACTTCCCGCGCCTCGTCGGTGTGGCGGATGAAGACGATGTCGATCCGCTCGTATCGGCGCTTGAGGAAGAGATGCAACAGAACGAAGAACCGCTTGGCCAGATCCTTCTCGCGCTCGCCCATCGAGGCCGACACGTCCATCAGGCAGAACATCACGGCGTTCGCATTCGGTAGAGGCTGCTTTTCGAAGCGATTGAACCGGACGTCGACGGGATCGACATAGGCGATCCGCCGCCGGCGTCGTTCCAGCATCTCCAGTTCCTCGCGCAGGCTCTGCAAGCTGCGGCGTTGGGACTCGGAAGGCTTCTCTTCCTTCTCGAGTTCGGCGATCTGCTCGGCGATCGCCTGGAATTCCTTGTCGTTTGGACGACGCAACGCAACGCGCCGGCCGAAGCTGTTGCGCATCGTTCGCCCGACATTGATGTTGGTCGGCGTGCCCGCTGTCGTGAAGCCGACGCGGCGCGGCTTGAACGTCACGGTCTCCTTCAGGTTCAGCTTGACCATATCGGGCAGTTCAAGATCCTCGAAGAAAAGATCGAGCACCTCATCGCGCGACAGGATGAAGATGAAGTCGTCATCGCTGCCATCTCCCATGCCGGGCCTGCCGTGACCGCTTCCACCAACGCCGCCCTCGGGTTTCGGGATTCTATCGCCCGGCGAGTAGTCCTGATTGCCGGGCAACACATATTGCCGGTCGCCGGCATTCGCGGACGGCCGGAAGCTCGGCTCGTCGGCACCCCGTTTCGGCATCGGTACGCCGTGAGCGGCGTCCACGTCGATGATGTTGTCCGACTTCACCTGCTCGCGGATCGCACGCTTGATCTCGTCGTGGACGCGCTTGAGGAACCGCTGCCGGTTGTTGAGGCTCTTGTCCTTCGGGTTGAGCCGACGGTCGATGAAATTCGGCATCTGCCTGCCTCCGCTTGCACAGCGTTAGCCGGCCTTGTTGACGCGCATGTACCAATCCACGAGCCGCCGGACCTGTCGCACCGTATATCCACGCTCCGTCATGCGCTGGACGAACTGGGCGTGCTGCTTCTCGGTGGCACTGTCCTTCTTGGAGCCGAAGCTGATGACCGGCAGAAGGTCCTCGACCTGGCCGAACATGCGTTTTTCGATCACTTCCCTCAGCTTTTCATAACTGGTCCAGGCGGGGTTGCGTCCATTGTTCCTGGCGCGAGCGCGCAAGGTAAACTTCACCACCTCGTTGCGGAAGTCCTTCGGGTTGGCGATGCCGGCGGGTTTCTCGATCTGCGAGAGTTCGCTGTCGAGAATTTCGCGATTGAGGATCTGACCCGTATCGGTGTCCTTGAAGTCCTGGTCTTCGAGCCAGGCATCCGCATAGGAAATGTAGCGATCGAAGAGGTTCTGGCCGTACTCGCTGTAGGATTCGAGATAGGCCTTCTGGATCTCGTGGCCGATGAACTCGGCATAGCGGGCTGCAAGCTCG
This sequence comes from Rhizobium sp. LjRoot254, assembly GCF_964254105.1. Taxonomy (NCBI): domain Bacteria; kingdom Pseudomonadati; phylum Pseudomonadota; class Alphaproteobacteria; order Hyphomicrobiales; family Rhizobiaceae; genus Rhizobium; species Rhizobium sp. LjRoot254. The sequence goes on along the minus strand of NZ_CAXUSM020000001.1, from coordinate 5,117,714 downwards.
GACTTGATGAAGTCGAGATAGGAGGCCTCGATCTCCTTGGGAAACTGCTCGCGCCGGATTGCCTGCTCGAGAATGTACATGAGATGCACCGGATCAGCCGCGACTTCCTTGGTGTCGTAGTTGAAGGTTTCCGACAGGACCTTGAAGGCAAACCGCGTGCTGACGCCTGTCATGCCTTCATCGACGCCGGCGGCATCACGGTATTCCTGCAACGACTTCGCCTTGGGGTCCGTGTCCTTCAGGTTCTCGCCGTCGTAGACCCGCATCTTTGTGTAGGTCGGCGAATTCTCATGCGGCGCAAGCCGCGTCGCGACAGTGAACCGACTGAGATTTTCCAGCACTTCAGGCGCGCAGGGGCTTTTCGACAATTCGCTCTCGCGAAGCAGCTTCTCATAGATGAGCCGCTCCTCGGTCACACGCAGGCAATAGGGAACCTTGACCACCAGGATACGGTCGAGGAAGGCCTCGTTGTTCTTGTTGTGCTTGAACTGCAGCCATTCCGACTCGTTGGAATGGGCAAGCACGATGCCCTGGTATGGGAATCCACCGAAGTTTTCCGTGCCGTTGTAGCTGCCCTCCTGGGTCGCGGTCAGCAGCGGATGCAGGACCTTGATCGGGGCCTTGAACATTTCCACGAATTCGAGAAGTCCCTGCGTGGTCCTGTTGAGACCGCCGCTATAGGAATAGGCGTCGGGATCGGCCTGGCTGAAGTGTTCGAGCTGCCTTATATCGACCTTGCCGACCAGTGCCGAGACGTCCTGGTTGTTCTCGTCGCCTGGCTCGGTCTTGGCGATGGCGATCTGGCGGAGCCGCGAGGGCATGAGCTTCACAACGCTGAATTTCGAAATGTCGCCGCCGATCTCGTCCAGCCGCTTCGCAGCCCAGGGCGAGATCAAACCGGTGAGCCTTCGCCGCGCAATGCCGTATTTGTCTTCGAGAAGGTCGGCCATCCGGTCGGGGTGGAACAGGCCCAGCGGTGATTCAAACACCGGACTCACGTGGCCGTCGATGGCCAGCGTGTAGATCGGCAATTGCTCCATCAATTTCTTGAGGCGTTCGGCAAGAGACGACTTGCCGCCGCCCACTGGGCCGAGCAGGTAGAGGATTTGCTTGCGTTCCTCGAGCCCCTGTGCGGCATATCTGAAATAGCCCACGATCCGTTCAATCGTATCTTCCATGCCATGGAAGTCCGCGAAGGTGGGGTAGACCTTGATGGTACGGTTGGAAAAAATCCGCCCAAGACGTTCATCGGCACTGGTATCGATCAGTTCAGGGTCGCCGATGGCTTGGACCATCCTCTCCTGCGCCGTCGCATACATGCTTTTGTCATCGCGACACGCGAGGAGGTATTCCTGTAAACTCAGTTTTTCCTGTGCACCACTTATGTAAGTTTTTGAAAAGAGGTCAAAAACGTCGTTTTCATTCGCCCGCATGGTACTCTCCCGCGGCCGCTTGCTGGGAGACGCGATCGTCATGACGGCCGCTTATCGATGAACGAAGTTGAACACGATTCGTTCCCTTCGCCCAGATCAATTCGCAGATTTTTTCAATTGCGCCGCGCAGAGCCACGAGGCATCTTCTCTCCCAAGGGAAGAAGCATTGGCCGGCCGCCGCCGGCCCTTCTGTCAATTGCTACAAATGGATCGGCTTGAAGAACGTCGCCAAGGCGGCTTCCTTCACGGCTTCCGACATCGTCGGATGCGCATGCGTGGTGCGGCCGAGATCTTCCGACGAGCCGCCGAATTCCATCAGCACCGTTGCTTCGTGGATCATCTCGCCGGCGCCGAAGCCGACGATATGGGCGCCGAGCATGCGGTCGGTCGTGGCGTCGGCGAGGATTTTCACGAAGCCCTCGGTCGCCTCCATGGCGCGGGCGCGACCATTGGCGGTGAAGGGGAATTTTCCCACTTTGTAGGCGATGCCGGCCTTCTTGAGTTCTTCCTCGGTCTTGCCGACCGTTGCCACTTCCGGCTGGGTATAGACGACGCTGGGTATGGCATCATAATTCACATGGCCGTGCTGGCCGGCGATGATTTCGGCCACGGCAACACCCTCGTCCTCGGCCTTGTGGGCCAGCATCGGACCCTTGACCACGTCGCCGATCGCATAGATGCCCGCGACATTGGTACGGTAGCTGCCGTCGATTTCCACCCGGCCCCTGTTATCGAGCGCTACGCCCACGGCATCGAGGCCGAGGCCTTCGGTATAGGGCTTGCGACCGGTGGCGATCAGCACGACATCGGCCTCGATCGACTGGGCCTCACCGCCCTTCACTGGTTCAAATGTCACCTTGGCGCCCTTGCCGGTCTTTTCGACATTGGTCACCTTGGCGCCGAGCTTGAGTTCCATGCCCTGCTTGGTCAGCATGCGGGCAAACTGCTTAGAAACCTCGCCATCCATGCCGCCGAGGATCTGGTCGAGAAATTCGACGACCGTGACCTTGGCGCCGAGCCGCTTCCAGACCGAGCCGAGTTCGAGCCCGATGACACCGCCGCCGACAACGACCATCGTTTCCGGCACCTTATCCAGCACCAGCGCACCGGTCGACGAGATGATCACCTTCTCGTCGATCTCGACCGAGACGCCGGGAATGCCCGCGACATCGGAACCGGTGGCGATGATGATGTTCCTGGTCTCGAGTTCCTTGGCCTCGCCGTTATCCGACGTCACCGAAACCTTGCCGGCCGCAACGATTTTGCCCGTGCCCTGAAACCATTCGATCTTGTTCTTCTTGAACAGGAAGGCGACGCCCTCGACATTCGATTTCACCGTCGCATCCTTGTGCGCCAGCATCTTTTCGAGGTTCAGCTTCACGCCCGAGAGTTCGACGCCGAGGCTCTCCATGCCATGGCTGGCATGGGCATAGACCTCCGAGGCATGCAGCAGCGCCTTGGAGGGAATGCAGCCGATATTGAGGCATGTGCCGCCCGGCGTCGCGCGCTTGTCGATGACCGCGACCTTCAAGCCAAGCTGTGCCGCCTTGATCGCCGCCACATAGCCGCCGGGGCCGGTTCCGATAACAACAACATCGTAAGACATGGCAGATCCCTTAATGGCGGTCAGCGGCCGCCGCTCACATTCAAGATGGCCCCGGTAATATAGGTGGCCTGTTCGGAAAGTAGAAACAGCACGGCGTCGGCAATCTCGTCGGGATGACCGGGCCGCTGCACGGGTATCAGGTGGGCGAGCTGGCTTGCACGATCCGGAATGCCGCCGGAGGCATGGATGTCGGTGTCGATGATGCCGGGCCGGATCCCGTTGACGCGGATGCCCTGCATGGCGACTTCCTTCGAAAGCCCGACGGTGAACGCGTCGATCGCGCCTTTGGAAGCGGCGTAATCGACATATTGCCCCGGCGAGCCGATGACGGCGGCCATGGACGAGATGTTGATGATGACACCGCCCTGGCCGCCGCGTGCCGTGGACATGCGCTTGACGGCAGCGCCGGCGGCAAAGATCGCGCCGATGCTGTTGATCGCGAACATCCGCTCGAGCCGGGTCCAGGAATAATCCGCGACCTCGGAATAATGATCGACGACGCCGGCATTGTTGACGAAGCCGTCGAGCCGTCCGAATTTTTCATCGACGGCGGCAAAGATCGCGGCGATGCCCTCTTCCGTCCCGGCATCGCCCCGGACGATCTCAGCAGCGCCGCCATTCGTGCGGATTTCGTCGGCAAGCGTGCGCGCCGCATTGGCATTGCTGACGTAATTGATCATCACCTGCCAGCCGGCGGCGGCGGCCTTTTGGCAGATGCTGGCGCCAATGCCCCGGCTGCCGCCGGTGACCAGCAGAACCTTGCCGCTCATGACTTGCATCCCTTGAAGGTCAATACGTCCCACGGCACAACGCTCGCCATCTTGGCGCCCCAGGCGGTGGAATCGCGGAGCGCCGGGCCGAAGCCCGGCAGCAGGATTTCCGCCGCAGCCACCGACCCGGTCGGCGGCAGGAGCGCGATTTTGCCCTCGGCGCTGGCATAGATCACGCCTTGCCAGACCGTGCATTTGGCGAGGTCGTCGCCCGTGACGTCGCCCTCCGGGCAATTGTGGAACAGGATGCCGTTCGGCCGATCGACGGGCTCCGAGCCCATCACGAAGCCTTCGAGCTTCACGTCGGTATTCTTCACGGCCATCGAGAAGCGATAGGACGACGACGCGGCTTCGGAATCGACGGCTTCGAAGGTCAGTTCATAGGCGCCGTCGCGATCGGCATAGATGGCGTGTTCCTGCTTGCATTCGGCCGCGAAAGCGAGCGAGGGGAGCAGTGCCAGAGCCAGCGCTAGTTTGATGTTCGGCATCTTGGCTCCGTCAGGTTGAATATGCCGAATAAAGCACGCCTGATAACATCATGGCCAGACCGCTGGCGCCGACCAACCAGACGTACGAACGGATATAGGGCACACCGCCGAGATAGAGCGGGATATAGATGATCCGCGCGACGAACCACACCAGCGTGCCGGCAAATCCGATGCCGCTGCTGTCTCCGCCAGCCGCAAGCGCCAGGACCAGAACCACGAAACCCGGATAGGTCTCGCGAAAATTTGCCGAAGCGCGTGCTGCCCGTCCGGCCAGTTCGCCAAGTGGTGCAGGCGTGGCATCCCTCGGACCCGCATTCCACTCGCGCCCAACGTCACGATAGGCGAGACTCGACTGCAAGATGACGTGGAACATCAGCAGCACACTGAGTGCGGCAAGCACGGGAAATGACAAGAAGCCTGCCGCCATCGCGTGTCCCTCGATCGGATCTCAGAGATCCAGAACCAGCCGTTCGGGATCTTCCAGGCTTTCCTTGACGCGGACGAGGAAGGTCACCGCTTCCTTGCCATCGACGATGCGGTGATCGTAGCTGAGCGCCAGATACATCATCGGCCGGATCACGATCTGGCCCGCGACCACGACCGGGCGCTCCTGGATCTTGTGCATGCCGAGAATGCCCGATTGCGGCGCATTGAGGATCGGCGAGGACATCAGCGAACCGTAGACACCGCCATTCGAGATGGTGAAGGTGCCGCCCTGCATGTCGGCCATCGAAAGCGCGCCATCGCGGGCGAGCTTGCCGAGGCGGCCGATATCCTTCTCGATTTCGGCGATCGACATCTGGTCTGCATCGCGCACGACGGGCACGACAAGGCCCTTGTCGGTGCCGACGGCGACGCCGATATGGGCATAGTTCTTGAAGATGATGTCGGTGCCGTCGATCTCGGCATTGACCGAGGGAATTTCCTTCAGCGCGTGCGTCACCGCCTTGGTGAAGAAGCCCATGAAGCCGAGCTTGACGCCGTGCTTCTTCTCGAACAGCTCCTTGTACTTGTTGCGCATCTCCATCACGGCGGACATATCGACCTCGTTATAGGTCGTCAGCATGGCGGCCGAGTTCTGCGCATCCTTGAGGCGCCGGGCGATCGTCTGGCGCAGGCGCGTCATCTTCACGCGTTCCTCGCGCGCCTGATCGTTAGCCGGCGAAGCAGCGCGGGCGGCGGCAGGTGCCGCAACAACAGCGGCAGGCGCCATCGGACCCTTGGCGATAGCCGCAAGCACATCTTCCTTGAGGATCTGGCCGCGCTTGCCGGAGCCTTCGACATCGGATTGCGCGACGCCGGTATCGGCCATCATCTTGGCTGCGGACGGCGCGGGGGGCATTGCACTGGCTGGTGCCGGGGCAGGTGTCGCAGCCGGAGCCGGTTCAGCTTTGGCAGGGGCTTCCGCCTTCGCGGGTTCGGCTGGCTTGGCGACAGGAGCGGCCTCAGCACCAGCACCTTCGGCGATCTGGCCGAGCAACCCGCCCGGAGCGACCGTATCGCCGGCATTGGCGACGATCTCGCTGAGCGTGCCCGCCTTGGGCGCCGGCACTTCCACCGTCACCTTGTCGGTTTCGAGCTCACAGAGGATTTCGTCGACCTTGACGGCATCCCCCACCTTCTTGAACCAGGTGCCAACCGTGGCTTCGCTGACGGATTCGCCGAGTGTGGGGACGCGGATTTCGGTAGCCATGTCTGAAGTCCTGAATTTGAATTGCGTTTGGTCGTTCGTCACCGGTCGTGTCAGCTGCCGAGCGCGTCTTCGAGGAAGGCGGCGAGCTGCTGCAGATGCTTCGACATCAGGCCCGTCGCCGGCGAAGCGGCCGCAGGCCGTCCCGTATAGCGCACGCGCTGATATTTGGCATCGATATGCGCCAGCACCCATTCCAGATAAGGATCGATGAAGGCCCAGGCACCCATGTTCTTGGGCTCTTCCTGGCACCACACCATTTCCGCGCCACGGAAGCGGCTGAGTTCGTTGATCAGCGCCTTGGCCGGGAAAGGATAGAGCTGCTCGACGCGCAGCAGATAGATGTCGTCGATGCCGCGCTTCTCGCGCTCTTCGAGAAGGTCGAAGTAGACCTTGCCGGAGCACATGACGACGCGGCGGATCTTGGCGTCCTTCTGCAGCTTGATCGGGCCGTCCTTGATCACCTCGGCATCGTCCCAAAGCAGGCGATGGAACGAGCTCTCGCCGGCCATCTCGGATAGCGACGATGTTGCGCGCTTGTGGCGCAGCAGCGACTTCGGAGTCATGACAATGAGCGGCTTGCGAAAGTCACGCTTCATCTGCCGGCGCAGGGCATGGAAATAATTAGCCGGCGTCGTGGGGTGCACGACCTGCATATTGTCTTCGGCACAAAGCTGCAGGAAGCGCTCGAGACGGGCCGACGAATGTTCCGGACCCTGGCCCTCATAGCCATGCGGCAGCAGGCAGACGAGGCCCGACATGCGGAGCCACTTGCGTTCGCCCGACGAGATGAACTGGTCGAACACGACCTGGGCGCCATTGGCAAAATCGCCGAACTGCGCTTCCCAGAGCGTCAGCGCATTCGGCCGCGCCAGCGAGTAACCGTATTCGAAACCCAGCACGGCCTCTTCCGAAAGCATCGAATTGATGACCTCGAACCGGGCCTGCGTGGGCGACAGGTTGGCGAGCGGGATATAGCGCTGTTCGGTCTCCTGGTCATAGAGCACCGAGTGGCGCTGCGAGAAGGTGCCGCGTTCGCAATCCTGGCCGGACAGGCGGATCTTGTGGCCGTCGACGCAGAGCGCGCCGAAAGCCAGCGCTTCGCCCATGGCCCAATCGATGCCCTGGCCGGTATCGATCATCTGCGCCCGGTTTTCCATGAAGCGCTGGATGGTCTTGTGGGCGTTGAAGCCCGCCGGGATTTCGGACAGCTTCTTGCCGATTTCCTTGAGCAGCTTCATCGGCATCGCGGTCTTGCCGCGGCGCTGCTCATCGGCATTGTCGGCGATCTTCATGCCGGACCACACGCCGTCGAGCCAATCGGCCTTGTTGGGCTTGTAGTTCTGGCCGGCCTCGTATTCGGCCTCGAGATGGGCGCGCCAATCGGCCTTCATCTGCTCGAAATCGCCCTGGCTCATCTGACCTTCGGCGATCAGCCGCTCGGCATAGAGCGTCGAGACCGTCTTGTGGGCACGGATAACCTTGTACATCTTCGGCTGCGTGAAGCTCGGCTCGTCGCCTTCGTTATGGCCGTAACGGCGATAGCAGAACATGTCGATGACGACGGGCTTGTAGAACTTCATGCGGAATTCGGTGGCGATCTTGGCCGCATAGACCACGGCCTCCGGATCGTCGCCATTGACGTGGAAGATCGGCGCCTCGATCATCTTGGCGACGTCGGACGGGTAAGGCGACGAGCGCGAGAAGGCCGGATTGGTGGTGAAGCCGATCTGGTTGTTGATGATGAAATGCATGGTGCCGGCGACGCGATGGCCGCGCAGGCCGGAGAGGCCGAGGATTTCGGCAATCACGCCCTGGCCGGCAAAGGCCGCATCGCCGTGCAGCAGAAGCGGCAGGACCTTGACGCGCTCGCGCAGCGGAATGATGTCGTCGTCCCAGACCTTGGCAAGCTGGTCCTGCTTGGCGCGGGCCTTGCCCATGACGACCGGGTCGACGATTTCGAGATGCGACGGGTTCGCGGTTAGCGACAGATGCACCTTGTTGCCATCGAACTCGCGATCCGAAGATGCGCCGAGATGATATTTCACGTCGCCCGAGCCTTCGACGTCGTCGGGCGCATAGGAGCCGCCCTTGAATTCGTGGAAGACGGCGCGGTGCGGCTTCTGCATCACGTTTGTCAGCACGTTGAGGCGGCCGCGATGGGCCATGCCGAGCACGACCTCCAGGAGGCCTTCGGAACCGCCGCGCTTGATGATCTGCTCGAGCGCCGGAACCAGCGCCTCGCCGCCGTCGAGGCCGAACCGCTTGGTGCCCTTGTACTTGACGTCGATGAAGGATTCGAAGCCTTCCGCTTCGATCAGCTTCTGCAGGATTGCCTTCTTGCCCTCGGGGCTGAACTCGACGCCCTTATCAGGGCCTTCGATGCGCGCCTGGATCCAGCCCTTGATCTCTGGATCGGAGATATGCATGAACTCGACGCCGATGGTCGAGCAATAGGTGCGCTTGAGAATATCGATCATCTCGCGCACGGTCGCGTATTCCAGGCCGAGCACGTTATCGATGAAGATCTTGCGGTCGTAATCGGCGGCGGTGAAGCCGTAATTCTCCGGTGACAGTTCGTTGAAGTCGTCGACCGGAGCCGCGATGCCGAGCGGATCGAGATTGGCGTGCAGGTGGCCGCGCATGCGGTAGGCACGGATCATCATGATGGCGCGGACAGAATCGCGCGCGGCACGCTCGATCTCTTGCGGGTCGAGCGCCTTGGCGGGCGCTTCCGCCACGGCCTTGGCTTCGAGCTTTTTGGTGACGGCCTTTTCGACCACCGGCCAGTCGCCATCCAGCGCGCTGACCAGTTCGCCGTTGAGCGGCACCGGCCAGTGCTTCTTCGCCCAGGAGGCACCCTTGGCCGCCTTGCTGATATCGGCGGGCGCATCGGCGAGCGCCGCGAAGAACTGCTGCCACTCCTCGGTCACCGAGGCGGGGTTCTCCTGGTAGCGGGCGTGAAGCTGCTCGATATACGGGGCATTTGCGCCATCGAGGAACGATGTCGCGGCGAACTGCTGGTTGGCGTTCTCAACTGCCATTTTTCAATCGCGGAGCGCCTGCTCCGCCTCCTGCTTTGTCACATGCGGGCTGCTTGCCCGCTGATAGCGAGGGCGGCACGATGCCGCCCGTCGTCAACCCTTGAGCACTTCGACCAAGGTTTTTCCGAGGCGCGCCGGCGAGGGCGATACCCTTATGCCGGCCGATTCCATGGCCGCGATCTTGTCTTCCGCGCCGCCCTTACCGCCGGAAATCACGGCGCCGGCATGGCCCATCGTGCGGCCCGGAGGCGCGGTACGGCCGGCGATGAAACCGACCATCGGCTTGGCCCGGCCCTTCCTGGCTTCATCCTTGATGAACTGCGCCGCGTCTTCCTCGGCCGAACCGCCGATCTCGCCGATCATGATGATCGACTTGGTGGCGTCGTCGGCGAGGAACATTTCGAGGATGTCGATGAATTCGGTGCCCTTGACCGGGTCGCCGCCGATGCCGACGGCCGTGGTCTGGCCGAGGCCTTCATTGGTGGTCTGGAACACCGCCTCATATGTCAGTGTTCCCGAGCGGGAGAGAACCCCCACCGAGCCCTTCTTGAAGATGTTGCCGGGCATGATGCCGATCTTGCACTCATCCGGCGTCATGACGCCGGGGCAGTTCGGTCCGATCAGGCGCGATTTCGACCTGTCGAGCCGGGCCTTGACCTTGATCATGTCGGCCACCGGAATGCCTTCGGTGATGCAGACGATCAACGGGATCTCGGCCTCGATCGCCTCGATGATGGCGCCTGCGGCACCCGCCGGCGGAACGTAGATGACTGACGCATTGGCGCCGGTCTTCGCCTTGCCTTCCGCGACCGACGCGAAGATCGGCAGTTTTTCGCCGCCGGCGCCTTCCCACGTCTCGCCACCCTTCTTGGGATGCGTGCCGCCGACCATCTTGGTGCCGTGATAGGCCAGCGCCTGTTCGGTATGGAACGTGCCGGTATTGCCGGTCAGGCCCTGGACCAGGATCTTCGTGTCTTTGTTAATCAGAATTGACATCAAACTTGCCTATCTTTTTCGAGCAGAACTTCGATATTTCGAAGCCTTTTGACCATGTCGAGGTTGGCCTCGAGGAGCGCATTGTTGATCCGCATGACCTCGACCGACCGGGCATTCGCCTTGCGAAGCCACAAGACGTAAAAAACAAAAAATGCCAACAACGGCAACACGCCGATAAGTCGATCGATCAGGTCGGCGGCCATCGCCTCAGCCCTTCACGGCCTTGACGATCTTCTGGGCGGCATCGTCGAGATCGTCGGCCGAAATCACGTTCAGCCCGCTCTCGTTGATGATCTTCTTGCCGAGTTCGACATTGGTCCCTTCGAGGCGCACGACGAGCGGAACCTGGAGGCCGACTTCCTTGACCGCCGCGATCACGCCTTCGGCGATGACATCGCATTTCATGATGCCGCCGAAGATATTGACCAGGATGCCCTTCACGGCCGGATCGGCGGTGATGATCTTGAAGGCTGCCGTCACCTTTTCCTTGGAGGCACCGCCGCCGACATCGAGGAAGTTGGCGGGCTCGGCGCCGTAGAGCTTGATGATGTCCATGGTCGCCATCGCGAGACCGGCGCCGTTGACCATGCAGCCGATATTGCCGTCGAGGGCGACATAGGCGAGATCGTATTTCGACGCCTCGATTTCCTTGGCGTCCTCTTCGGTGAGGTCGCGGAACTCCTGCAGTTCCGGATGGCGGAACGAGGCATTGTTGTCGAAGGATACCTTGGCATCCAGCACCCGCATGCGGCCGTTCTTCATCACGATCAGCGGGTTCACCTCGAGCAGGCTCATGTCCTTCTCGGTGAACGCCTTGTAGAGGATCGGGAAGAGTTTTTCTGCATCGGCCTTGGCTTCGCCTTCGAGCTTAAGCGCCGAGGTCAATTCGCCAAGGTTTTCAGCGGTGACGCCCTTCACCGGATCGATATCGACATTGATGATCTTTTCCGGCGTGTCGTGGGCGACCGCCTCGATATCCATGCCGCCTTCGGTCGAGACGACGAAAGCGACGCGGCCGACGGCGCGGTCGACGAGGATCGAGAGATAGAGTTCGCGATCGATATCGGCGCCGTCCTCGATATAGAGGCGGTTGACCTGCTTGCCGGATGGACCCGTCTGCTTGGTGACAAGCGTGTTGCCCAGCATTTCCTTGGCGTTTGAAACGACTTCATCCACCGATTTGGCAAGGCGCACGCCGCCCTTGGCATCGGGGCCGAGTTCCTTGAACTTGCCTTTGCCACGGCCGCCGGCATGGATCTGGCTCTTGACCACATAAAGCGGGCCGAGGAGCTTCCTGGCAGCGTCAGCCGCTTCGTCGGCGGAGAAGATCGCCACGCCTTCGGCGACCGGCGCGCCGTAGCTCTTGAGCAATGCCTTGCCCTGGTATTCATGAATGTTCATGGGAGATGTCCTTGGGAACAGCTTACTTCAGGGCGGGAGCGATATTGATGCAGGCTTCGCAAAGACCGGCGACAGCCGCGACGGATTTGTCGAAGGCAGCCTTTTCAGGTCCGTTGAGGTCGATTTCGATGATGCGTTCGATACCGCCCTGACCGATGACGGTCGGGACGCCGACATACATGTCCTTCACGCCATACTGGCCGCTGAGGTAGGCCGCGCAGGGAACGACGCGCTTCTTGTCCTTGAGGAAGGATTCCGCCATCATGATCGCCGACGCGGCAGGCGCATAATAGGCCGAGCCGGTCTTGAGCAGGCCGACGATTTCGGCGCCGCCATCGCGGGTGCGCTGGATGATCTCTTCGAGCCGCTCCTTCGAGCACCAGCCCATCTTGACGAGGTCCGGAAGCGGAATGCCGCCGACGGTCGAGTAGCGGGCGAGCGGCACCATCGTGTCGCCATGGCCGCCGAGCACGAAACCAGTGACATCCTCGACCGAAACGTTGAATTCCTGCGCCAGGAAATAACGGAAACGGGCGCTATCGAGCACGCCGGCCATGCCGACCACCATGTTCTTCGGGAGACCCGAGAACTTCTGCAGCGCCCAGACCATGGCGTCGAGCGGGTTGGTGATGCAGATGACGAAGGCGTTGGGGGCATATTTCTTGATGCCGGCGCCGACCTGTTCCATGACCTTGAGGTTGATGCCGAGAAGATCGTCGCGGCTCATGCCCGGCTTGCGCGGCACGCCGGCGGTGACGATGCAGACATCCGCACCTTCAATTGCCGAGTAGTCGCTCGCGCCGGAATAATTGGCGTTGAAGCCATCGACCGGCGAGGATTCCGCGATATCGAGGCCCTTGCCCTGCGGGATGCCGTCAGCAATGTCGAAAAGTACGATATCGCCCAGCTCCTTCATGCCGGCGAGATGAGCAAGCGTGCCGCCAATCATGCCTGAGCCGATAAGAGCGATTTTCTTACGCGCCATGGAATACGTCCTTCGTTCCTGTTAGACCTTTCGAGGCGGCGGCTGACAAAGACCTGTCGCCTTTGGGCAATCGGCTTAAACCCAAAAGCAAAAAAGTCAACGCATTATTTTGTGCTGAGCAATTTCAATCGGTTAGATATAAATTATCTTACGTAAACGTCAATCGCGGTCATGAGTTTGTATTACTGATGGCCTATCAGGGGCAGGATTCGATGTAATCCTGGCTTCGCATTTCGAAGAGCCGCGAAACGGTCCGGTCGAATTCAAAGCCGACGGTACCCTTTCTGACCGGCAGCAAATCCTCCGGCATGGCCTCCGCTGAAGCGATGAGGCGGACATGGCTATCGTAGAGCGTATCGACAAGATTGATGAAACGCTTGGTTTCATTCCGTTTTTCGGGCGCAAGTACCGGTATGTGCTCGATGAAGACAGTGCGGTAGCGGTGCGCAATGGCAAGGTAATCCGCTGCGCCGAGCGGTTTTTCACAAAGGTCGTGGAAGCTGAATCGCGCGGTGCCCAGGGCTGCTTTCGGCACGGGCACTTCGCGACCCTTGATCTCGATATACTCGGCCCTTGGGACAATACCATCAATGACCCGATGCCAGGCGGCCTCGATCTCGGCATCGGTCTCTGGGCCGAGCGGCGTGAGCCAGACCGGCAGGCTCCTGGTCTTTTCAAGCCGGTAATCGGTGCGGGAATCGAGAGAGACGACATCCGTATATTGCTTGAGCAGTGTCACGAAGGGCAGGAAAAGCTGGCGGTTGAGGCCATCCATATAGAGATTGTCAGGCTGGACATTGGAGGTCGCCACGAGCACCGAACCGCGCTGGAAGAGTTCGGTGAACAGCCGCGACAGGATCATCGCATCGGCGATGTCGGTGACGGTGAATTCATCGAAGCAGAGCAGCACCGCCTCGTCGTGGAGCGCGGCGGCGACCGGCGGCACCGGATCGGCCTGGCGGGTCTCGCCGTTCTTCAGCTTCTGACGGTGGGCATGGATGCGGGCATGCACATCGGCCATGAATTCATGGAAATGGGCGCGGCGTTTCTTCGCGACCGGCGCCAGCTCATACATCATGTCCATCAGCATGGTCTTGCCGCGGCCGACGCTGCCATGGATATAAAGTCCGTGAACGGGATTGTCGGTCTTGCGCTTGGCAGCGAACAACCAGCCCAGTGCCGAGGACTTGCTGGCCGGGGCGCGCGCCTTGAGAGCGGACAGAACGCCGTCAAGCCGTTTGGCGACCATGATCTGCTGGGGGTCGCGTTCAAGGGTGCCGTCTGCCGCCAGGACTTCCAGCCGCTCGACGACACTGCATGAATAGTCGGGCGGCGCCTGCATCAGGGAAGGCCTGTCTTAGCGGGAAAGGACGATCGGCGTTCCGGTGTTGCTTCGTCCGTCGAACTTGTTCTCGCCGGTCTTGTAGAAGGTGGCGACCTGGTTGCCGGCGCGATCCTTGATCACGATCTGCTTGCCGGTGACTTCCCAGGAGTTCATCAGCGCCAGTTCATTGCCGCAGCCCCGCGTACCGCCGCGCGAACCGGAGCCGAGATTGGTCAGCGTCAGGAACATCTGGCAATTGGCACCGGCGGCGCTGACCTTCCAGCTGCCGACCATGTTCTCCTTCTTGACGTCGAGCGCGGTCGCCGCCATCTGGTCGCCCTGCAGTGCGGCGTTCGGATCGTTGGCCGGCTTCTGCGGGAACTGCGCCGTATCCGTCGTGGGATCGGGCAACTGCCCGGTTTCGACGGGCGCCACGGGCTGAGCATCGAGCGGCTCGGGCTTCATCGTGGTGTCGACCCTATCCATACGGTCGGTGCCGCAGCCGGCAAGCATCAAACCCGCAGCAAAAACCGCGATCAATCTGGAAGCCTGCATCCCTGTCTCCTTCACTCCGCCTTGCGGCAATCATTCCCTGAACCGGAAAATTATGGCGGATTTAGCGTAAGCCCATATGGTTAATCAAGTCGTAACGCGGTCTTTCAGGCACTTGGCTGGAGGTAATGCGCCTTGATTTCGTCGATATAGAACCGCTCGGCGGCAGCGTGGCGTTCAGCAGCCAGCGCGCGTTCGGGCAGACTGAATGCTTCAAGTATCTTTCCATAGTGGTCCCGCGCCTCAATGAGAAAGCGGCTGACAGCAGCCGGCGCTTTTCCGGTACCCATTTCCCGCGTGATGCTCTTCTCGGCGATCATAACTGCGATCAGGTCCGAAAGCTCCCCAGGAATCCGCACATTTTGCATGAGAAGCTGGAGATTCATCGGCGGAAGTTCGCCGAAACCGTGCTCCTCCATGAACTTCAGCGAAAATGCCGGTCGAAGCGCGTAGAAAAGCTTCTTTAGTTTCACCCCATCATCGGTAAAGACAAAGTCATAGCGCTTGAGCAGGCCTAAATAGTGCCTGGCGACGAGATGCGGATCGACGATACGATCCAGCAAATCGGAAAACCGTTCACGGAATCCGTTCCTCTCCTCGTAGACATGCGGCGACTTCACCCATTCGACGATTGTCGCATTGCCCTTCAGTGCCAGCAGCAGCGCCTTGCGCAGGTCCCAGCCGCCGGTATCGATCTCGCCCTCGATCGGAAATTCGATCACATCGCGATCGGCATTGAGCTTCAGGTGATGTTCGACCGGCCTGACATAGACGAAGCGGCAATCGTAATCGCTGTCGGGCGAGGGAAATCCCCATGCCCTGCTGCCGCTTTCAACGGCGAACAGGATGCGGACGCCGGATGTGCGAACGTGATCCAGCCTCTTGCGGACTTCGCTGACGGCCTCAGGCGAAAATCCTTCGAGCATCAGACCCGGCGCTCGACCATCATCTTCTTGATCTCGGCGATCGCCTTGGCGGGGTTGAGACCCTTCGGGCAGGCCTGGGCACAGTTCATGATCGTGTGGCAGCGATAGAGCCGGAACGGATCCTCGAGATCGTCGAGGCGTTCGCCCTTGGCTTCATCGCGGGAGTCGATCAGCCAGCGATAGGCCTGCAGCAGCACGGCGGGGCCGAGATAGCGGTCGCCGTTCCACCAGTAGCTCGGACAGGAGGTCGAGCAGCAGGCGCAGAGGATGCATTCATAGAGGCCGTCGAGCTTCTGGCGATCCTCGTGGCTCTGCTTCCACTCCTTGGCCGGCGTCGGCGAGACGGTCTTGAGCCAGGGTTCGATAGACCGATGCTGGGCGTAGAAATTGCTGAGATCGGGCACCAGGTCCTTGACCACGGGCAAATGCGGCAGCGGATAGATCTTCACCGTGCCCTTCACCTCGTCCATGCCCTTGGTGCAGGCGAGCGTGTTGGTGCCGTCGATATTCATCGCGCAGGAACCGCAGATACCCTCGCGACAGGAGCGACGGAAGGTCAGCGTCGGGTCGATCTTGTTCTTGATATAGATCAGGCCATCGAGAACCATCGGGCCGCAATCGTCGATATCGATATAGTATGTATCGATCGTCGGGTTCTTGTCGTCATCCGGCGACCAGCGGTAGATGCGGTATTCGCGGACATTCCTGGCACCATCCGGCTTCGGCCAGACCTTGCCTTCGCTCATCGTGGAGTTCTTGGGGAGGGTGAGTTCAACCATCTTGTCTGTCCGTTCTGTGGCCGCTTGCCGCCTGACGAGAAATCCTGCGGCGATAGTTCTCGCGCGCCTCTTCGAGTGAAGCGCCGTTTGCGCCGCCCGCCATTTGAGGATGCGCTTCCTGGACCGGGTCGTCTTCCCAGCCGCAGATATCACAGATTTCCCAGGCGGCGGCCTCGGTAAGCGTATAAGTTTCGCAGCAGGGGCAGGCGAAAAGTCCGTCCTTGGCTACGCGCGGAGACTCCGCCGTAGCAGCCAGTTCGAAATATTGTTCGCCGGCTTTGCTCATGTCCTCAATACACCCGCGCCTTGGGCTCGATCTTGTGCGGATCGATCCCCGGCTGCAGCAGTTCCGTATGCACCGGCCGATAATCGAGCTTCACCTCACCCTCGGGCGAAACCCAGCTCAGCGTATGCTTGCGCCAGTTGACGTCGTCGCGGCCGGAGAAGGGGCCATCGACATAATCTTCGCGGGCGTGGCTGCCACGGCTTTCCTTGCGGGCTTCCGCTCCGTAGACGGTGGTTATGGCGCAGGCCATCAGGTTTTCGAGTTCCAGCGTCTCGACGAGGTCGGAATTCCAGATCATCGAACGGTCGGTGACCTTGACGTCCTTGAGTTCGCTCCAGATTTCCGAGATGCGCTGGCAACCGCTGGCGAGCGATTCCTGAGTGCGGAACACCGCCGCGTCTTCCTGCATGGCGCGCTGCATCTTTTCGCGCAGCACGGCGGTCGGCGTCGAGCCATTCGCATGGCGCAGCCTGTCGAAGCGGTCCATGATCCGGTCGCAGGCGGCATGGTTCAGCGCCGGGATCGGTGCGACGCGGTCGATCACCTCACCAGCACGGATCGCGGCCGCGCGGCCGAAGACCACAAGGTCGATCAGCGAATTGGAGCCGAGGCGGTTGGCGCCATGCACCGAGGCGCAACCGGCCTCGCCGACGGCCATCAGGCCCGGCGCGATGCGCTCGGGATTGTCGCCATCGGCATTCAAAACCTCGCCCCAGTAATTGGTCGGTATGCCGCCCATATTGTAATGCACCGTCGGCAGGACGGGGATTGGTTCGTGGGTCACGTCGACGCCGGCGAAAATCTTGGCGCTCTCGGAAATCCCCGGCAGGCGCTCGGCGAGCACGGCCGGGTCGAGATGGTCGAGATGCAGGTAGATGTGGTCCTTGGCCTTGCCGACGCCGCGGCCTTCACGGATCTCGAGCGTCATGCAGCGCGAGACGACATCACGCGAGGCGAGATCCTTGGCGTTGGGCGCGTAGCGCTCCATGAAGCGCTCACCCTCTGAGTTGACGAGATAGCCGCCTTCGCCGCGCGCGCCCTCGGTGATCAGACAGCCGGCGCCATAGATGCCGGTCGGGTGGAACTGCACGAACTCCATGTCCTGCAGCGGCAGACCGGCGCGGGCGATCATGCCATTTCCGTCGCCGGTGCAGGTGTGCGCCGATGTCGCCGAGAAATAGGCGCGGCCATAACCGCCGGTCGCCAGCACCACCATCTTTGCCGAGAAGCGATGGATCGTGCCGTCGTCGAGGTTCCAGGCGACGACGCCGGTGCAGCAGCCGTCATCAGCCATGATCAGGTCGAGAGCAAAATATTCGACGAAGAATTCTGCATTGTGCTTGAGCGACTGGCCATAGAGTGTGTGCAGGATGGCGTGGCCGGTGCGGTCGGCGGCGGCACAGGTGCGCTGCACCGGCGGGCCTTCGCCGTAATTCTGCATGTGGCCGCCGAACGGGCGCTGGTAGATCCGGCCATCCTCGGTGCGCGAGAAGGGCACGCCGTAATGCTCGAGCTCATAGACCGCTTTCGGCGCTTCCATGGCGAGATACTGCATGGCGTCGACATCGCCGAGCCAGTCCGAACCCTTGACGGTGTCGTACATGTGCCATTGCCAGCTGTCGGGCGTCATGTTCTGCAGCGACGCTGCAATGCCGCCTTGGGCAGCGAC
The DNA here is from genome assembly GCF_964254105.1 of Rhizobium sp. LjRoot254. Taxonomy (NCBI): domain Bacteria; kingdom Pseudomonadati; phylum Pseudomonadota; class Alphaproteobacteria; order Hyphomicrobiales; family Rhizobiaceae; genus Rhizobium; species Rhizobium sp. LjRoot254. The sequence continues at coordinate 5,099,765 of NZ_CAXUSM020000001.1, read as the reverse complement.
CGTATGCGAGCGGGTCGGGAAAACCTTGGTGATGCAGGCGGTCTTGAAGCCCTGTTCGGCCATGCCGAGCGTGGCGCGAAGACCAGCACCGCCGGCGCCGACCACCACAACGTCATAGGAATGGTCGACATATTCGTAGGCCTTGCCGCCGGCTGCCGGTGAAGAGGGAGATGCCATGGTCAATTATCCTGCAAAACCGGTCTTCAGCACGGCGAAAAGACAGAGCGCGCCGACGATGACGGTGAAAAACGTATTGAGCATCAGAAGCGCGACCTTCTGGAATTCATTGTGGATATAGTCCTCGATGACTACCTGCATGCCGAGGCGCATGTGGATCAGCGCCGAGATCACCACCAGGCCCATCACAACGGCGACGACAGGATTGCCGAGGGCAGCCGCGACTTCTTCATAAGGCGCGCCATGATATTTGATGATGAAGCCGATGAAGAACAGCATCAACGGCACATTGGCGACAGCAGTCAGGCGCTGGCGCCAGAAATGATCGGTGCCCTCCTTGGCCGAGCCGAGACCGCGAACCTTGCCGAGGGGTGTGCGCATATCCATGAACAGTCTCCTCAGCGGACCATGAAGCCGACGATCCACAGAAGGACCGCGATGACGGGCGAAGCGACGAAGGTGATCTTGGCGACGCGGGTGGTGAAATGCTTGTCGAAGCCGTAGCCGAGATCCCACATCAGATGGCGCAGACCGCCGAGCATGTGCTGGACCAGCGCCCAGGTAAAGCCGAACAGGATGATCATGCCGATCCAGGAGCCGAAGACCCAATTGGCCCAGGCGAAATATTCGGGACCGGAAGCGGCGGCGATCAGCCACCAGGCCACGAGAACGGTGCCGAAATAGAGGCCCATGCCGGTGATACGGTGGATGATCGAACTCATCATTGTCGGAATGGGACGATAGATCTGCAAGTGAGGAGACAAGGGCCGGTTCTTGACCGTATTCGCCATTTCTGGACCTCCCGGAGGGGCAATCAGGATAGCGCCTGAGCGGCGCGTGCAATGCATTGCGAGGGGCTTATGTGCATTGCGTCATAACGGTGTTTAATCGTCGGAATGCGGCACCGCAAGCCCTCAAAAACAGCCGCGTTCGTTTAAATCGATTTTTATTCCGGGGACTTAGCAAAAAGTCCTGAACAAATGTCCAAGGCCCACCCCTCGCGGCTCACAGAGCAGACTGCGCCATTTCGTAACACATTGACTTTGCGGACATTTTCATTAACTCTCTGTTAATTCGCGCCCGCTTCGGCGCTTTTAGACTCCATGATGGAGAACGGCCATGTTCAGACTCACCGCATATGTCCTTGCCGCACTTGCCATGCTGTCGTTTTTTGCCGTGGCCGATGCGCAGGCGGGCAACCGCCACGAGCGCCGCATCCACAATCATCAGAAGAACGTGCATTTCAAGACGCGCCGGACGGTTCGGATGAGGAGCGTCAACGCGAGCAACCGATACTATGGCAATCGGCGCATCTCACGCGGCACGCTATCATTCAGGGTCGATCGCGACCGCAGGAATGGCTTTCATCGGCATCACAGAAACCGCTACTACGCGAGATATCGCGTCAACACGGGCAATGTCGTCATCATCAATGTCGATGGCAACCGCTCGTATCGCTTGCCCGTCAATCGCGTAGCTCAGCGCAACACCTATTCCGGCGATGTCGATGTCTATTCGGTACCCGGTGTCGGCACCTATTCCTATGGCGAAGGCTCGTCGGAGGTCGTGGTGACGGGAAGCGCTCCCTCCGCCACGATCATCGACGTCAAAACGCTCAAGCCGAACCACGCCTGCGAGATGCAGGCCGGCGTCTGCGTCATCAGGCCCTAACGATCTCGTCGATCGCCTCGATCAGGCGATCGCATTCCGCTTCCGTGCCGATCGAAATACGCAGGAAATCCGAAATGCGCGGCTTGGCGAAGTGGCGCACGAGGATCGATCGCTCACGCAGGGCCTGGGCGAGGCCGGCGCCATCGCGATCGGGATGGCGGGCGAAGACGAAATTTGCCTGTGACGGAAGCACGTCGAAGCCGCGCTGACGCAATCCACCGGTAATACGATCACGCGATGCGATGACTTGTCTGCGCGTCCTCTCGAACCATTCCCCGTCCTCGATCGCAGCAGTGGCGCCGGCTTCGGCCAGACGGTCGAGCGGATAGGAATTGAAGCTGTCCTTCACCCGCTCCAGTGCTTCGATCAAGGGCCGCTGGCCGATAGCGAAGCCGACGCGCAGGCCAGCGAGCGAACGCGACTTCGACAGCGTATGGATGACCAGCAGGTTCGGATAACTTTTGACCAGCGGTATCGCCGTCTCGCCGCCGAAATCCACATAGGCCTCGTCGATCACGACCACCTGGTCCGGATGGGTGGCCACCAGCGCCTCGATATCGGCGAGCGGCAGGCCGATGCCGGTCGGCGCATTGGGATTGGGCAGGATGATCGCGCTGCAGGGCCGGTCGTAGTCGGCAAGCCGGACACGGAAGTTCTCATCGAGCGGCACCCCCACGGCTTCGATCCCGTAGAGCAGGCTGTAGACCGGGTAAAAACTGTAGGTGATATCGGGATAGAGCAGCGGCTTGTCATGCTTCAGCAGCGCCTGGAAGGCATGCGCCAGCACTTCGTCGGAACCGTTGCCGACGAACACTTCCTCGATGCCGACACCATGCCGCCTGGCAATGGCCGTCCTGAGCTTCGTCGAAGCCGGATCGGGATACAGCCTCAGCCTGTCGCCAGCCTCGGCCGCTATCGCCGCAAGCGCTTTGGGCGATGGGCCATAGGGGTTTTCATTGGTATTGAGCTTGACCAGATTGCCGATCTTCGGCTGTTCGCCGGCGACGTAAGGCTTCAACGTCGAGACGACGGGCGACCAGAACTTGCTCATCAATTTTTCCTCGTCGCGACATAGGATGCGAGCGCGATCAGCATGTCTGCTTTTTCGCCATAGGGCGAAAGCAGGGCGGTGGCTTCCTCGATCAGACCTGCAAGCCTGTGCTGGGTCCACTGCCCGCCGTGGATCGACGGCAGGGTCTTCTTGCCCCGCGCGGCATCCTTGCCGGCTGCCTTTCCGAGCGTAGCGCTGTCGGCGGTGAGATCCAGCAGGTCGTCCCGCAATTGAAACGCCAGTCCGACGATCTCGCCGAAACGCAGCATGCGGCAGCGGTCCTCGTCCGATGCACCGGATACCAGCGCGCCCGCCTCGCAGGCAAAGCGGATCAGCGCTCCCGTTTTCATCGCCTGCAGCCGGGTGATCTCGTCTTCGCCGAGCTCGCGGGTCTCTGCTTCGAGATCGAGCGCCTGGCCTCCAGCCATGCCGCCGATGCCCGACGCACGCGACAAGGCGAGAACCAGCGCGATCTTGGTGGCATCCGGCAAAGCGGTCTCGGGCGCAGCGATGATATCGAAGGCATAGGTCAGCAGGCTATCGCCTGCGAGTATGGCGGTCGCCTCGTCGAATTTCCTGTGCACCGTCGGCTGGCCCCGGCGCAGGTCGTCATCGTCCATCGCCGGCAGGTCGTCATGGATCAACGAATAGCAGTGGACGCATTCCAGCGCCGCGGCCACGCGCAACGCCGCAGCGGTGTCACCGCCGAAAAGCCCCGCGCTTTCGATAACCAGCGCGGGCCGCATCCGCTTGCCGCCATTCAGCACGCCGTGGCGCATGGCGGCCAGCAGCCGCTCGGGCCGGATGGTTTCACTGTGACGGGCGTCACCGGACAGCAATTCGCCCAGCAGCGCCTGTACTGCCGCTCCGTGCTGCCCCAACCGTTCCAGAAAGACCTCTTCGCGCATACGACGCTCTTTGGCATGGTCGAAATCCGCTTGCAACCGCGGAACCCTTGGACCAATCAAGAATTCCAGGTCAAAATACTGGTCTTGCCGCATCTGGCGGTCTATGACAGCGATCAGGACTAGCTGGGAACCGCCGAGGCATTGATTGGAGATCGCACCCGACACGAGTGTACTGGTTTCGCCATCCGCTATCCCGGATTTTGCCGGGAACGCGGCTGCCGATACCGGTGAGTCGCCGATGCGGCGACTGCTCAAACGCGCGCTGAAATGGCTGGTCGTAATCGCCCTGCTGCCATTTGCCTTGATCCTGCTCTATGCGGTGGATTTCGTGCGCCCGGTTTCGACCCTCATGTTGTGGGATCTCGTCACGCTGCAAGGCTATGACCGCCAATGGGTGGAATTCGAGGATATCGCGCCCGTCCTCGTCCAGTCGGTCATGATGTCCGAGGATGGACAATACTGCTCGCATTACGGCGTCGATGTCGTGCAGTTGCGCGGCGTGGTCGAGGATGCGCTCGACGGTGAATCCACGCGCGGCGCATCGACCATTCCCATGCAGACGGCCAAGAACCTGTTTCTTTGGAACGGCCGGTCCTTTGTCCGCAAGGGGCTGGAACTGCCGCTGGCTCTCGGCGCCGATGCGGTCTGGTCGAAGAAGCGGCTGATGGAGATCTATCTCAACATCGCCGAATGGGGTCCCGGCATCTATGGCGTCGAGGCGGCGGCGCGGCATCATTTCAAGACTTCGGCGAAGAATCTCAATCGCAAGCAGGCGGCGTTGTTGGCCGTCTCACTGCCCAATCCGATCACGCGCGTAGCCTCGAAACCGTCGCGCGGCATGAACCGGCTGGCCGGAGTGATCCAGCGCCGGGCGCGCGGATCGGGCGATTACATCAAATGTCTTTATGATTGACGCCAAATCTATTCATTTGTGGAAATGAACGGCCAAAACGTAGAACTATCGAAAGTTCAACGGAGATTATCCATGGCAGCGCTCAAGCTTTATGTCGGAAACAAGAATTATTCGTCGTGGTCGATGCGGCCATGGCTCGCCATGAAGGCGGCGGGCATAGATTTCACGGATGAAGTCATCCCCTTCGATTTTCCCGCGGGCAATCCCGCGATCAAGGCGATCTCCGAGAGCGGCACGGTGCCCGTGCTGGAACACGATGGCCTCAAGATCGGGGAAACGCTGGCGATCATCGAATACGTGGCCGAACTCCAGCCCGACAAGCGTCTCTGGCCAGCCGATCGCAAGGACCGCGCGCTCGCCCGCGCCTATTGCTCGGAAATGGCGACCGGCTTCCGTGCCTTGCGCAACGCGGCACCGATGAACCTGCGCTATCCCCGAAAGAAGCTCGACGTCGGCGAGGACGTGAAGGCCGATATCAAACGCATCGAGGAGATCTGGCACAAGAGCCTCTCAAGGAGCGGCGGGCCATTCCTGTTCGGCGAATTCACGGCGGTGGATGCCTTCTTCGCGCCTGTCGTGGCCCGTTTCGATTCCTACATCCTGTCGGAGCATCCGGTTACGCTGGCCTATATCAAGGCGGTCAAGTCGCATCCGGCCTGGATCGCCTGGGCCACCGATGCCGCCAAGGAGACCTGGATCGTTCCCGAAGACGAAATTTAGGCATCAAGCCACCGGCAACATCCGAATCGCGCAAACGCAAGATTTTTTGCCGGAGGTACTGGTCAAGCCGGGAGTCCTTCTGTATAAGCCCGGCAAATTTCCCGGAAAGATCAGCTTTCTCGAGGCCACTCCGGCCGACAGAGAGGTTTTACCGGGCTTCAGATTGGAGTTTCGAAATGGCAGTACCGAAAAGAAAAACAAGCCCGTCGCGTCGCGGTATGCGCCGTTCCGCTGATGGCCTCAAGGCCCCGACATATGTCGAAGACAAGAATTCCGGCGAACTGCGCCGTCCGCACCATGTCGATCTGAAGACCGGCATGTATCGCGGCCGTCAGGTTCTGACGCCGAAGGAAAGCAGCTGATCTTACGAGCCTCTGGCTCTTGAGTAAAATGAGGGCTGGCAGAAATGCCGGCCTTTTTGCTGTCCGAATGAATCGCGATCAAATACCGTCTTTGTCGTGATGGGAATCTATACTAAGACTTCCGTCAAATTGAACTCATGAGGAACCCGACCGATGGCCGCCATACCGCTGATGCTGATCCCGTTCATTCTCTACAATCTGGCGATGGTCGGCGCCTTTGGCGGCGGCGGCACGGCCTCGCTGGAAACCATCGTGACCAGCGTCAACATGATGTCCGGTGCCACCTGGACCATGTCGCTCGGCGACCTTTTCATTGTCATCGCCCTCATCATCCTGTTCCTGGAAATCTTCAAGGCCACGCGCCGCTCGTCGGTGGCGCTGCTCGATCACCTTTTCTCGATGGCGCTGTTCGTCGTCTTCCTGGTGGAATTCCTGCTGGTGCAAGGTGCGGCGACCCAGATCTTCTTCATCCTGATGCTGATCAGCCTGGTCGATGTGATCGCCGGCTTCACCGTGTCGATCAAATCCGCCAGCCGGGACGTCGCGATCGGGCTTTGAGAGCGGACGGCAACGCCACCCGCGACCTTGTCTCAGACGGCCCGGATTAGAAGGCGCCCTGCGGTCAAATCATGTACTGGCCGCCATTGGCCGCCAGCGTCGAGCCGGTGATGAAACCCGCTTCATCCGATGCGAGGAACACCACGCAGCGGGCGATCTCCTCGGGTTCGCCGAGCCGGCCGACCGGGATGTGCGGGATGATCCGCTCGTTGATCACCTTCTCGGGTACCTTCTTGACCATGTCGGTGGCGATATAGCCGGGGCAGATCGCGTTGACGGTGATGCCCTTGGCTGCACCCTCCTGCGCAAGCGCCTTGGTGAAGCCGAGGTCGCCGGCCTTGGCGGCGGAATAGTTGACCTGGCCCATCTGGCCCTTCTGGCCATTGATCGAGGATATGCTGATGATGCGGCCGAAGGACCGGTCACGCATGCCGCCCCAGACCGGATGCGTCATGTTGAAGAGACCGGTGAGGTTGGTATTGATCACCGCGTTCCAATCGGCGGGCGTCATCTTGTGAAACATGCCGTCGCGGGTGATGCCGGCATTGTTGACCAGGACTTCCACCGGGCCGAGGTCGGCTGCGACTTTGGCCACGCCCGCTTCGCAGGCCTCGTAGCTCGAGACATCCCATTTATAGGCAGGAATGTCGTGCTCCCTGGTGAAGGCCGCCGCAGCCTCCTCGTTGCCTGCATAGTTGACGGCTACGGTGTAGCCGGCGGCCTTCAGCGCAACTGCAATCGCTGCGCCAATGCCGCGGGTGCCACCCGTCACAAGTGCCACTCTGCCCATGGATCGTTCCTCCTCTTGTTATGTCAGGCGTATTCGTCCCCGCATTCCCCGTGCCGGGCAGTTCACATGGCTTCGACGCACATGGCGATGCCCATGCCGCCGCCGATGCAGAGCGTGGCCAGGCCTTTCCTGGCTCCGCGACGCTTCATTTCGAACAGAAGCGTATTGAGCACGCGGGCGCCGGATGCGCCGATCGGATGGCCGATCGCGATCGCTCCGCCATTGACGTTGACGATGTCGGGGTTCCAGCCGAGATCCTTGTTGACCGCGCAGGCCTGTGCGGCGAAGGCTTCGTTGGCTTCGACGAGGTCGAGATCATTGATCGACCAGCCGGCCTTGGCAAGCGCCTTGCGCGAAGCGGGGATCGGGCCGGTGCCCATGATCTTCGGATCGACGCCGGCGGTTGCCCAGGACACGATGCGGGCCAACGGCGAAATGCCGCGCTTGGAGGCTTCCGCCTCTGTCATCAGCAGCGCGGCCGCGGCGCCGTCGTTGAGGCCGGAGGCATTGGCGGCGGTCACGGTGCCTTCCTTGTCGAAGGCCGGGCGTAGCTTGGCCATCGCCTCAAGCGTCGCGCCATAGCGGATATATTCGTCGGCATCGACGATCACGTCGCCCTTGCGGCCCTTGACGGTGAAGGGAATGATCTCGTCCTTGAAGCGGCCCGCGACCTGGGCGGCCTCGGCCTTGTTCTGCGACGCCACGGCGAAGGTATCCTGTTCCTCGCGGGTCAGCTGCCACTGGCGGGCGATGTTCTCGGCCGTATTGCCCATATGGTAGCCGTGGAAAGCGTCGGTCAGGCCGTCCTTGATCATCGTGTCGATCATCTTGAAGTCGCCCATCTTCACGCCGCCGCGCAAGTGGGCGCAATGCGGCGCCATCGACATGGATTCCATACCGCCGGCAATGATGATGTCGGCGTCGCCATTGGCGATTTGCTGCATGCCGAGTGCCACGGCGCGCAGGCCCGAGCCGCAGAGCTGGTTGATGCCGATGGCGGTGGCTTCGATCGGGATGCCCGCCTTGACCGCAGCCTGACGCGCCGGGTTCTGGCCCTCGCCCGCCTGCAGCACCTGGCCGAGTATGACTTCGTTGACTTCCGAGGCGTCGACGCCCGCGCGGCTCAGCACGCCATTGATCACCGCGATGCCGAGTTCGTGCGCTGGCGTATTGGCAAACGAACCGTTGAACGAGCCGACGGCGGTGCGCGCAGCGCTTGCGATGACGATCGAGGGGCTGGACATGGCATTTCCTCCTTGGATTTTTTGGGACAGTGGCAAAGGGCCGTAGGACTGTCAAATGGAAAGGGATCGTGCCGCTGATATCGGGACGTGGCACGCCCGTATCAAGTTCCCGTCCGGCATTCCTTGGAATCCCGCATATTTCAAGCGGTTGAGCATGCATGATGCGGTGCAAATTGCTGCGCAAAAAAAATCGCACAAAATCGCCGCATTGCACAAATCGATTGTATTTCCGTATGATTTTCGCTTAGACTGAACCATGCGCTGGGAGTGGAGCGCACTGCAGTCAACGAACTGCGCGCTGTCAGGAGGAAACAGATGGCAAAACACGATGGGCAGACCGTCATCAAGAAATATGCGAACCGGCGCCTCTACAACACCGGGACCAGCACTTATGTAACCCTTGACGACCTTGCCCAGATGGTGAAGCGCGGCGAGGATTTCACCGTGCAGGATGCCAAGAGCGGCGACGACATCACCCATTCCGTGCTGACCCAGATCATTTTCGAGCAGGAATCCAAGAACGGCAACACGCTGCTGCCGATCTCGTTCCTGCGCCAGCTGATCTCCTATTACGGAGACCAGATGCAGACCTTCGTGCCGTCCTATCTCGAGCAATCCATGCACGCCTTCGGCGAGCAGCAGAGCCAGATTCGCGAGCATATGGCGAAGACGCTCGGCGACACGCCGCTGGCCAAGAATCTGTCCGTGCCGATGCAACTGATGGAAGAGCAGATCAAGCGCAACACCGAGATTTTCCGCCAGGCGATGGAAGTCTTCACGCCCTTCGGGGCTACGGGCGGAGCAGCTGCGAAAGCCGAGCCGAAGAAACCCGCGGAAGCCAAGGATATCGACGAGCTCAAGGAACAGCTCCGGGCGCTGCAGACCAAGATCGAGAATATGTAGTAGTTACGGCCACTACGCCTCGACGTCATCCCAACATATGTCGCAAGCCCTTGGACAAGTCCGTCGGTTTGGCAATATGGCTAACATATTGTTATCGCACCAGATATAGCGTTGAACAAACCGGGAAACCTGTACCATTTCCGATTCGTCAGCGATTCGTTCCGGCTCCGATCATACTGTGCATAATTGAAAAAGGCGGCGTCTTGCGACGCCGCTATAAAGCTACCCAGGAGTTGAAACTGTCGGGTTTAACGGCAGCGCGCTTCGTGCCGCCGGCCGCGCCTGTCCTCATAAATGCAATAGCCGGGACGCGTCGCCTTGCTGACGAAGGCCATGGTGACGCCGCCAATGACGGCTCCGACCGCTGCGCTGCGAACATTGCCACCGATCAGGCCACCTACGACAGCGCCGGTTGCCGCGCCGACGGTGACGTTCTTTTCCGTGCGTGTGCACGAGGTCATTGCCAAGGGTATAATGAGGAGGGATGCGACAAGCAGATTCTTCATGGAACTAATCCTTTCGAAGCGCACTATATCCGTCCCATCAGCACAAGGATGAGGACGATGATCAAGACTAGTCCAAGACCGCCCGACGGTCCATAGCCCCAACCGCGGCTGTAACCCCAGCTCGGGATTGCTCCTATCAGGAGAAGAATGAGCACGATAATCAAAATGGTCCCGAGCATGGCGTGGCTCCGTTCAGTGTTTGAATTTGCACGGGCCATCAACGCGCTGAAGGACAAGTTGGTTCCAATGATGCACGCGGAAAGGCCTCAGCGCCAGCGGGTTGAGGCGCGGCATACGCTTATGGTTAGCCAGTTGCTACACCACTAGATGTTGTATGGAACGTATGGGGAAACCGCAGCGCAGCGTGATTCGTCGATGATTCGTTCCATTTTGGTTCAGGCAGCGCCGGAGCGCCTCCCAAATCCGCGGACCGGATTCCATTTATTGTATAGTTACAAAATATTAACCATAATTCGAGGTGGCGTTTGACGCCATATTTTGCCCCCATCGGCGGGCGGATCGACAGTTGACCAGGAAAAGCCAACGGATTCAGCCTATTGCAAAGCGAAGGACCAAAGACACTATATGTGGTATAGAACAAACGCCGAACGACAGTGAGTCAGCGATTCGTCGCCGATTCGTTCCGAGAGTGTTCCAAAACTTGCCAGAGTGCTGATTTTTATCATTAATCAATTATGAACGGGCGACAAATGGCACCGTTGGACGCGTCCCAGGTAGACTTTGACTTGCAATTGCAATGAAGCGGATGCATGGATTGCCGCTTTCCAAGGTCCGGCGCCTGGCCGGACTCCCATGAAATGGACTGGACCCCTTGAAATCCGATCCCCAGAACTTGAGCGGCCGCGGCGTCACCGCGGTGCTTGGCCCGACCAATACCGGTAAGACCCACTACGCGATCGAGCGCATGGTGGCCCATTCATCGGGTGTGATCGGCCTGCCTCTCAGGCTTCTGGCACGCGAAGTCTATGGCCGGCTGGTCGACAAGGTCGGCGCTGCCAATGTCGCGCTGATCACCGGCGAAGAGAAGATCGCCCCACCCAACGCCCGCTTTTCCGTCTGCACCGTCGAGGCCATGCCCGACGAGACCAAGGCGGCCTTCGTCGCCATCGACGAGGTCCAGCTCGCCGGCGATTTCGAACGCGGCCATGTCTTCACTGATCGCATACTGCACCTGCGGGGCCGCGAGGAGACGCTGCTGCTGGGTGCCGCGACGATGAAGCCGATCCTCACCAAGGTCCTGCCGGGCATCAACGTGGTCGAGCGGCCGCGCCTGTCGCAGCTCTTCTATGCCGGATCGAAGAAGATCACCCGCTTGCCGCATCGCTCGGCCATCGTCGCCTTCTCGGCCGACGAGGTCTATGCGATCGCCGAACTGGTCAAGCGCCAGCGCGGCGGTGCCGCCGTCGTTATCGGCGCGCTGTCGCCGCGCACCCGCAACAAGCAGGTGGAACTCTACCAGGCGGGCGACGTCGAATATATCGTCGCGACCGACGCCATCGGCATGGGGCTCAACCTCGATGTCGATCATGTCGCTTTCGCCCAGGACCGCAAATACGATGGCTTCCAGTATCGCAACCTGAATGCCGGCGAACTCGGCCAGATCGCCGGCCGCGCAGGCCGGCATCTCCGGGATGGCACTTTCGGCGTGACGGGCCAGACGCGGCCCTTCGACGATGAGCTGGTCAAGCGCATCGAAAGCCATGAATTCGACAATGTGAAAGTCATGCAGTGGCGGTCCAAGGTGCTCGACTATTCGACCCTTGCCACGCTCAAGGCGAGCCTCGAGGCGGCGCCGCGCATTTTTGGCCTGACCAAGGCATTGCCCTCGGACGATTTCCAGGCGCTGGAACATCTGTCGCGCTACCCTGATATTTTGCCGCTTGCCACGTCGCGCGAAAGGGTGGAAAAGCTCTGGGAGATTTGCGCGCTTCCGGATTACCGGCGTATCACCTCGCTCCAGCATTCGGATCTGGTGGCGGCGATATACAAGGACATCGTTCGCCGCGGCGCCGTCGATGAAAGCTTCATGTCCGAGCAGGTTCGCCGGGCCGACAGGACCGATGGTGAAATCGATACGTTATCAGCGCGTATTGCGCAAATCAGGACTTGGACCTATGTGTCCAACCGGCCGGGCTGGCTTGCAGATCCGGCACACTGGCAGGAAAAAACGCGCGATATAGAGGACCGACTGTCCGACGCGTTGCATGAGAGGTTGACCAATCGCTTCGTTGATCGCAGGACATCTGTGCTCATGAAGCGCCTGAGAGAGAATACGATGCTTGAAGCGGAAATCAGTGTGAATGGCGATGTCTTTGTTGAAGGACATCATGTGGGGCAGCTATCCGGTTTCCGGTTCACGCTGGTCGGCAGTACCGACGGACAGGACCTGAAGGCGGTCGAGAACGCGGCGAGCAAGGCGCTCGCACTCGAGTTCGAGGCCCGTGCAGCACGCCTGCATGCCGCCGGCAACAACGATCTGGCACTATCGAGCGATGGGCTCGTGCGTTGGCTCGGCGAACCTGTGGGACGGCTGACGCCATCGGATCACATCATGCGTCCGCGCGTGGTCCTGCTCGCCGATGAGCTGCTTTCGGGTCATGCCCGCGAACATGTGCAGGCCCGCATCGAGCGCTTCATCAATCATCATATCGCAACGGTGCTCAAGCCGCTCGACGACCTGACACGCGCCGAGGATCTACAGGGCATCGCCAAGGGCCTGGCCTACCAGATCGCTGAAAATCTCGGCGTACTGTTCCGTCGCGACATTACCGAAGAGGTGAAGGCGCTCGACCAGGAGGGCCGCGCCTCGATGCGCAAATACGGCATCCGGTTCGGCGCCTACCATGTCTTCATGCCGGCACTGCTGAAGCCGGCGCCCGCCGAACTGATCACGCTGCTCTGGGCGCTCAAGAACGATGCACTCGACAAGCCCGGCTACGGCGACCTGATCCCCGCACTCGCCGCCGGACGGACCTCGATTGTCACCGACCATACCTATGAGCGCAACTTCTATCGCCTCGCCGGCTTCCGGTTCCTCGGCAAGCGCGCCGTGCGCATCGATATCCTCGAGCGCCTCGCCGATCTCATCCGCCCGCTTCTGCAATGGAAGCCGGGCGCTGCAAACCGTCCCGACGGCGCCTATGACGGTCGCCGCTTCATCGCGACGCCGGCGATGCTTTCGATCCTCGGCGCCACGGCCGACGACATGGAAGAGATTCTCAAGGGCCTCGGCTACCGCGCCGACAGCGTGACTGCCGACGAGGCCTCCGCGCATCTCGCTGCATCGGCGCCCGCGCCGGCTGCTCCAGCCGCTGTAGAGACTGCAGACGCGACCGTTGCGACCGAGTCTGCTTCCGCAGACGCTGATTCTGCTGCTGAGGCTGCTGTCGAAGGTGCCGCGGCCTTGGAAACCAAGGTCGAGGAAACTGCGACGGAGGAAGCAAAGGTTGAAGTAGCCGCTGCCGAATCGACGGATGCACCAGCCGAAGCCGAGACCATCACGGAAGACGCCGTTGTTGCCGCCGAGGCAAGTGTCGAAGGCACTGCGGCCGCGGAAACACCTGCCGACGAGCCGAAGGCCGAAGTTGTCGACGCCGAGACCGGAACTGAACCTGCTGCGGAAGCATCAACCGACGCGGCTGCCGCAACCGAGACCCCTGAAGAAAAGCGTGTCCTGCTCTGGCGTCCGGGTGGCGGCAAGCCGGAACAGCAAAATCGCAACCATCGTCGTGAGGGTGGTCAGCGCCGCGAAGGTGGAGCACCCGCCGACGGCGCACGCCGGCCGGAGCGCACCGGCGAAAACCGGCAGCCGAACCGCAATCGCGGCAATGGCAATGAGGAGCGCAAGGACAACAACCGTCCGCGCGAGGCCCGTGCCGGACAGCCCGGCGGCCAAACCGACCAGCCGCGCCAGAACCGCAACGACAACCGTCCGCGCAACAACAACGATCGCAATGACCGCAACGGCGATCGTCAGGATCGCGGACCGCGCCCCGAGCGTCACGGAAAGCCGCAGAACCAGAACTTCGAGGCGCGTCCGCCGCGCAAGGATAAACCGGTCGATCCGGATTCGCCCTTCGCCAAGCTCGCGATCCTGAAGGAACAGATGAAGAAGTAGGATGGACCAGGCGCCATCGGCCCGGCAGCGTATCGATAAATGGCTGTTCTTCGCCAGGATCGCCAAGTCGCGCACGCTGGCTCAGGGCCTGATCGAGGCAGGCCATGTCTCGGTCAACGGCGAGAAGGTCCGCCGGCCGAGCGCCGAGGTCAAGATCGACGACCGGCTCGAGGTGATCGTCGAGCGCCGCACCTACGTTCTGGTGGTCAAGGCGCCAGGCGAACGCCGGGGTCCCTACGAGGAAGCAAAGCTCCTCTACGAAGACCAGTCGCCGCCGCCGGAGAAGCTGACGCCATTCGAGCAGGCGCAACGCGTTCCCGGTGCCGGACGGCCCGAAAAGAAGGACCGGCGCGATCTCGATCGGCTGCGGGGACGGGATTCGTTCGGCGGCGACTGAATGTCGCACATGAAAGATGCATGTTGCATTGCAGGAATGCATATTTTGCAATGCCGCTTTGGCCTTTCCTCAGCTTGCCAACATCACGCAAAGCCGATAGTGGACGGGTCAAACCGGCGGCCCCGACGCCGTTGGAACAAAAGACAATTCTCTGGAGCGTCACATGACATATGTCGTGACCGACAACTGCATCAAGTGCAAGTACACCGACTGCGTCGAGGTATGCCCCGTCGATTGCTTCTATGAGGGCGAGAACTTCCTCGTCATCCATCCGGACGAATGCATCGATTGCGGTGTATGCGAGCCCGAATGTCCCGCCGAGGCAATCAAGCCCGATACCGAGTCCGGCCTGGACAAGTGGCTGAAAGTAAACGCTGATTTCGCTTCCATCTGGCCCAACATCACCCAGAAGAAAGAGTCTCCGCCCGACGCCAAGGACTTCGACGGCGTCGAGGACAAGTTCGATAAATATTTTTCCGACAAGCCCGGCTCCGGCGACTGACAAAACCAGGGACAAGAAATTCCGTTTTCGCCCGGAACAGTTCCGCGAGCGTGGCGTTTGCCCCTCGCAGGTTTCGTAAAGAAATCTCTAACGACAGGCGCCGATTTGGTTCACCGTGGAGGTAACGGGCTTTACCATTTGTGACGGTCGCAAGGCGCAGCTTTGCGGCCCTTGAAGCAAATTATTGATTTCCACGGTTTTTTGTGCTAGATACAACGTCACTGATCCCGAGCGGGGCGCCGAGCGTCCTGAATCACGAAAGCAATGATCCCCAAATGCGGTTCTTTTGAAAATGCACCCGTCAGGTAGCCGGTTTCATTTGCGCCGCAGCTAAGTTTTGTTTGCACGAAATTAGAGGTTTCAGTCAGATACTATCGCGGGCATCCGCCCCATCCCGGCCCAATGAGGCCACCCGGTATTCCGGGAGTGTTAAGGGAGTTTGTGAAAAGCATGACAACCCAGATCAAAAAGACTGCAACGCGCCAGGGCTTCAAGACCGGTGAATCGATCGTTTATCCGGCACACGGTGTCGGCACGATCACCGCGATCGAGGAACAGGAAGTTGCAGGCATGAAGCTTGAGCTTTTCGTGATCGATTTCGAAAAGGACAAGATGCGCCTCAAGGTTCCGGTCGCGAAGGCCGTGAGCATTGGCATGCGCAAGCTGTCCGAGACCGACTTCGTCGAGCGCGCGCTCAAGGTCGTTCAGGGTAAGGCCCGTATCAAGCGCACCATGTGGTCGCGCCGGGCGCAGGAATATGATGCAAAGATCAATTCCGGCGATCTGATTTCCATTGCCGAAGTGGTCCGCGACCTCTTCCGCGCCGAGAACCAGCCGGAACAGTCCTATTCCGAGCGTCAGCTCTATGAACAGGCTCTCGACCGCATGGCCCGCGAAATCGCTGCCGTCAACAAGATGTCCGAGACCGAAGCCGTCCGCCTCGTCGAAACCAACCTCGCCAAGAGCCCGCGCCGCGCCGGCAAGATGGAGGAAGAGGAACACGAAGAGGCCGCTTGAGGCTTTTCGCAAACCCGCATGCAAAAACCCGGCTCGCACAAAGCCGGGTTTTTTGTTGGCTGATGATCAGGTCGGTGAAATAATCGGCGCAATCGGGAGGCGTGCATGGCCGATAAGAACTACAAACCTATATCTGAGTTCGTCGAGTTGCCTGAGTGGGGCGGTGGTTGTATCGCCACTGATCGTATCACTGTCGACGGGGCTCGTGTCGGCTACATGTACCGCGAGGAGCCCATCGACAAGCTGGACACCGGATGGCGGTTCCTGGCTGGTGACGAGGATGAAGCATACATGAATGACACCGCCAAGCACGGTGTTTATCGCGTCGAAACGATATTCAACTATGACCCGGGAATTCTGGGATATCTCCACGCGCCGGAAGGAAAGCGCTTCGAACTGGAATCCGATGGTTTGGGCTATAAGGATCTGGATGATGACGAGTAGAGGCGAGCTGTGAGAACGTAATACGGGCCGGAGGCCTTACTCCGCCACGATCTTCACGCGCTGACCAACCGTCAGGTTGGCGCCGATCGGCAGGCCGTTGAGCAGCCGGAACAGTTCGACCTTGCGGTCCGTGCCGAGCATACGATTGGACATGGTCTGCACCGTCTCGCCCGTCTGGACCGTGACCACCCGTATGCGCAGTGGCTTGAGCTTGGCGGCCTCACCCGGGCTCATGCGCCGGAAGGTCGTGCGCAGCTTGGAGGCGGTCGCCGTAAGTTCGTCGGCCCTGCCAGTCGGCACCGCCGTGAGGAAGCGGTAGATCTTCTGCCCGTTGCGCACCACGGTCACGTCGAAGTCCCAGCGGTCGGCGGAGGCGCGTGCGGTGGCTGCGGGCATGCCGTTGACAAAGCCGGAGCGGATCGTCTCGGGCTGCAACCCGGTCACCCAGCCGCTGCCGATATAATCCGTCAGGCTGCCGCCGGCCTTGTCATCGACCAGATCGAAGCGCACCGCGATATCGCCGGGACCGGTCGCCATGACGGCTTCGGCCTTGTTGTCAATGCGGAAACCGGCCGGCACCTCGAAGCGGATCGCCAGGTTGGCATGCAGGAAGGTCTGCCCGCGCACATAGCCTTCTTGCGGGCTGTCGCCATAGAGCAGGCCGTCGATGCCGTCGAGGAAGTAGTTCGTGCCCTTGTCGCCCACCTTGCCGTCCATGCCGAAGGCACGCGCATGGCGACGGGCGAGTTCGACGCGTTGCGGCGTCGAGGGATGGCTCGACAGGAAGTCCATGCTCGGATCGGAATCGGCGAGCGATGCGTTGAACCTGCTATAGGCGCCCATGGCATCGAGGAAACGCGCGGCCGCGTAAGGGTCGTATCCGGCCTCGCCCAGCATCCGGACGCCGATCACATCGGCCTGCAGTTCCTGGTTGCGGGAAAAGGCCGCGAGCCGCAGCTTCTGCCGGGCAATGGCTTGTTTGCCGGCGATCGGCGACGAGAGAACCTCGGCCACGACGCGGCTTTCGATCACCGCCGCCTCTTCCTGCCTCTGGCGCTCGATGCCGTGATTGGCGGTGACGTGCGCCATTTCGTGGCTGAGCACGGCGGCCACTTCCGACGCGTCGGTCGCGAGCGCCAGCAAGCCGCGCGTGACATAGACATAGCCGCCCGGCAGCGCGAAGGCGTTGATCGCCGGGGAATTTAGGATCGTGATGCGATAGGACTGGTTCGGGTTTTCCGAAACCTGCGTCAGTGCGCCGGTGATTCGCGCCACGAGCTGCTCGGTCTTCACATCGCGGTATTCGCCGCCATAGGAGGCGACGATGCGCGGATGCTCGCGCGCGCCCATCTCGGCGCGCGGATCGTTCTTCTGGACCTCGTCGACGATCTGCGGCTTGTTGGACGGGGCGACGCTTGGCTCATAGGTGTCGAGAAGGCTCTCACAACCTGAAAGCAGCACCGAGGCCGCAACCACCGATAGGACACGGCTCGCCAACGCCGTGCGCGCCCTTTTGTGAAGGGGCAAACCGGCCGTTGCAGAATTGATTTCGGTCATGGAAGGCGTAAAGCGCAGAGCCCTGTCCTTTTCAATCGTGGTGGGTCCTTCACCAACGAGGCACCATTATCCGATTTCAACTCTTTTTGCATAGCACAAATTATCGGAGATCGGGGCGAATCTGGGATTTGATTCCGCCCTTTTTGAGGCTTGAAGCGAAATTCAGTGTCGCTGTCCACGTGTCGCCAACCATTTGTCCCGGCTTCCGGAAAAGCCGATCCGGCCATCGCGAATCTCGATCACGCGGCCGGCGATTCTCGTGATTTCCCTGATGTCGTGGCTGATCATCAGCACCATCATTCCGCTCTCGCGCTGCAGGTCTACGACGAGATCGCCCATGGCTTGCCGCAAATCCTCGTCCAAGCTCGCAAAGGGCTCATCGAGCAGCAGGAACGGCCGATGCCGCACCAGCGCGCGGGCAAAAGCAACGCGCTGCCTCTCGCCACCAGAAAGCGCCTGGGGCATGCGCTTTTCGAAGCCGGCGAGCCCGACTTTGGTGAGCGCCTCCGAAATCTCCTGGGATTGTTCGGGCGACAGCTTCAGCCGTGGCGATATGCCGAGCGCGATATTGGTCGCGACATCGAGATGCGCGAAGAGATTGTGGTCCTGGAATATATAAGTGAGCGGCCGCTCGCCCGGGCTGCGGCCAATCATGTCGCTGCCGTCTAGCACTACACTGCCGGCATCCGGCGCGACGAAGCCGGCGATCAGATGAAACATCGTCGACTTGCCTGCCCCCGACGGCCCTGCCACGGCGACGATGCCGCCGCCCGAGAGCGCAAGGTCATAGACGAAACGCCGCCCCTCATAGCCGATCGTGACATTGTCGAGCCTGATCTCGGGTGTCATGCGTCGTCTCCAGCACTTGAACTTTCCAGCCTGACCGAGGGCAGCGTCAGCAGGAAGCAGATCACACCAAGGATCAGCGACAATCCCGCGGCATCCGTCGACCGGTAGCTGCCGAGGCTGGCGTAAAGCAGCGAGGGCAGCGTGATGAAGTTATCCGAACCGAAGAGAGCCACCGCGCCGAGATCGCCGAACGACAGCGCCGCGGCAAAAGAAAATGCGGTCAACAGCGGCGCCCGCATGACCGGCCAGTCCACGACCCGGAACCGCGCAAACCCTGAAATGCCGAGGCTCGCGGAGAGCCTGGCCGTTCGCTTGAGATGCGTGGTGAGTTCCGGCGCAATGATCCGCGCCGCAAAGGGCAATGCCATGCCCATGTTGATCAGCACCACGAGAATGGGGCCGGCGCCGTCCGCCATGCCGAAACTGAGCAGGATCAGGAACCAACCCGACCCCAACGCCAGCGGTGGAATAAGCAGCATGAATTCCGGAAAGCGGAACAGAAGCTTGATCGGACCGGATCGGGGTCCATCGGGCAGACTCGCCTCAGCGCGCGCCATCGCATACGTCAATATGGTCGCGAGCAATCCAGCTGAGAGCGCAATCGTCAGGCTGGTACGCAGCGCCTGCCAGAATTTTGGGCCTGCGAGCAATCCGGCGAGGTTCGAGCCGAGCCCTGCTACGACAATTGCCAGGACGGGCGCACCGACGAAGGCGAGAAAGACGCCGAGCGTCACGCCATCCGCCATCCGCGCACCGACCGGCCGTGCGTCCGGACGGAAAGGTCGTCCCGATGCACCGCGCCGATCTTCCTCGGGATCGGGAAACAGCCGAAGCAGCCAGAAGATCACCGCCGTCAGGGCAAATTGCGCGAAACTCAGGATCATCGCGCGCGCCGGATCGAATTCGAATTTCAGCGCCTGATAGATGGCGACTTCCAATGTCGAATTCTGCGGTCCGCCGCCGAGGGTCAGGATGATGGTGAAGCTGGTGACGCAGAGCATGAAGATCAGCCCCGCAATGCCGGGCACGACCCTGACCAGCGCCGGCATTTCCACGAAGCGAAACAGCGAAAAACGGGGGAGCCCAACGCTGGCGGCCAGCCGCCATTCATCGCGCGGTACGCGCTCCAGCGCCTTCAGCATCAGCCGCGCCGCGAGCGGCAGGTTGAAGAAGACATGGGCGAGCAGGATACCCGACAGGCCATAGATCGAAAGCCGGCTAGAGAAGCCTAGCCCGGCACCGATATCGTTGACCAGTCCGGTACGTCCCCAGATTTCCAACAGCCCGAAGACCGCCGGCAGCACCGGCAGGCCGAGCGGCAGGATCATCAGCGCGAGCACGAACCTTCGCCCGGGAAAATCCGGCCGCCGGGCCATCGCCAGCACGAGGGGCAGCGCGAAGAGCACCGACAGCAGCGTCGAAAGCACGGCCTGCTCGATGGTGAAGACGAAGATTCGCGCGAGATAGGCGAAGGGCGGCCAGCTCGAGGCGGCCGCGCTTGCCAGAAGCATGGCGAAAGCGGCGAGGCAGAAGGCGGCGAGGAGGGTTAGCCCCACGCCACCCGCACTGACCCAGAACCGTCTTTCGCCAGTGGCTTCGATCATTTGCCGCTCGTCGCCGCCAGCCATTCGTCGACATACGCCTTGCGAACCTTTGCGGATTCACCCGGCGTCATCGACAGCGTGATCTGGGGATGCACAAGCTGGTCGAACACCGGATTGAGCGGCGTCGAGGTCTTTGCCACCGGCATCATCCAGTTGTTCTCGGGGATGATATCCTGGAATTCCGGACTGATTATGAATTTCAGGAAGCTGCGTGCCAGTTGCTCGTTCTCCATCTTGGTCATCGCCGCGACTTCGATTTGAACAGGATGGCCTTCGGAGAATTCCGCCGCCTGATAGCGGTCATTCTTCTCCGCGATCATATGGTAAGCCGGCGAAGTGGTGTAGCTGAGCACCATCGGCGCCTCGCCCTTGGTGAACAGGCCATAGGCCTCCGACCAGCCGGGCGTCACCGTCAGGATGCGCTTCGAGAGCTTCTTCCATGCCTCCGGCGTCTGGTCGCCATAGACGGCCCGCATCCAGTAGATGAAGCCGAGACCGGGCGTGGACGTGCGTGGATCCTCGAGGACGATCTTCTCGTCGGGATTGCCATCGACCAATTCCCCAAGGCTTTTCGGCGGGTTCTTGATCACCTGCGTGTCATAGATCACGGCGAAGTGGCCGTAGTCATAAGGCACGAAGACGGGGTCGCTGAAATCGCCCGGCACCTTGACGCCTGATGTATCGATCCCGTGCTCAGCCAGAAGACCTGTCGCCTTGGCTTCCTCGATCAGGTTGGTATCGAGGCCGAGCACGATGTCGGCCCTGGTCGCACCGCCTTCCATCTTCAGCCGCGTCAGCAGCGCCACGCCATCGGCGAGGCTCACATATTCGACGGTGCAGCCGCAGGTTTTCTCGAAGGCGGTCTTGACCTTCGGCCCCGGACCCCATTCGGAGGTGAAGCTTTCATAGGTGTAGATGGTCAGCGTTTGGGCGAATGCCAGAACGGGTGAAAATACGGCCATGGCCGCAGCAAGCATAAGCGAAATTCCGCGCATCAGCGCCTCCTTGGTTTCCAATAGACATGGGAATAGGGCGCTGGTTCGCAGGCGTCTAATCCCTCCGCCGGTATGAGCCGGATCAGGTTCCGCGGGTTGGTGGAGACCACCTCTCAGCCCCGGGCCGAATTCGACCGAAGGCACCCCGTTAGAGCGATGCGAGGTTTAGACCGTCGTCAGACGCTTGGCAAGGAGATATGCTGGAGCGGTGCAGAGAGCCCTCTCGCAATATATCGGTACTTTCGCACTGTTCAGGCTTAGCGTCTTGTTCAGCCAGCTGTCGTCAGGCGTCTGGCGAACTGCCTTGCGGCGAAATATAGCTGCGAAGATAAGCGATTATCTTCGCAAACCTGTTGATCCCTGGCATCGGATCCTTTTCCGATCGCCAGATTTTCCACAAATCGGGCTTCAAGTATTCCGCGGGAACTTCTCCCTCTAAAAGAGCCAGCGCGCCGAGCGCCCAGTCCTGATCAAATTCTTGATCGTTGATGGGAAGGTGAGTGTCGAGATAGCGACGCAAAGCAGCCGCACACTCGTCAGTACCGATGAGTGCCAGCGCCACGCAATATCCCTGTCCATGGCCACCTTGGCTAAGCAGCTTATCTATCCGGGGAACGAATTGTTCCCTGAATGTAAGACCGATGAACCAAGGGGCGCAAAGACGGTCGCGCCAATCACCCGAATTTAGAAGTCGCTCAATTTGTGCATCCGAGATTTCCCTCGCTACTTTCAGAAGCGACGACATGAAGGTGTCTCGCTCAGAGGCAGCGTCCAAGAACAAGAAGTTGCCGTGCATGACACGCATATGAAAAGGCCAGACGTACCTTTCCTCTTCAGCAGCGATTCCAACCAGTTCCTGCACCATGGATTACCTAATCAACCTCGCCTTAGCTCACTCCGCCCATCGCTAAGGCGAGGTGTCGAATGAATCAAGATTTTGAGAAAGGCTTTTTGCGCGTGGTGGACGTCCTCACAAACCTCTGCTCCGTCAATTGCTGGCCCCATTGCTCACCGGACCATTCCTCGATCACTTCGAAGCCAACAGACTCATAGAGTTTTCGCGCCGCGTCCAGCCCCTTGAAGGTCCAGAGGTGGATTTCGTCGAAGCCGTAGGCGTCGCAGAATTCGATGGCCCTTGCGAGCAATCGTCGCCCCGTGCCCGAACCGCGCAGGCTATCGTCGACGATCACCCATCTCAGATGCGCCCTGCCGTCGCCGAGATCCTCGCCGTCGATCGCCAGCGAGCCGACGATCTCGCCGGCCTGTACCGCCAGCCACAGCCGATTCATCGGCCGGTCGAGGCGCTGGCTGAATTCGGCAACGCCCGACGCGACGCGCGCCTCGAAGAAGGAACTCATGTTCCAGTCGCGGGCGTAATATCGCCCATGCATTTCGGCGATACGGCCGATAGCGCCGGGCAGGAAGCCCTCATGGATATCCACCGGCAACGCCCTATCGTCGGGAGCCGCCCGGATCATCCGCAGGGCCGTGGCATAGGCGGAAAGCCCGCCGACGGCCTGGTTGCGTGACTGCGCGTTCATGGTATGCAGCGCGCGGCCGACTTTCTGGTTGGCGAAGCGATCGATATCGCCGAGCAACGCGCGACCGGCATCTGTCAGCGACAGGATCTTGGCGCGGCCATCGGCCCGGCTCGGCGCCTCTATCACCAGTCCGCGCTCCACGAGCCGGCTGAGAAGACGGCTGACCGTTGATTTCTCCAGCAGCAACACCTGGCCCAATTGGTTGGCGGTCATCTCCTGGCGATCACCGATCTCGATGAGCGCATGTACAGCCGAAGGCGAGAGGTCGGTCTCGGCCAAGGTCGGCTGCATGAAGCCGAGTTCGCGCACCATCTTTCGTGATGCGTCGCGGACGGAAAGGATGTCGGCATGTCTAAGCGCTGCACTCATGATCATATCCAATATAGTTGTATTGAGCAACTATATTCCGCGTCGCCGCTCATGACAAGAGGGTTGAAAGTGGTCGCGACAGCGCTACATCGACCGTACCGCTTTTCGGCCAATGCGCTTGAAATCAGCCGGATGCACGGATAAACGAGGCCAGCTTCATCATCCGCGACATCACGAAAGCCAGGAACATGACGACACGCAAGCTCTTACTTCTCCCCGGTGACGGCATCGGCAAGGAAACCATGGCCGAAGTCCGCAAGTTCATCACGCTGATGAACGAGAAATACGGCGCCGGTTTCGCCACCGATGAAGGCCTGGTCGGCGGCTCGGCTTACGATGCGCATGGCGTGGCGATTTCGGAAGAGGATATGGCCAAGGCGATGGACGCCGATGCGGTGCTGTTCGGCGCCGTCGGCGGCCCGAAATGGGATGGCGTGCCATATGATGTACGGCCTGAGGCGGGTCTGCTGCGCCTGCGCAAGGACCTGGCGCTGTTTGCCAATCTCCGTCCGGCGATCTGCTATCCGGCGCTGGCGAACGCCTCCTCGCTGAAGCCGGAGATCGTCGAAGGCCTCGACATCCTGATCGTCCGCGAACTGACCGGCGGTGTCTATTTCGGTTCGCCGAAGGAGATCATCGACCTCGGCAACGGCCAGAAGCGCGGCATCGACACCCAGGTCTATGATACGTTCGAGATCGAGCGCATCTCGGCAGTCGCGTTCGAACTCGCCCGGACCCGCAACAACAAGGTCTGCTCGATGGAGAAGCGCAACGTCATGAAGTCTGGCGTCCTCTGGAACGAGGTGGTCACCGCGATCCACAAGGAAAAATTCTCCGACGTCAAGCTCGAGCACATGCTGGCCGACGCGGGCGGCATGCAGCTGGTGCGCTGGCCCAAGCAGTTCGACGTTATCGTCACCGACAACCTGTTCGGCGACATGCTGTCCGACATCGCCTCGATGCTGACGGGCTCGCTCGGCATGCTTCCGTCCGCCTCGCTCGGCGCGCCCGATCCGAAGACCGGCAAGCGCAAGGCGATGTACGAGCCCGTTCACGGCTCGGCGCCCGACATTGCCGGCCAGGGCATTGCCAACCCGATCGCCATGATCGCCTCCTTCGCCATGTGCCTGCGCTATTCGTTCAACATGATCGCCGAAGCCGATCGTCTCGAAAAGGCGATTGCCAATGTTCTCGACCAGGGCATCCGCACCGGCGACATCATGGCCGAAGGCGCACGCCAGGTCGGCACATCGGAAATGGGCGATGCGATCCTCGCCGAATTCGAAAAGCTCGCAGCCTGAATGAAGGGAAGGGACCGTTTTGACTGACCACGGCGTGGAAAAGAAACCCGGCCCCTTCGCCGCCATGCGGCGGCACTATCGCGACACCAGACCGGACCATCGTCCGGTGCCCGTCGTGTTGCCGCTCCTGGTCGTCACGGCCCTCGCGGTCGCGGCGTACTTTCTGCTCGATGCTTATGCCGCGTCGATGTATGACGCCTGGCCGGACTGGATGCGGAAGCCGGCGCGCTTCTTCACCGATCTCGGCAAGTCCTGGTGGATCATCACCGGATCGGTGATCGTCATCATCGCCGGCATTCTGATGCTACGGTTCTCCAGTGATAAAGCCCACCGTCGGCTCGGAGCACAGGCTATCGCCATGGCCAGCTATGTGCTTGTCTCTGTTGCGATATCAGGGCTGATTTCCAACCTCGTCAAGCGCGCCATCGGCCGGCCACGGCCGGAAATGTTCGGCGATCACGGATTGTTTTCGCTCAATCCCTTCGCGCACGATTCGGCCTTGGAGAGCTTTCCCTCAGGCCACGCCACGACCGACGGTGCCTTTTGGACAGCGCTTGCCCTGCTCTACCCGCCGCTCCGCTGGCCGTTCCTGATCATCGGCCTCTACCTCGCCTTCACGCGAGTTTTTGTCGGCGCGCACTATCCGTCTGATGTGCTGGTGGGTTTCGGCTGGGGCATGTGGTTCGCCTTCCTCATGGCGATCGTCTTTGCCCGCCACGGCCTCGTGTTCTCCCATAAGGACGGCAAGCTCGCCAAGCTGATCTGAAATCATCTGAAATGCGACAAAGAAAAACCCGGCGCAATCGCTTGCGCCGGGAGGGAGGGCAGTTTGCCCGGCTCGCAGGGATCAGGTGGCGTGGATATCGCGATCCTTGGTTTCACGCAGGAACAGCGTGCCGATCACCAGGGTCACCGACGCGATCACGATCGGGTACCACAGACCGTAGTAGATGTTGCCGGCCGAGGCACTGAGCGCGAAGACGATCGCGGGCAGGAAGCCGCCGAACCAGCCGTTGCCGATGTGATAGGGCAGCGACATGCCGGTGTAGCGGATGCGGGTCGGGAAGAGTTCGACCAGCAGTGCCGCGATTGGGCCGTAGACCATGGTGACGTAGATCACGAGAACCGTCAGGATCGCGATGACCTGGAACCAGTTGGTCTGGGCCGGGTCGGCATTGATCTTGAAGTCGCCGCCGGCCGGCACCTTGTAGACCGGCAGTTCGATTACACCGTTCAGTTCCGCTGCCGTTGCCAGCTTGTCACGGATCATCTTGGCGGCACCCATCGTCTCCGGCTTCGTCGCCTTGATCTGGTCGACCGTCAGGTTGAGTTCCGGGTTCGCCGCCACATAGGCCGCGAGCTTCGGTTCCGGCACCAGGGCGGCTGCGCGGATCAGCGGGTAGCCGGAAGTCTTGAGCGCCGTGAAGGCAGCCTTCTGGAACTTCGCCGTGTTGGCCTTGGCGTCGTCACCGGCATTGACATAGCTCGGAATGACCGCATCGCCGATCTTCACGCTCGCAACCGTTCCTGCGGCAGCGGGCACAACATCATAGGAGATCGAGTTCTTGGCCAGAAATTCCGTCGCTACGTCGCAAGACGTGGTGAACTTGCTGGTACCTGTCATGTTGAATTGGAACGAGCAATCCTTCGGATCGGCTGTAACGGTCGCCTTGATCGTCTCCTGTGCATTGTAGAGCGCCGGGTTCGCTGCATAGGTCAGTGCCTTGAACAGCGGGAAGTAGGTCAGCGCCGCGAGCAGCAGGCCCGCCATGATGATGGGCTTGCGGCCGATCTTGTCGGAGAGCCAGCCGAACACCACGAAGAAGCCGGTGCCGATGGCGAGCGAGACCGCGACCATCATATTGGCGTCCTTGAGCGGAACCTTCAACACGTTCTGCAGGAAGAACAGCGCATAGAACTGACCGGCATACCAGACGACCGCCTGGCCCATCACCGCGCCGACGAGGGCGAGGATGGCGATCTTGGCATTCTTCCACTGGCCGAAAGCCTCGGTCAACGGCGCCTTGGAGCCCTTGCCCTCTTCCTTCATCTTCTTGAAGGCCGGAGACTCGTTCATCTTCAGTCGAATCCAGACCGAGACACCGAGAAGGATCGAAGACAGCAGGAACGGAATGCGCCAGCCCCATTCGGCGAAATCATCCGCCGACATCATCGACTGGATGATCAGGATAATCACGAGAGACAGGAAAAGACCGCCCGTCGCCGTCGTCTGGATCCAGGACGTGTAGTAGCCTCGACGTCCGTGGGGAGCGTGTTCCGCCACATAGGTCGCCGCACCGCCATATTCGCCGCCGAGCGCGAGGCCCTGGAGCATGCGCAGGCCGAGCAGGATGATCGGAGCCGCGATGCCGAGCGTCGCCGAGCCTGGCAGGAGGCCGACGATGAACGTGGAGAGACCCATGATCAGGATGGTGATCAGGAAGGTATATTTCCGGCCGACGAGATCGCCGAGACGGCCGAACACCAACGCGCCGAACGGACGCACCAGGAAGCCTGCCGCGAAGGCGAGCAGCACGAAGATGTTGCGCGTCGTTTCCGGGTAGGAGTTGAAGAAGGCGTAACCGATATAGACGCCCAGTGAACCATAAAGATAAAAATCGTACCATTCGAACACGGTGCCGAGCGAGGAAGCGAAGATGACCTTCTTTTCCTCGGATGTCATGGCGCGTGTTTCACCGGCAGTTACGGCGATATCAGCCATTTGGAAAATCCTCCAGTTTGAGCGCCGTCAGTCCCCCTCCTCAAGGTTTCCTCCACGGCATGGCGCTGAATCTGCCAGAATTCGGCCACAAACGGCAGCGCTGCTTTGGGATTATGACTTTGGTATTAGGTGCGGCGCAGCGCTTTCGGCACTCGTCCAGGCAAACACGCGCGTCAAAAGAATTGCTCCCGCGTTCCCCGAGGAACTTGACTTTGGACCGGAAAACCATCATCAAGCCCTTCGAAAAAGGAACCTGTCATGGTCGGCCGCGATAACGCATGCCAAATCATATCAGCGCTGGATGCCCAATCCGGCGAACGTTCGCTTTTTTCTCCGGTATTCAAAACCCGGGCCACCAAAACGACGACGAAAACCGTCTGACGTTCCTGGCCCGCCGCTCTCTCCCCGGCTCATGGTCGGGAGCGGAACCCGGCGCGGGCTGATGCCGCGTAAGGTTCGAAACTCCAAGCAACCTGCGGAGAGAGAAGAAAGAGACGAAGTAAAATGGGTTTCAAGGTAGCAGTCGTAGGCGCGACCGGCAATGTAGGCCGCGAAATGCTCAACATCCTGTCCGAGCGCGATTTTCCGGTCGATGAAGTGGTGGCGCTGGCATCCAGCCGCTCGCTCAACACCGAGGTTTCCTTCGGCGACAAGACGCTGAAGGTCAAGAACCTCGAGAACTACGATTTCGCCGGCACCGATATCTGCCTCATGTCGGCCGGTGGCGCCGTGTCGCTCAAGTATTCGCCCCATATCGGCAAGCAGGGCTGCGTGGTCATCGATAACTCGTCGGCCTTCCGCTACGAGCAGGACGTGCCGCTTGTTGTGCCCGAGGTCAATCCCGATGCGATCATGGGCTTTTCCAAGCGCAACATCATCGCCAACCCCAACTGCTCGACGGCCCAGCTGGTCGTGGCTCTGAAGCCGCTGCATGATTTCGCCAAGATCAAGCGCATCGTCGTCTCGACATACCAGTCTGTGTCAGGCGCCGGCAAGGAAGGCATGGACGAGTTGTTCCACCAGACCCGCGCCGTCTTCGTGGCCGATCCGGTCGAGAGCAAGAAGTTCACCAAGCGCATCGCCTTCAACGTCATTCCGCATATCGATAGCTTCATGGAAGACGGCTATACGAAGGAAGAATGGAAGGTACTGGCCGAGACCAAGAAGATTCTCGATCCGGCGATCAAGGTCACTTGCACCGCCGTGCGCGTGCCCGTTTTCATCGGCCATGCGGAATCGGTCAATATCGAGTTCGAACGCGAGATCACTGCCGAGGAAGCCCGCAACATCCTGCGCGAAGCGCCGGGTTGCCAGGTCATCGACAAGCATGAGAACGGCGGCTACATCACGCCTTACGAAAGTGCCGGCGAAGACGCGACCTTCATTTCGCGCATCCGCGAGGATGCCACGGTCGAGAATGGCCTGAATCTCTGGGTCGTCTCCGACAACCTGCGCAAGGGTGCCGCCCTCAACGCCATCCAGATCGCCGAATTGATGGTCAATCGCGGCCTGCTGAAGGCAAAGTGATACAGAAGACAAGATTCTGCCAACCTTGATGGAATAAATCCCCCGCGAGAAACGTTGTCTTGCGGGGTTTTGTCTTGAAGAATCCGGATGCGCTGCTAATAGACGGCCAGCGAATCAGCATCCAGACAGAACGCGGACAAGCTGAAGAGGGATTTTCATGTTCATCGCAAAGAATGTATGCGTGTCACTCGCATTGGCTACGGCAATCTGCGCCGGTGGCTCTCAAGCCTGGGCGGCGTCCTGTTCGAAGACGGCGGCCGGCTTCGACGACTGGAAGGTGGAGATCAGAAACGAAGCGCTCTCCGCCGGCGTCAGTGAACGGACCGCCGACAAGGTTCTCGCCAGCGTCTCCTACAGCAAGGCGACCATCCGCGCCGATCGCGGCCAGAAGAGCTTCAAGCTTTCGCTCAACGAATTCCTGCGCAAACGCGGCGCCACGACCATCGTCTCGCGCGGCAAGAAGATGAAGGCGCAGAACGCCAAGCTTTTTGCCATGATCGAACAGCAATATGGCGTCCCGGCCGGCCCGCTGATCGCCATCTGGGGCATGGAAACCGGCTTCGGCGGCTTCATGGGCAGGGAGCACACGCTCTCGGCTGTGGCGACACTCTCCTTCGATTGCCGCCGTACCGACTACTTCACCGATCAGTTCATGGCGGCCCTGAAGCTCGTCGATGCAGGCAACCTGTCCGTCAACGCACGTGGTGCGGCGCATGGCGAAATCGGCCAGACGCAGTTCCTGCCGAAGAACGTGCTGAAATTCGGCGTCGATGGCGACGGCAACGGCCGTATCGACATGGTCGGCTCGAAGTACGACGCACTCGCCTCGACGGCAAACTTCCTGCGCGGTCATGGCTGGAGCGCGGGTGGCGGCTATCAGCCGGGCCAGGCGAACTACGGCGCGATCCAGGGCTGGAACGCAGCCAGCGTCTACCAGCAGGCGATCGCCCTGATGGGTGCACAGATCGACGGCGAGACGCAGTAACGTTCGCAGGATCATCCTCGGAAAGGCGGCGCAAGCCGCCTTTTTCATGCCGGCTTTTCGGAAGCGCCAGGCATGACCTCCATGGCCTCTTCCGGCAGCGATACCTCGAGGAAGCGATAGGCCATGTCCAGTGCCATCCGCGAAGAGACGGTCGTATCGCCGATGCCCAGCTTGACCCACAGTCCGTCGATGAGCGCCGAGAGACTGAGCGCCAGGCGTTTGGCGTCCGGCTTTCCCATCAGCGGCACGAGTCCCGACATCAGGTTTGAATGCATGCGCGCGTGAATGACCTTCTGTATGCGGGCCAGTTGCGGTTCGCGCGGCGCTTCCGCGCAAAGGGAAAGCCAGGCATGCCCGTTGGGCGCCTTATAAGCATTTTCGCCGAGATTCTCGTCGATCACCGCCCATAGCCGCTGGAACGGTGTTTCAGCCCGCTTCATTCTTTCGGCCACCCGATTTCGGAGCGCCAGATTGGCCTCGCGCATCGCCTGTTCGAACAGTTCCTGCTTGTTGCGGAAATAATGCAGCAGGATGCCCTTTGAAGCGCCTGCCTCGATCGCAACCTTTTCGAGCGTGGTGCCGGCCGCGCCTTCCCGTCGCATTACGATCACCGCCGCGCGGCGCAGTTCCTTGCGTCTGATGTCGCTCAGTCTGGTCAGTTTCATCACGCCACCCCCGACATCCTTATTGACATTTCCGCACGCCAGATCAACTATTGACCGACAGGTCAACATACATCTCGGTTAGTCAATATCTACCGCTCGGAGGATTGCCAATGTCTCGCCATACGATGATCACCAAAGCGGCAGTAGCGCTACTGCTGCTTTCCACCAGTTTTGCTCATGCGATCGCCGCCGATATGTTCGCCGCACCCAAGGTCGAGGGACCGATCTCGGTTACACCCACTTCGCACATCTTCAATGGCGCCGCTTGGCAGGTCGCGCCGATCGACCTGGCCAGCTATGGATATCAGGAAGACGAATACCTGATATCAGGCAAGGCCAATGTCTATGACTGGGCGCCCAATGGCAACTATGCCACCACGATCAAGGGCGAGGGTGCTTACACAACCCGCATCACGATCCGCCGACCCTCTGACATGGCTAATTTCAGTGGCCGTGTGGTCGTGGAAATCATCAATCCGAGCGCGCTCTACGACTGGACCGCGATCTGGTCGGCGCTTTGGGAACGGCTGCTCGCCAACGGCGACATTTATGTCGGCATCACGGCGAAGCCCGCCGTGTTCCTCGGCTTGATCAAGTTCGACCCCGAACGGTACGGCCGGCTCAAGTTCGAAAACCCCGTGCCGGTCGATAAGCAGAGCTGCGGCCTCATGCCGGGCGACAAGGATTTCACGCCGAACATCTCCAAGCTTGAGGAAAACGGGCTTGCCTGGGACATCATCACCCAGGTCGGCACGATGTTCCGCAGCGACAAGAATCCGCTCGGAGTGCCGGCCAGGACCGTCTTGCTCACCGGCGAATCCCAGACCGGCAACTATATCGTCACCTACTATAAATATTTCCACGAAAAGGCGCAGATCGATGCCGGTGGAAAGAAGGTGCCCGTCTTCGACGGCTACCTGCTGGAAGCCGCGACCACGCCCGAGGGTAGCCCGATCAATCAATGCGCCACACCGCTTGCCGCCGACGATCCGCAGCAGGCCATTCCGGGCCGCGCGGCGCCGCTGATGCTGATCAACTCGCAATGGGACTTCTTCCCCTATCGCAAGCACAATCCCAAGCCCGACAGCGCGACCGAAACCGACAAGTCCCGCACCTGGGAACTCGCCGGCGCGAACCACGGCTGGCGCTGGCAATACCTCTATGGCGATGCAGACCACAAGGATCTCGCCAAGGGCGATCTGCTCGGCGGCAGCGAATGGGTGGCCTGGACCTGCGCCGCCGGACGCATCGAGGTGCCGCTCTACATGGCCGAGAAGGCGATGTACGAGCATCTGATAGCCTGGGTCGAGCACGGCGTCGTCCCACCCGGCGCCGATCCGATCGCCTTGAAGCCAGGCACGTTCGATGTGGACTATGATGAGCACGGCACTGCGAAAGGCGGCCTTCGCATGCCCATGGTGGCCGTTCCCGTCAATGCTTACGGCGAGGGCTTGCCGCTGCTCAGCGATGGCTGCCCGGAACTGAAGCCATTTGCCAGCGATAAGCTGAAGGCGCTCTACGGGTCATCGGAGGACTATGTGAAGGCTTATTCGGCCGCGACCTGGAATCTTGTCCGGAAAGGATATTTGCTATCCGAAGACGCCGGAAAGCTCATCGAAGAGGCCAGGGCGGTCAAGTTCTAGAGCCAGCCAAATGTCGAAAGGCGGCTCCGGCCGCCTTTTTATTGATTGTGGATATAGGGCCGGGTGAAATCGCCGGTTTGCGAATCCATCACCCAGAGCTCACCCGTCGAAATGTCGAACCAGGCGCCCGACAGCGTGATCTTCTGCCGCTCCTGCAGGATGCGCACGCAGGGAAAGGTCAGAAGGTTCTCGATCGAGATGCGGATCGAGATGCGCTCCAGCGAACGTTGCCGCTCGGATGCCGTCATCGATTTGTACTGCGTGACCTCTTCGGCCGCCGGCCGCAGCATGCTCATCCACTTGCCGATGAAATCGCCCGGCGACAGCGGCTCGCCGCCCTGGTTGAGGGCTGCATGGATGCCGCCGCAGCGGCCGTGACCCATGACGACGATCTCCCGAATCTTGAGCGACTGGACGGCGAATTCGAGCGCTGCCGAGGTGCCGTGGTTCTGGCCGTCGGGCGCATAAGGCGGCACCAGATTGGCGACATTGCGCACCACGAACAGTTCGCCCGGACCGCTGTCGAAGATGGTCTCCGGCGCCGAGCGCGAATCGCAACAGGCAATCACCATCGTTTTCGGCGTCTGGCCGGTTTCGGCGAGCTGCCGGTAGCGTCCCTGCTCGGACGAGTAGCGGCCCTCCATGAAATTCCGGTAGCCATCCAGCAGATGCGTGGGGAACGTGTCCATCATTGCTCCTTGCCTATTTTTTCCTGGCCCGCGACGGATGCAGCAACTGGCGAAGCTGCACCATGGCCATGGGCGTCAGAAAACTTGAGTAATCCTCGGAAAGCATCAATTCGTCGGCGCCGCGCTTGACCGAACGGGCGAGAATCTCGAACACCGCCGCCGTGGTCATCTGCAGCGCCCGCTCCTCGGCCTCGCCCTTCAGGAGGCGCGCGAGAAACAGCGCCGATGTCAGGTCGCCCAGCCCGTTCGGCGCGTCGCCGACCATGCGGTGCTCGGCGAGCAGCGCCACCCGGTCGGTCAGGAGCAGATTGCCGATGCCACCCGCCATCATCGGCACCGCCGAGGTGACGAGCACCTTGCCGGGACCCAGCGCCAGTGCCGCCTCGATGATCTGCGAATTGCTGTCGAGGCTGGCGCCCGAGAGCCAGCCGAGCTCGTAACGATTGGGCGTCGCGATATCGGCGAGCGGCAGCAGTTCGTCGCGGATGGCTTCGGCGATCGCAGCTGACACATAAAGTCCGCCTGAATCGCCGATCACCGGATCGCAGGCATAGATGAGGCCGGGAGTCTTTTCCTTGAGACGGCGGATCATCCGCGCCACCGGTGCGACCTGTGCGGCACTGCCGAAATAGCCTGTTATCACCGCGCGAATATGCCCCGACCAGCGGGAATCCGTCATGTCCTCGATCGCAGCGGCGAATTGTCCGTCGGGCGTCGTTATGCGTGTCGAAGGACCATGTCCGGGATGCCAGGGCAGGATGACGGTGGGGAGCGACCAGACCGGAAAGCCCATGGTTTCCAGCGCGAATACAACTGCCCGGTTGCCCACCGCGCCGCGCACGACATGGCTGGATATCGCCACGATTTCCGCCGGGCTGCCGCTATCCATTTCGATCCACTCCCTGATATCAGTTTCAATTGCCGCAGTGCAACAGATTGTCAATCAAATTCGTGGATGGCCGTCCGAAGCTGCTTGTCTTGATAACGTCGCCGCAAAGTGCAACTCTGGCACCTTGGAGCCGAAATGCAGGGAAATTCAAGTGGCTGACGGAACCTCTCAACCGGAACGCGCCGTACCGAAACGCGCGATCTGGGGATGGATGATGTTCGACTGGGCCGCCCAGCCGTTCTTCACCGTCGTGATCACCTTCGTCTTCGGCCCCTATTTCGCCGCCCGCATGGCGGCCGATCCCAATGCCGGCCAATTGGCCTGGAGCAATGTCGGAACAGTCTCCTCGATCATCATCGCCGTCCTTTCGCCGATCCTCGGCTCGATCGCCGACGAGACCGGCAACCGCAAGCACTGGATCGCCTTCTTCGCGACGATCAAGATCATCTCGCTGCTGGGGCTCTGGTATGCCGCGCCCGGCAGTTCGCTGCTCGCCATCGGCCTGCTCATCGTGCTGGCCTCGATCGCTGCGGAATTCTCGATCGTGTTCAACGATTCGATGATGACGCGCCTTGTCGACAGCAAAAGCGTCGGCAAGATTTCCAACATCGCCTGGGGCCTCGGTTATGCCGGTGGGCTGATCGCGCTCTTCGCCGTGCTGCTGCTTCTTGCCGGAAGCCCGACGACCGGAAAAACTATCATCGGTATCACGCCGCTCTTCGGCCTCGACCCTGCCCAGGGCGAGGATGCCCGTATCACAGGACCGCTCTCGGCAATCTGGTATTTCGTCTTCATCTTGCCGATGTTTCTCTTCACGCCGGACAGTTCGAAGCATGTCGCCCTAGGAAAAGCCGTTGGCCGCGGCCTGACCGAACTCGGCGCGACGCTGAAGGACCTTCTCGACCGCACGGGGCTTTTGAAATTCCTCATCGCCCGGATGATCTTTCAGGATGGTATCAACGGCCTGCTGTTCCTCGGCGGCGCCTTCGCCGCCAACATGTTCGACTGGCAGACGACCGAGACCGGCCTCTTCGGCATCATGCTGGCCTTCGTCGCCATTTTCAGCTGCCTCATCGCCGGCTATCTCGATGCCCGAATGGGGTCCAAGGCGATCATCGTGATCTGCCTGATCCTGCTGATCATCGCCACGTCAGGCATCATTTCAACCGGCCCCGGGTTCACGCTGTTCGGCCTGGCGCAACTGTCGAGCGACGACACCGGCGGCCTGTTCGGTACCATGGCTGAGAAGGTCTACATCCTCTACGGCCTGCTGATCGGCCTCGCCTTCGGCCCGGTGCAGGCCTCGTCACGATCCTATCTCGCCAGAAGCGTCAGCGTCGAGGAGGCCGGCCGCTATTTCGGCATCTACGCGCTCTCCGGCCGCGCGACATCCTTCCTCGCCACCGCGATCAACAGCCTGCTGATCTGGCTGACGGCGTCGGCCCGCGTCGGCATGGCTTCGCTGATCGCCTTCTTCGCAATCGGGCTGCTGATCCTGCTGTTTACGCCCTATCCGGCGAACAAGACCGACAAATAGCTCAGTGCCGGAAGTGGCGGAAGCCGGTGAAGACCATCGCCACATTGTGCGCATTGGCGGCATCGATCACCTCCTGGTCGCGCATCGAACCACCGGGCTGGATGACGGAGGTGGCGCCGGCAGCGATCATTGAAAGCAGGCCATCGGCGAAAGGCAGGAACGCCTCCGATGCGGCAGCCGAATCCTTGGTCATCGGCTCGGCCCAGCCGTTCGCCTTGGCAGCCTCTTCGGCCTTGATGCCGGCGATGCGGGCCGAATCGACGCGGCTCATCTGGCCGGCGCCGATGCCGGCGGTCTGGCCGTCTCTGGCATAGACGACGGCATTTGATTTCACATGCTTTGCGACCTTGAAAGCGAACTTCATGTCTTCGAGTTCCTGCGCCGAGGGCGCGCGCGACGTCACGATCCTGAGGTCGAGGTCCTCGACCATGGCATTGTCGCGGGTCTGGACCAGAAAGCCGCCGGAGACGGTCTTGGCGGTGAGACCCGGCGTGCGTGGATCGGGCAGGCCGCCGGTGACCAACAGCCGGAGATTGGGCTTGGCCGCAATGATCGCCTTGGCTTCGTCGCTGACCTCGGGTGCAATGATAACCTCGGTGAACAGCTTGACGATCTCGCTTGCCGTCGCCGCATCCAGCAAGGAATTCAAGGCGATAATGCCGCCGAAAGCCGAGGTCGAGTCGCAGGCAAGCGCCTTGAGATAGGCATCCTTCAAGTTTGTCGCCGTTGCCACGCCGCAGGGATTGGCATGCTTGATGATCGCGCAGGCCGGACCGTTAGCCGGCGAAAATTCGGCCACCAGTTCGAAAGCGGCATCCGTGTCGTTGATATTGTTGTAGGAAAGCTGCTTGCCCTGCAGCAGCGTCGCATTGGCAACGCCCGGGCGCCTGTCGCCGGTCACATAGAACGCCGCCTTCTGGTGCGGGTTCTCGCCATAGCGCATTTCCTCGCGCAGAACTCCGCCGATCGTGCGGTGCCGCGGCGTATCGATCTTGAGGTCCTCCGCCAGCCAGTTCGAGATCGCGGCATCATAGGCTGCCGTGCGCGCGAACGCCTTCTGCGCCATCTTCTGCCGGAAGCCATAAGCGACCGTACCGTCCGCCTTGAGCTGGTCCAACAGTTCGGGATAATCGGCCGGATCGGTGAGGACAGTCACATAGGCGTGGTTCTTGGCCGAGGCGCGGATCATCGCCGGCCCGCCGATATCGACATTCTCGACGCTCTGGGCGTAGTTCTCGTCCCGCGCTCGCACCTCCTCGAAGGGGTAGAGGTTGATCACGGCGAGATCGATGCCCTCGATGCCATGTGCCTTCATCGCTTCGACATGCTCGACATCGTCGCGAATGGCGAGCAGGCCGCCATGGACTTTGGGGTGCAGCGTCTTGACACGTCCGTCCATGATCTCTGGAAAACCCGTGACATCGGTGACATCGACGACCTCTATGCCCTCGGCGCTCAGCGCCTTGAACGTGCCCCCGGTGGAGAGAATCCTGACCCCCAGCCCGGCCAGTTCACGTGCCAGATCGGCAATGCCTGATTTGTCGCTGACCGAAATCAGCGCTGTCCGGATCTTGACCTCGTCGGGGGCGGGAATGTTCTTGGATTGCACGGCCATGGGGGCGCTCCGTCGGCGGGAGAAGGGGGTTGCCGGTCGCCTATCATAGCGGGGCCGCGGAGAAAACCGGATTCGGCCTGACCAACGGGATTTTTAGTTGCTGCCGGCGCTGGCAATGCGGCTCAGCACCCATTGAATCTCGAGCGACTCGCCCGGCTCGAAATTCAGTTCAAGCTGTTGCGACGCCCTTATGCCGCTCGGATCGGCAAAAAACACGTCTTCCTCGACCCGGATTGCCGCATCGAGCGTCGAAAGCGCCCAGGTCTCGCCATCGGGCGCGACAAGGCGCACTTCGTGCTCATCGACCTCGCGGATTTCGATCTGCGGGTGAATATGAAAGCGTGCCACTGCCCGCGTCTCGGTGCTGACCGGCGGGTCCGAACCATCCTCCAGCGCCAGCCTATCGTTGCCACGAATCTGGCTGCCCGCCGCATTGATCTGCAACGTGCGCTCGTGGATCAGGCCGAAAGGCTCCGCATAGCCGTCATGGCTGACGATCAACCCGTCGCCGCCGTCGTCGCCGATCTCCTGCCGTTCCAGCTTGATCCTGGTGACGCCCTCGGAAAAAACGGGGCCTGCCATGCCGGATTTAGAGATGCGGGAGGAGCTTGTGTCGTTGACCGTCACCGTCGAATGCGCCGCCGTCGCGCGTGCGAGCTGGCGGTAATTCTCGCCGGCAAAGCGCGGGGCGCCGGAATTGATGACGAACCGGTGCTTGCCGGAGGACATTTCGAACGACAGGCAGCCGGCATGGGCGGTGCGCGACATGGAGGTCGAGATCGGCACGCCGGTATCGACGATGATCACCGTGTCGCCCGCCGCAAGCCGCTGGTAATGCATATGCGGCAGCGCCCGGAACGGCTTGCCCGCCGTCTCATCATAGCGCAGCACCGACATCAGTTCATGGGCAAGCGTCGTGGTGGCGCCGTTGAATAGTGCCAGTTCGCCGCCCTGATGGCGGAAAAACCTGAGCGCGGGATACATGCGGTCGATCGCCGGCATCAGCCGCGCCGGCAGGTCGTGACCGAGATTGACATAGGTCTGGCGCAGCGGCAGCAGGTCGAACAGCAGTTCGAGCCCGGTGCGCGGATTGCGCGAGATATGGCCGCCATCGCCGAGGATCTGCCGTTCCAGCTCGCGATCGAGATCCCTTGACGCCCGCTTGAGCCGTCCGGCCGAGGCGGGGAGCGACACGGTAGCGACCGCCAGCGCGATGCGGATCCTGAGCCTGATCTCGCCATCCGGCGCATGGCGTGCCGTCAGTTCGAGATAGCGGATCTGCATCG
Organism: Rhizobium sp. LjRoot254; assembly: GCF_964254105.1. Classification (NCBI taxonomy): domain Bacteria; kingdom Pseudomonadati; phylum Pseudomonadota; class Alphaproteobacteria; order Hyphomicrobiales; family Rhizobiaceae; genus Rhizobium; species Rhizobium sp. LjRoot254. The sequence continues at coordinate 5,061,690 of NZ_CAXUSM020000001.1, read as the reverse complement.
CCAGGCTCTTGAGGAACCGGCGATAGAAATTCACGTCGGCGTTCTTCAGCACCACGGTCGAATGCGAGAGCCACGCCACGATCCGCTGCGCCGTGACATCCGCGTCCCATGCAATACCCGTGATCCGCTTGCCGTGCAGCGCGATCCATTCGTCGGTCAGCTGGCGGGCGATGGTGTAGTGGGTATCGGATTTGGTCGCCCTGATATGCCTGAGCCAGGAGAAACTATGCAATCGACTCGCGAATTCCTTCGAGGGCAGTTCAATCGAAAACGGCGAATAGCCATGGGTATCGAGTGCGCGGCCGGCAAGCGGGAAACGGCCTTCCGCGATCTCCTCGGCAATAAACGGATCGGCGGCGCGCAGGTCGGTTGGCGCAACGACCAGGCTCTTCGGCGTGCGCCGCAGGCCGGGCATCATGGTGACACGGAATGCAGCGAAGCCGCGAGAGAACCGCCGCCGCGTTTCCCCCATATAGTGCGACAGGTATCTGCGACGCCCGGATACGCTCATAACGCAACTGCTTACGTGTTTCAGCTTTAGGTAAAATTAAAATCGGGGACGGTCAACCGAATGATGTGCCGGAATGATACAGCACCGTACGGATGTACACCGATTCAGTTAGGCTTGCGGCGCAGGACCGAAGCGTAGAATCCGTCCATGCCGCCGAGCATGACAGGCGTCGTGCGGAAGTCGCCGACGGTGTCGATCGCCTCCTCCAGGCCCGGCCAGTCCTCCGGCCGAATCGGCATGCGCTCGGCATCCGGCACCTCCGCAAGGAAGGCCGCGACCAGTTCCTCGCCCTCAAGCGGATCAAGCGAACAGTTTGAAAAGACCAGGGTTCCGCCCGGCTTGACGAGACCGAAAGCGCTGCGCAGCAGCCGCGCCTGGACCGAGGCGAGCTTCTCGACATCGGCCATGTCCTTGGTCCAGTAGACATCGGGATGGCGGCGGATGGTGCCGGTCGATGAGCATGGTGCATCGAGAAGTACGGCATCGAAGAGTTCAGCGGGTTTCAAATCCTCAAGCTTGGCTTGCTGGAAATCGGCCTCGTAGCCCAACCGTGCGAGATTGCCCTTGAGGCGCTTCATCCGGTTGGCGGATTGCTCGACCGCAGTGACGTTACCGCCCTTCAGGATAAGCTGCGCCGTCTTGCCCCCAGGTGCGGCACAGAGATCGGCCACACGCTTGCCCATGAGATCACCCATCAGGCGAGCCGGAATCGCCGCAGCGGCATCCTGCACCCACCAGGCGCCGTCATCGAAGCCGGGGAGCGCCGTGACGGAGCCATCGAACGCATCGAGCCGCACCGTGCCGGTCGGCAGCACCGTGCCGCCGAGCTTGTCCGCCCAGCGCTTGGGGTCGTCCTTCACGGTCAGGTCCACGGGCGCCGGCGTCAGGCAGGCCTGCCCGATCGCATCGGCGGTGGCCTTGCCATAGACCTTCTCAAGCCGGGTCTGGAACCATGCGGGGAACACCGGTACCTCTGCGCTCACGGCAGCGAGCACCTCGTCCTTCTCGCGACCAAGCCGCCGCAACAATGCATTGACGAGATTGGCAAATCGGGCGGATCGTGGATCGAGACGCGCCTGTTCGACCGCGATATCGACGGCCGAATGATCGGGCACATCGAGAAACAGGATTTGCGCGGCAGCGACCGAAAGTATGTGGCGCAAGTTGCGTGCACCCTCCGGCAGCGGCTTGTCGAGGAAACTGTCGAAGATCGCATCGATCCAGGTCAGGTGCCTAAGGCAGGAATTCATGATCGCCTTGACCAGCGCCCTGTCCGCCGGCGTCAGCGCCCGATACGCCGGATTGCCGTGGTCGTCATCCAGCATGCCATCGAGCGAAGTCTTCTGGTCGATGACGGCCGAGAGAATCTTGACGGCAGCCGCGCGCGGCTGAAAGCCCGGCTTGTCCGAAAGCGGGCTGTGCTCACGCTTGGGTTTTACATGAGCGGATGGCTTGCGCGGCGCGCTACGCCTCGGGTCATAATTCAAGAATAGGGTCCTTCGGGCGGTTTGCGGTCGCCCCGGCCCCAGGTAATGTTGGGAACCGAGCTCGAACGCGGCTTCGGCTCCGCTTTAACAGGCTCGACCGGCTCGGTCGAGGGCCCCCACGGCCCCTGGCGCGTTTCACCATCCGGCTGCTGTGCGTCGCGCGCCTGCGGCTGCTGGCGTGGCGTCTGCCGCATGGCGTGAGCGAATTTCTCCAGCTCCGCGACGCGGTTGTCCGTAGCCGGATGCGTCGAGAAGAGATTGTCCATCCGCTCGCCGGACAGCGGGTTGATGATGAACATATGCGCGGTGGCCGGATTGCGCTCGGCATCGGCATTGGGAATGCGGTGCGCGGCCGCCTCGATCTTCCGGAGCGCCGAGGCGAGCCACAGCGGATTGCCGCAGATCTCGGCGCCGCGGCGGTCGGCGGCGTATTCACGAGTCCGGCTGATCGCCATCTGCACCAGCATCGCGGCGAAGGGCGCCACCACCATCGCCACAATCACGCCGACGAACCCGAACGGCCTGTCATTGTCGCGCGAACCACCCATGAAGAAGGCGAAATTGCCGAGCATCGAGATCGCACCGGCAATGGTCGCGGTGATCGTCATGGTCAGCGTGTCGCGATTTTCGATATGGGCAAGTTCGTGCGCCATCACGCCCGAAATTTCCTCGGGCGTCAGCCGCTGCAACAGGCCGGTCGACGCTGCGACGGCGGCATTTTCGGGATTGCGGCCGGTGGCGAAGGCATTGGGCTGGTCGGAATTGATCAGATAGACCTTCGGCATCGGCAACCCGGCTTTTTGGCTGAGGTCGTGGATCATCTCGAAGAATTCCGGCGCGTTCTTCGCATCGATCTGCTGCGCATCATAGGCGCGCAGCACCATGTCGCCGGAACTCCACCAGGAAAACACATTCATGCCTGCGGCGATCACCAATGCGATCAGCATACCGCCTTGTCCACCGATCAGGTAACCAACGCCCATAAAGAGCGCGGTGAGGAAGGCGAGAAGCATTGCCGTGCGAACGAAATTCATCCTTTTCTCCAATGTCCCGGGGCGATTACGCCATTGCGGGCTGTGATACTTGCCTTATAGAATGGGATTGGGGCGCTTTGAGTTCAATATTCATGGTTTAAGCGATGACAGGCAAGATACCGGAAGCGGCAAATGATTCGGCCCCGCTAGAGAAAAAGCTGAGCCCAGCGGCCCGACGCGCACTCGCCGAAGCGCAAGAACGCCGCAAGGCGCAAGCACAACCCGAAATGCCTCAGGAAGTCGGCGGACGCGGCGGCGCTGATCCCGCTCGCTTCGGTGATTGGGAAGTAAACGGCCGCGCTATCGATTTCTAGTTGTAAGAATATTTTCCGGTTGCGAATCGTAATATTCCGGAATATATTCCTTCTCATGATTTCACGCTACGTCCTTTCCGCTCTCCTGATCTTGCTGCCCATCGCGGCACCATCACTGGCGCGCGAAAATCCGGTGCGGAATATTGTCGAAGGGCCGGTCGAGGCCGAGCTCATCTCTGTCATCGATGGCGACACCCTGCTCGTCAATGCAAGACCTTGGCCGCAGCATTCGATCGCGGTGCTGGTCCGCATCCGGGGCATCGATGCACCGGAAATGAAATCGAAATGCAATACAGCCCGCCGCGCTGCCGAGCGGGCGAAGCAAGCCCTGTCGCATCTGGCGACCGGCAGAATCCGGCTAACCAATATCTCGGGCGACAAGTATTTTGGCCGGATCGTCGCCGATGTGACGGCGGAAGGAGACACCGACATCGGCGCCGCGATGATCGGCACTGGCCTCGCCCACATTTATGATGGCGGGCGCAAGGTGCCGGAGAACTGCTGATTGCGGCTGGTTGCTGGCTGACCTCCACAGGAGTCTGATAGTATCCGCTCCAGGGAGCAAATCGTGACACCGGTTATTTCTATTTTCGCCGCAATGGTGGTCTCTGTAATGCCTTTTGAAATGGGCAATCAGTTACTTCAACACGTGCGCGTCACCTGCAAGCAGGTGAGTTCCTGTGAGGAGGCAGTCCAAATCTGGTGCAATGGCTACCGCCGCGCCGATGGCGACAGCGACGGCATTCCCTGCGAGAACGTTTGCTATACGCTTGAGCAGGTCAATGACATACGTCAGCAGCAGGGCTGCTGAACGAGAATAGCCCGGCTTCCCCCGCCGGGCCTGCTCGATTTCGGGCGAAACTCAACCCTTCTTGTTCTGCCGGTTGGCAACCAAATCATCGACCACCGCTGGATCGGCCAGCGTCGATGTATCGCCCAGCGCACCGAAATCGTCCTCGGCGATCTTGCGCAGGATGCGGCGCATGATCTTGCCGGAGCGGGTCTTGGGCAGGCCCGGTGCGAACTGGATCTTGTCGGGCGAAGCGATAGGGCCGATCTCGGTGCGGACATGGCCGACCAGCGCCTTGCGCAATTCGTCGGACCCCTGCACGCCAGACATCAGCGTCACATAGCAATAGATGCCCTGGCCCTTGATGTCGTGCGGATAGCCGACGACGGCCGCCTCCGAGACATCGGCATGCGACACGAGCGCCGATTCGACCTCGGCCGTGCCGAGCCGGTGGCCGGAGACGTTGAGCACGTCATCGACGCGGCCGGTGATCCAGTAATAGCCGTCGGCATCGCGGCGGCAGCCGTCACCGGTGAAATATTTGCCCTTATAAGTGGCGAAATAGGTCTGGATGAAGCGTTCGTGGTCGCCATAGACCGTGCGCATCTGGCCGGGCCATGAATCGGTGATGCAGAGATTGCCGTCCGTGGCGCCGTCCAGCACCTTGCCTTCGCCATCAACGAGCTCAGGCTTGACGCCGAAGAACGGCCGCGTCGCCGAGCCGGCCTTGAGGTCGGTGGCACCCGGTAGCGGCGTGATCATGATGCCGCCGGTCTCGGTCTGCCACCAGGTATCGACGATCGGGCAGCGGTCGTCGCCGACCACGTGATAATACCATTCCCAGGCCTCGGGATTAATCGGCTCTCCGACCGAGCCCAGCAGCCGGAGCGAGGACCGCGACGAGCGCTTGACGAAATCGTCGCCGGCACCCATCAGCGCCCGGATCGCCGTCGGCGCTGTGTAGAAAATGTTGACCTTGTGCTTGTCGATCACCTCCCAGAACCGGCCCTGGTCGGGATAGTTCGGCACGCCTTCGAACATCAGCGTCGTGGCGCGATTGGCAAGCGGCCCATAGACGATATAGCTGTGGCCGGTCACCCAGCCCACGTCGGCCGTGCACCAGTAGATATCGCCCTCGTGATAATCGAAAACATATTGATGCGTCATCGAGGCATAGACGAGATAGCCGCCGGTCGTGTGCAGCACGCCCTTGGGCTTACCGGTCGAACCCGACGTATAGAGGATGAACAGCGGATCCTCGGCATTCATCGGCTCCGGCGCGCAGTCGGCGCTCACCTTGGCACATTCCTCATGATACCAGACGTCTCGGCCCGTTGACCAACCGGTCGCATTGCCGGTGCGACGCACGACGACGACATCCTTGACCGTGACACGGCCACGCGCGGCGATATCGATCGCCTTGTCGACATTGTTCTTGAGCGGAATGGGCTTTCCGCCGCGCAGGCCTTCGTCGGCGGTGATCACAAAGGTCGATTCGCAATCCACGATGCGGCCGCCCAGCGCATCCGGCGAAAAGCCGCCGAACACCACCGAATGCACGGCGCCGATGCGGGTGCAGGCCAGCATCGCATAGGCCGCTTCCGGGATCATCGGCATGTAGATGGTGACGCGATCGCCCTTCTTGACGCCGCGTTCCTTCATCACATTGGCGAGCCGGCAGACCTGCTCATGCACTTCGCGATAGGTGATCTTCCTGCTGAGCGACGGATCGTCGCCTTCCCAGATGATCGCCACCCGGTCGGCATGCTCCGCAAGGTGCCGGTCGATGCAATTCACGGAAACATTGGTCTCGCCATCCTCGAACCACTTGATCCGGACATCGCCTTCGAAGGACGTGTTCTTGACCTTGGTGAAGGGCTTGGACCAATCGATCCGCTTGCCATGCTCGGCCCAGAAAGCGTCGGGATTTTCGACGCTTTCCTTGTACCATTCCAGATAGGTTTCATTGTCGATGAGCGCCCGCGACTTCACGGACTCCAACACCGGATGGACCTTGACCTCCATGCATTCCTCCCATTGAAACGCGATATTTTCGCGCCTCTTACGCCAATTCGTGCTATATGAATAGCAGCAACATCGGTGTCGGCAATCCAACTTTGGTCAACAGAATAAAGTAGAAGATCAGAGAATTGCATTTCCGCGACACATCGGTTATAAGCCGCGCAAATTTCCCGGACATAGTGGAACACAACCACGGCCTGCGGCACCGGCGCGGACGTTCAAGAAGGATATTCTCATGGCACAGCAGCAGCTCCTCATGCCCAAGGCGACCGCCGTCTGGCTGGTGGACAACACGGCTTTGTCGTTCGACCAGATCGCCCAGTTCTGCAAGCTGCACCCGCTCGAGATCAAGGCGATCGCCGATGGCGAAGCGGCCCAGGGCATCAAGGGTCTCGACCCGATTTCGACCGGCCAGCTGTCTCGCGACGAGATCGCCCGCGCAGAAGCCGACCCGATGCGCAAGCTGAAGCTCTCCGAACCAAAAGTTCGCGTGCCGGAGTCCAAGCGCAAGGGACCGCGCTACACGCCTGTTTCCAAGCGCCAGGATCGCCCGAACGCCATTCTCTGGCTCGTGCGCAACCATCCGGAACTCAAGGACGCGCAGATTTCGCGCCTCGTCGGCACCACCAAGTCGACGATCCAGCAGATCCGCGACCGCCAGCACTGGAATTCGGCCAACCTGACCCCGATGGATCCCGTGACGTTGGGCCTCTGCTCGCAGATCGACCTCGACATGGAAATCGAGAAGGCCTCCAAGGGCCGGCCGTTCCAAACCGCCGAAGAGTCGGGCGCGACGCTCGAATCCGCCCGCGAGACCGAGCGCGCGCCCGTCGAGGAGACCGAGAAGGAGATCGACGCCGACGCCGTCTTCCGAAAACTCAAGTCGCTCACCGGCAACCGCGACGAGGAAGAAGAAGAGCGTTTCTAAGGCCTTCAAGTAATTTCATGAAAAGAGCCCGGGAAGTTCACCACTTTCCGGGCTTTTCAGTTTCTGGTCGTATGTTTCTTCTTATTCCTAGTAAGCCGACCCTTCGCCGGCATCCAACCTGTGCCGCTCGGTGCCCTTGAGCGGTGGATTGAAGACGCTGACCAGGATCAGGTCGCTGGCCTTGCCGCCGCGCAGATAGTGCTTGTCATGCTTGTCGAGCACATAGATATCGCCGGGCCTGATCGGCAGGACATTGCCCTGCATGTCCTCAACCTCGCCTTCGCCCTCAATGCAGTAACAGGCCTCCAGATGGTTGCGGTATTCGAGCACGGATTCGCTGCCCGCCCGCACCACCGTATGGCAAACGGTAAAGCCCATGCCATCCATCTCGGTCAGCATGCGATGGCTGGTGCCATTGCCCCACTCGACGAAGAAATCCGACTGCTCGACATCACCAAGGCTTCGCTTGAACAATTCTCTTCTCCAGAAAAATAACAGATTTACCGTGAGCACTATTTACTTCGCCGGACTGCTCGATGAAAACTGACGATACCTTACGAACCAGTTAGATTTTCTGACATATGAACCTGCCGCCCGCCAACGCCCTGCGCGCCTTCGAGGCCGCCGCCCGCCTGCTGAGCGTTTCTCGCGCCGGTGACGAGTTGAATGTCACGCATGCGGCGATTTCCCATCATATCCGGCATCTCGAGGAATGGTTCGGCACTAAACTGTTTCGCAAGGAGGGCCGCAATGTCATGCTCACCGATCATGGCGCCGCGCTGTCCACGACCCTGACCGACAGCTTCCGACAGATCGAGGCTGAGTGCCGCTCGATCCGGCGGGCGAGCTACCCGGCTGGCCTGACGATTGCCTGCATCCCCTCCATTGCAAGCCGTTGGCTAATACCATTGCTCGCCGATTTGCAGGCAGACCATGCCAACCTCGATCTTCGCGTCATCTATGCCAAGGCGAGCGACCGGCTGGCCGATTTCGACGCCGACGTGTTGATCACGCTGACAGCCGGCAACGAGGCTGGTACCACGAACCGCAAACTGTTCTCGCGCATCAACCGGCCGGTGGCGAGCCCACATTACCTCTCCAGGATGACCGGCGGCGAGCCGACGGATATCGCCCGCGCCAATCTTCTGCACGACGAGGACACCGCGAACTGGACGCTTTGGTTCGCGAAAGCAGGCGTTCTGCCCATGCCCGCCATGAAAGGCCCGATCTTCCAGGATTTCAATCTGCTCGCGACATCCGTCATCGCCGGCCACGGCGTCGCACTCTGCCCGGTCGAGGTCTTCGCCCGCGAAATCGCCGCAGGCGACGTCATCGTCCTCTCGGATATCGCCACGATGGAAGACGAGAGCTATTTCGTCGTGACGCAATCCCGCACGCGCAGCGAAGTCGGCGCTTTTGTCGATTGGTTCATCGCAAGCGTGCGAAGCTCGGCCAGCCAAGGTACTTAGCACTGGCAACGAGTAAATGCACCCAGCAAAGATGCAATTGATAATAGGTTAGGCAAATAAGTCGTTTGCCAAAGTCTACGCTGAAATATAGAATTGATCCGTTGTTCTTGCATGGGGGAGTTTTCATGAACACGCTTGCCAGAATCTGTTGGATCTCTTCGCCCGTCTACCTGCTCGTCGGCATGGTATTCGGTGTCTGGATGTCGGCCACGCAGGACCATACTTTGGCGCCGGCGCATGCCCATCTCAATCTCATCGGCGGGGTGCTGATGGCGATCTTCGGAGGCTTCTACACGCTGTTTCCGGGGGCGGCCCAGACCATGCTCGCCAAGATCCAGGTCGCGGCGACGCATGTTGCCGTCTGGTTCATGTTCCCGGGCATCATAATGGCGCTGACGGGCAGGAGCGACATACTCGCCAAGATCGGCTCGATCCTCGGCATCATCGCCATCGCGCTGTTCCTGATTCAAGCCGTGCGCGCTTCCTCGGCAAGCCGCTCAGCGTGATCCGAAAATCGCTGAACCGACCCTGACGCTTGTCGCGCCGAAGGCGATCGCCGTTTCGAAATCGCCGGACATGCCCATGGAGAGCCGCTCGACGCCGCTCTCCCGGGCGAGTTTGCGCAAGAGCGCGAAATGCGGCCCGGGATTTTCATCCGCCGGCGGTATGCACATCAGCCCCTCGACCGCCAGGCCAAGTTCATCCCGGCAGAGCGCGACGAACTTCGCCGTATCGTCGGGTGCGATGCCGGCCTTTTGCGGCTCGAGGCCGGTATTGACTTGCACGTAGAGCTTGAGTGGGCGCGCCTGCTTGTCCATCTCGGCTTTCACCGCGCGCGCGATCTTCTCCCGGTCGATCGTCTCGATCACGTCGAACAACTTGACTGCATCCGCTGCCTTGTTCGATTGCAGCGGCCCGATGAGATGCAGCTCGATGCCGGAAAACTCCGCCTTGAGCGCCGGCCATTTGCCCTCGGCTTCCTGCACCCGGTTTTCGCCATAAATCCGATGGCCGGCTTCAAGCACGGGCCGGATATCGTCGGCGCCAAAAGTCTTGGTGACGGCCACGAGTTCAGCGCCGCGATCGGTGCGACCCGCCTCGTTGGCAGCCTTCGCCGTCCGTGCCTTGATCTCTTCGAACCGCTCCAGAACCGTCATTTTCAAATCCTCTGTTCCGCCCCTGACTAGCGCATCGCGCGCCGATTGCAAGGCCCGGAAAGCTTGACGCGAGCACCCTTTCATGATGAAGGTCAGCCCCAAATTTCCGAGAATTCAGGTCGCAGAGTACAATGGCTACAGAACGTTACAACCCGCGCGAAGTCGAGCCGCGCTGGCAGAAACATTGGACCGAAAACAAGGTTTTCGAGACCGACAACAACGATCCGCGTGATAAATATTACGTGCTCGAAATGTTCCCCTATCCCTCGGGCCGCATCCATATGGGTCATGTGCGCAACTATGCGATGGGTGATGTCGTCGCCCGCTACAAGCGCGCGCGGGGCTTCAACGTACTGCATCCCATGGGCTGGGACGCGTTCGGCATGCCGGCGGAAAACGCCGCGATGAAGAACAAGATCCATCCCAAGACCTGGACATACGAGAACATCGCCTCCATGCGCAGCCAGCTGAAAAGCATGGGCCTGTCGCTCGATTGGTCGCGCGAATTCGCTACCTGCGACGTAGAATATTACCAGCGTCAGCAGCATCTGTTCCTCGACATGATGGAAAAGGGCCTGGTCTACCGCAAGAATTCCAAGGTCAACTGGGACCCGGAAGACATGACCGTGCTCGCCAACGAGCAGGTCATCGACGGCCGCGGCTGGCGCTCCGGCGCACTGGTCGAACAGCGCGAGCTGACCCAGTGGTTCTTCAAGATCACCGATTTCGCCCAGGACCTGCTGGATCAGCTCGATCACCTCGACCAGTGGCCGGAAAAGGTCCGGCTGATGCAGAAGAACTGGATCGGCCGCTCCGAGGGCCTGATCGTTCGCTGGAAGGTCGTCCCCGGCACTTCGCCGGCGAACGAACACGATCTCACCGTCTATACGACCCGGCCGGATACGATCTTCGGCGCCTCCTTCATGGCGATCTCGGCCGATCACCCAATGGCGAGAGCAGCCGCTGCGAGAGATTCTGCGATTGCCGAATTCTGCGACGAATGCCGCAGGCATGGCACCTCGCTGGCTGCAATGGAAACAGCCGAGAAGAAGGGCATAGACACGGGCGTCCGCGTCGTCCATCCCTTTGATCCCGCATGGGAAATCCCGGTCTATGTCGCCAATTTCGTGTTGATGGAATATGGCACCGGCGCGATCTTTGGCTGCCCGTCAGGCGATCAGCGCGACCTCGATTTCGCCAACAAGTATGGCCTGCCGGTCGTTCCCGTCGTGCTGCCGCCCGGCACTGATAAGAATGCTTTCAAGGTCACCGACGAAGCTTATATCGGCGAAGGCACGATGATCAATTCGCGCTTCCTCGACGGTATGGACACCGATACGGCGTTTGACGCCGTCGCCGAACGCCTGGCCGCCGCCGTGCTCGACGGCACGCCTCAAGGCGAGCGCAAGGTCAATTTCCGCCTGCGCGACTGGGGCATTTCCCGTCAGCGCTATTGGGGCTGCCCGATCCCGGTCATCCATTGCGAAGTCTGCGGTGTCGTTCCGGTCCCGAAGAAGGATCTGCCGGTCAAGCTGCCGGATGATGTGACCTTCGACCTGCCCGGCAACCCGCTCGACCGTCATCCGACATGGCGCCACGTCGGCTGCCCGCAATGCGGCAGGGATGCGCGTCGCGAAACCGACACGATGGATACGTTCGTCGATTCCTCCTGGTATTACACGCGCTTCACCGCGCCTTGGGAGAACGCGCCGACCGACCCCGCGGCCGCCGACGCCTGGCTGCCGGTCGATCAGTATATCGGCGGCATCGAGCACGCGATCCTGCATCTACTCTATTCCCGTTTCTTCACCCGTGCGATGCGGGCGACGGGTCATGTGGGTCTGGACGAGCCCTTCAAGGGCCTGTTCACCCAGGGCATGGTTGTACACGAGACCTATCGCCTCGGCGAGGGCCAGAACAGCGCCTGGATCGAACCGGCCGAGATCAAGATCGAGGAAGTCGACGGCAAGCGCCGCGCCTATATGCTGTCCTCCGGTGAGGAACTGGTGATCGGCTCTATCGAAAAGATGTCGAAGTCGAAGAAGAATGTTGTCGATCCTGACGATATCATCGGCTCCTATGGGGCCGATACGGCACGCTTTTTCGTGCTTTCCGATTCGCCGCCCGACCGCGACGTGATCTGGACGGAAGCTGGCGTCGAGGGCGCGCACCGCTTCGTACAGCGCGTCTGGCGTCTGGTTTCGGAAGCTGCCGACGTCCTGAAGACTTCCGAAGCTAAGCCGGCTAAAGATGGCGAAGCATTGGTTGTCTCCCAGACTGCCCACAAGACTTTGAAGGCCGTCCAGTCGGATTACGACCGTCTCGGCTTCAACAAGGCCGTTGCCCGCATCTATGAACTGGTCAACGCGCTCGCGACCCCCCTCGGTCAGGTTGCTGCCGGCAAGGCCGAACCGGCCACCGTCTCCGCATGCCGCGAGGCCGTCGAAATCCTGATCCGCCTCATTGCCCCGATGACGCCGCATCTCGCCGAAGAGTGCTGGAGGCTGCTCGGCTGCAAGGGCATCGTCGCAGAGGCCGCATGGCCGGTCTACGACGAGGCGCTGGTCGCCGAAAACGAGATCACCCTGCCGGTCCAGATCAACGGCAAGAAGCGCGCGGATTTGACAATTGCCCGCGATGCGGATCAAAGTCTGGTCGAGCGCGCGGTGCTCGAACTTGAGAGCGTACGCATTGCGCTAGACGGTAAAGTGCCGAAGAAGATCATCGTGGTTCCGCAAAGGATCGTGAATGTCGTTGTCTGACGTGAGAAATTTCGGGCTCGGCCGCTGGATCATGACCGCAGCCGGGCTGTCGGCGATGCTTTTTGCCGCCAGCTGCCAGGTCAAGCCACTCTACGCCACCAATTCGGATACCGCGGCAGCGCTTGCTTCGATCGATTTCTCTGAGGCCGACGACCGTGTCGAGCTCGAAGTCCGCAACAATCTCGTCTTCATGGCAGGCCGGGGTGCAGGCGAGCCGGTCAATCCCGAATATGACGTCGATTTCAACGTCACCACCCGCTATATCGGCGTTCTGCTCGATCTCGACACCGACCTGCCTCGCGCCGGTCGTGTCGAAGTGCGCGCCGATTTCACGCTGACTCGCCATGGAACGGGGGAAATCCTCAAGACAGGCAAGCGTCGCGCCGTGGCACTAGTCGATTACCCGAACCAGGAATTCGCCAAGATCCGCGCCACCCGTGATGCCGAGAACCGCGCTGCACGTGAACTTGCCGAGTTGATGCGCGCCGATATCGCGAGCTGGCTCGGCCGGTAAGGGGCGGGCGATGGCGGAGATCAAGGCGCACGAATTCGACCAGTTCGTCAAACGGCGGGCGAAGGAATATCGCATATTCCTGATCTATGGCCCTGATCGGGGTCTGGTTTCCGAGCGCGCCGGCGAGCTGGCTAAAATGACCGGCGTCGATACATCAGACGCCTTCTCCTTCATGCGGCTCGAAGCCTCCGATATCAATGCCGACCCGGGCCGGCTCTACGACGAAGCCAACTCGACCGGCCTGTTCGGCGGCGAAAAACTCATATGGATCAAGGGTGCCGGCGCGGACAAGAACTTGTCGGACGCGCTCTCTGGCATCTCCCAGAATCCACCGGATAATGCCTGGATCATAATAGAGGCCGGAGACCTGAAAAAGGGCGCCAATCTCCGCAAAGCGGCCGAAGGTGCCTCGGCCGCAATCGCCATTCCTTGCTATGCGGATGATGTCAAGGCATTGAATTCATTGATCGATGAAGAACTAGCCGCATCCGGCTTGCGGATCACTGCCAATGCCCGTTCGCTGCTGCTCGACAGTCTCGGCGGCGACCGCATCGCGTCCCGCAACGAGATCCGCAAGCTGGCACTCTACGCCCAAGGCGACGGCACGATCGAAGAGCAGCACATTCTCGATATCGTCGGCGATGCCAGTGCGATATCCGCCGATGATGCTGTGGATGCGATCCTCAAGGGCGATCTGCCTGATTTCCTGCATGCTGTGCAGAAGGTCGTGGCCTCCAAGACCGCTGTGTTTCTCGTGCTGCAGGTCTGCCTGCGCCAGTTTCAGATGCTGGATCTCATGCGGGCCGAGATGGATGAGAGACGCGTCAGCGCCCAGGATGCATTGAACATCCACGGCCGCCACCTTCATTTCCGCCGCAAGCCGGTGATCGAGAGCGCGTTGCGCAACTGGAACGCCGCAGCCGTCTCGACCGAGATGAACCGCCTCCAGGCAGCGATCCTGCAGAGCCGTCAACGCTCCAGTCTTGAGGACACGATCGCGATGCAGACATTGCTCGCGACGACGCTCATTGCAGCACGTGGTCGTTCAAGAGGCTGATCGTTCCGTAGGTGAATCGATTACCGGCGCTCGAGCAGCCGGCAGATTTCTTCCAGTTGTTCCAATGACTTATAGGAAATCATTAGCTTGCCGCCCGTCCCCTTGTGGTTGACGGTGACGCTGAGACCGAGGCTATCCGAGAGCGTGCGCTCCAGAGCTAGCGTATCGGGATCTTTCTCGGCGGATTTCGTCTCGAGTATCGGATTGCTTTGCGCCCTGATATTGTTCTGCGCTAGGCGCTCCGCATCGCGGACGGACATCCCCTTGGCGACGATCGTCCGCGCCAGGCCGAGTGGATCGCTTGTCGGGATCAAGGCCCTTGCATGGCCGGCAGACAGCGTGCCGGCGAATAGCATATCGCGCACCAAGTCGGGAAGCTTGAGCAGGCGCAGGCTGTTGGCGACATGCGAGCGGCTCTTGCCGATGATCTCGCCGAGGTCGTTCTGCGTATAGCCGTGCTCGGCGATCAATTGCTCGTAGCCAAGCGCTTCTTCGACGGGATTGAGATCGGCGCGCTGGACATTTTCCACAATTGCAAGTTCGAGCGCAGTGCGATCGTCAACTTCTCGTATGATAACAGGAATTTCGTTCAGCCCAGCGAGCTGGGCCGCCCGCCAACGACGCTCGCCGGCAATGATTTCGAATCGGCCATCTGCGACGGAACGCACGACGACCGGCTGCACGATCCCATGCTGACGGATCGAGGAGGCCAGATCCTGCAGATCCTCCTCGGCGAAATGCTTGCGCGGATTTCTCGGATTGCGGACGACCAGATCGATCGCCACCTTGCGATCGGCACTGATGCTCGGCCTGCTCGCCATCTCAGACATCGGCTGGTCCATCTCGCCAATCAATGCAGCCAAGCCGCGTCCAAGTCGGCGCTTTGAGGGATCGTCGTTCATCTGCCTATTCCAAACTCGTTTCGCCTAAGAATCGATTATGCTGCGCGGCTCTGCCGCTCGCGCTGGATCACCTCGGATGCGAGCTGCAGATATGCCTGGCTGCCAGCGCATTTCAGATCGTAGAGAATGGCCGGCTTGCCATAGGACGGCGCTTCTGAAACCCGCACGTTCCGGGGTATAAGTGTTTGATAAACTTTGCTTCCCAGATGCTGGCGCACATCAGACACCACCTGCTGGGCGAGGTTGTTGCGCGAGTCAAACATCGTCAGCACGATGCCTTGGATATCAAGGGCCGGATTGACCGTCCGGCGCACTTGATCGACAGTCTCCAAGAGCTGGCTCAAGCCTTCAAGTGCAAAGAACTCGCATTGTAACGGAACCAGAACGGATTGCGCCGCCGCCAGTGCGTTCATGGTCAGGAGATTGAAGGATGGCGGGCAGTCGATCAGGATATAGTCATAGACGTTGGCATCCGAGTGCTGCAATGCCTTCTTCATCTTGAAAACGCGGTCATTCTCGTGACCGATCTCCATCTCAACGCCAAGCAGGTCCATGGTGGATGCGGCGATCGACAGATTGGGCACCACAGTCGGCATCGCGACTTCAGCCACGGTGTTATTGCCAACGAGAAGGTCATAGGTGGAAAGCTTGCGATCCTTGCGATCGATGCCAAGACCGGTCGAGGCGTTGCCCTGTGGATCGAGATCGATGATCAGTACCCGCTCGCCGATGGCCGCCAGCGCAGTAGCCAGGTTGATTGCGGTGGTTGTCTTGCCAACGCCGCCCTTTTGATTGGCGATCGTTATGATGCGGTATTTCGGCTTGTTCATTGATTTGCCCGAGCTAGCCTTTAAGGGGTCGGATGCCGTCAATTTCGAGGATGACGGAGTCTTTCTCGATAACACTGTCGTGTATTACCAGATCATAATGCCATCGCCTACGCGAATTATCGATCTCGCTCTGGTAATCCCGGCCTTTATGCAGATAGGCCTTCAGTTTGTCGTTCCTCTCCGCCCAGGGATTGATCAGGCCGAGCAGTCCATCCAGGTCGGCAAGCGCACGCGCGGAAACATAATCCACAGCTGGTACAACATCCATGGCGGCTTCAATGCGTAGCGCATGGACACTGCCCCGTGCACCGGTCTCGGCAAGCGCCGTACGCAGGAATGCCGCCTTTTTGTTATTGCTTTCAACCAGATGAACCCAGCCGGCGCCTTGTTGCGCCAGCAGGATAGCGGTGATGACGCCAGGAAAGCCGCCACCGCTGCCAAGATCCAGCCAAGTACCCGGCGCTGGCTGCAACTGAAATATCTGCGCTGAATCAGCAATATGACGATCCCAGAGATCGCTCAAAGTCGAAGGCGCCACCAGATTGATGGCTTTTGCCCATTTTGAAAAAAGCGTTGCAAAGTGATCAAGCCGCTCTGCTGTTTCACGTGAAACAGCCTTGCCGTTCAGCCCGCGGCCAAGACTCGTCCCTGTTGCACTCATCCGGCGAGGCTCTGTTCATCCATATGGCGCCGCACCGCAAGTAGCAATAACGAGACCGCTGCCGGGGTCATGCCCTCAAGACGTGAGGCTTGTGCAATGCTGGCTGGCTTGGCGCGTGTGAGCTTCTGCTTCAATTCGATCGAGAGGCCAGGCAGCAACGTATAATCCAGGGACGTGGGGATAAGTTTGGTCTCCTCGCGGCGAACCTCGGCGATATCGGCGTCCTGGCGGTCCATGTAGACGGCGTAGGATGCTTCAATATCAAGTGCCTCAGCGGTACGACGGCTGACATTGCCCAGTTCGGGCCAGATTCGTGCCATCGTGTCGAAATCATGGGCGGGATGTGATATGAGCTCATAAGCCGAGCGGCGCTTGCCATCCAGATTGATATTGAGTCCAAATTCCCGTGCTTCGTTTGGTGTCAGGGATCTCTCGCCAAGTTCATTCCGGTACCGATCCATCTCCGCTGTCCAGATAGAGAACTTGGCTTCCCGCTCTCGCCCAACGATCCCGAATTCCATCCCTATCGGTGTCAGACGTTGATCGGCGTTATCGGCGCGCAGTGAAAGGCGATATTCCGCCCTCGACGTGAACATGCGATATGGTTCAACAACGCCGCGTGAGGTGAGATCGTCGATCATCACGCCGATATAGGAATTCGTCCGGCTGAAGATAGCAGACTCCGAGCCACCGGCAGCGCGCGCGGCATTCAGTCCAGCCACAAGACCTTGAGCGCCGGCCTCTTCATAGCCCGTTGTGCCGTTTATTTGCCCGGCTAGATACAGTCCCGAAAGTTTCCTGGCCTCGAGGGAGAGGTGCAGTTCGCGGGGATCGACGTGGTCATATTCGATTGCGTAACCGGGTTGAAGTATCGTCACATTCTCCAGTCCAGAGATGGTCTTGATAAAGGCCTCCTGGACATCTTCCGGGAGCGAAGTGGAAATGCCGTTGGGATAGACGGTATTGTCATCAAGGCCTTCAGGCTCCAGAAAAATCTGATGCCCGTCGCGTTCCCCGAACTTGACGATCTTGTCCTCAATCGACGGGCAATAGCGCGGGCCAACGCCCTCGATCTGGCCCGAATACATCGCGGACTGGCCGATATTGTCGGATATGATCTTGTGGGTGGCCGGCGTCGTACGGGTCACCCCACACTCGATTTGAGGATTTGCGATTGTGTCAGTCATGAAAGAGAACGGAATCGGATTCTCATCGGCGCCCTGGCGGCCGACTGCGTTCCAATCAATGGTTCGCGAATCCAGCCTCGCCGGCGTTCCGGTCTTGAGCCGGCCCAGTGCTAGACCGGCGCGCATCAGAGTTCCGGAAAGTCCGACGGACGGCGCTTCACCCACACGGCCAGCCGGGATTTTCCTGTTGCCTATATGAATCAAACCTTTGAGGAAGGTGCCAGTGGTCAGAACCACGGCTGCGCAGGACAGTTCGCGCCCGTCCGCCATCACAATGCCCGAGATCGTTCCGGATACGACTCGAAGATCAAGAACATCGCCTTCGACGACAGTCAGATTCTCGTGGTTCAGGATCTCGCGCTGCATCGCTTCGCGGTAGAGCTTCCGGTCAGCCTGCGTCCGCGGTCCACGAACGGCTGGGCCTTTGCGCCGATTGAGCATTCGGAATTGTATTCCTGCAGCGTCAGCAACACGACCCATCAGACCATCGAGCGCATCAATCTCGCGAACCAGATGACCTTTCCCCAAGCCACCAATCGCCGGATTGCAGGACATAACGCCGATCGTCGCCTGCTTATGCGTGATCAGCGCTGTTTTCGCGCCAAAGCGAGCGGATGCGGATGCGGCTTCACAGCCGGCATGCCCTCCACCGATGACGATCACATCAAAATCTCTAGCCATAGCGACACCAACTATTGCGCAAGCGAATCCACTGCCACTTGTTGTTTCACGTGAAACACGAGACTCGCTCTGCGCGCATTATTTTCCAATACAGAACTCCGCGAAGATCACGCCCAGTAAATCTTCGACATCGACGGTGCCCGTAATCTTCCCGAGACTATGCGATGCGCGGCGCAAGAGTTCCGCTCGAAGTTCTAGTGGCAAGTCCTTTGAAAAGACCGTTTCCTCAATCTTTTCAATAGATTCACGAAGATTTGAGACCTGTCGTGCCCGTACCGGCGCCAGTGCAAGACCGCTCGTGGTCCGGGTCGATATTTCGCTGGCGATTCGTTTCGTAAGTGAATCGAATCCCTCGCCCGTCTTGGTCGACAGCCACAATCTGGAATCACCGTCGCTCGGGTCGTGTTCTACCAGATCGGACTTCGTGAGTACATATAGAACCGCCGGACCATCCGGCGACACTGGGAAGTCCGATGGATCCAAACAGTCCTTCAATGCCAGGACAAGGTCGGCCTCGTCCATGGACTTCAGCGCCCGGCGCACGCCTTCGCGCTCGACCTCGTCATCGGTCTCGCGCAGGCCGGCCGTATCCATCACATGCACTAGGAAGCCGTCGATATTGAGATCGACCCCGATAATGTCACGCGTTGTGCCGGCGACGCTGGTGACAATCGCCACGTCGCGCTTCGCCAAAGCGTTCAGCAAGCTCGACTTGCCTGCGTTCGGTCGCCCGGCAATGACGATCCTGAAGCCGTCACGGATGATCTCGGCTGCCCGCTTGCCCGAGAGATGGGCGCGCATGTCACGAGCGATGGCCTCAAGCTCCGGCCACAGCCTGTCACTCATCGCGCCCGGAACGTCATCCTCTTCGGGGAAATCCAGTTCGGCCTCGATGAGCGCCCGAATCCGCGTCAGCCTTTCAGCCCAGCCCATATAGAGCTTGGAAAGCGCGCCGCTCGATTGTTCGAGCGCCAGCCGCCGCTGCATTTCGGTCTCGGCTGAAATCAGATCGGCAAGACCCTCGATCTCCACGAGATCCAGCTTGCCATTGTCGAACGCCCGCCGCGAAAATTCGCCGGGTTCCGCGTGACGCAGCCCCTCGAAGCCCGAGAGTTCATCGAGCAGCGCATCGACCACGGCGCGGCCGCCATGCAGTTGGAATTCGATGCAATCCTCGCCGGTGAAGGAATTTGGCGCCGGGAAATGCAGCACCAACCCTTTGTCTATCGGCTCACCGTTCCGCCGCCGAATCCATCGGAGCGTCGCATGGCGCGGTTCGATCGCGCCACCGCAAAGGGCGTCAACGACAGCAGCACAGCGCGAGCCGCTGACGCGCACCACCGCGACGCCGGATGGAAGCGCACCGGATGACAGGGCATAGACGGTGTCACGCGATAGCGCCATGATGTCTTCGGCTGTTGAAGGGATGAGTTCTGCCGGAAGGCAGCGATTTTGCAGGCCCATAGCCCAATTTCATCGTATTCACAAGCCAAAGCGGCCAGACACGAAAAGGCGCCACGTCCTAAACGCAGCGCCCTTGAGCTGAATCCGGCTAAGAATCCGGCGAAATATCAGGTGTTCATCGAATCGAAGAAATCGCCATTGGTCTTTGTCTGCTTGAGCTTGTCGATGAGGAATTCGATAGCGTCGGTCGTGCCCATCGGCCCCAGGATGCGGCGGAGCACGAAGACCTTCTGCAGGTCCTGGCGCGGCACGAGCAGTTCTTCCTTGCGGGTGCCGGATTTGAGAATGTCCATCGACGGAAAGATGCGCTTGTCGGCGACCTTGCGGTCGAGCACGATTTCCGAATTTCCGGTACCCTTGAATTCTTCGAAGATCACTTCGTCCATGCGGCTACCGGTATCGATCAGCGCGGTGGCGATGATGGTCAACGAGCCGCCTTCCTCGATATTGCGGGCGGCGCCGAAGAAGCGCTTCGGGCGTTGCAACGCATTCGCGTCGACACCACCGGTCAGAACCTTGCCTGACGAAGGCACCACGGTGTTGTAGGCACGGCCCAGGCGGGTGATCGAATCGAGCAGGATGACAACGTCGCGTCCGTGCTCGACAAGCCGCTTGGCCTTCTCGATCACCATTTCAGCGACCTGGACGTGGCGCACGGCCGGTTCGTCGAAGGTCGAGGAGACGACCTCGCCGCGCACCGAGCGTTGCATGTCGGTGACTTCCTCCGGCCGCTCGTCGATCAGCAGCACGATAAGATAGCATTCCGGATGATTGGCGGTAATCGAATGGGCGATGTTCTGCAGCAGCACCGTCTTGCCGGTGCGCGGCGGCGCCACGATCAGGCCGCGCTGACCCTTGCCGATCGGCGCCACCAGGTCGATGACGCGGGGCGACATGTCCTTGGAGGTCGGCACTTCGAGTTCCATCTTGAAGCGCTCGTTGGGATAGAGCGGCGTCAGGTTGTCGAAATGCACCTTGTGGCGGATCTTTTCGGGATCCTCGAAATTGATCGTGTTGACTTTGAGCAGCGCGAAGTAGCGCTCGCCTTCCTTGGGTCCGCGGATCGGACCCTCGACCGTGTCACCAGTCTTCAGCGAGAAGCGGCGGATCTGGGAGGGCGAGATGTAGATATCGTCGGGACCGGGCAGGTAATTCGCATTGGCTGAACGCAGGAAGCCGAAACCGTCCTGCAGAAGCTCGACGACACCTTCACCGATGATCTCGACTTCCTGAGCCGCGAGGTTCTTCAGGATCGCGAACATCAGCTCCTGCTTGCGCATGACGCTGGCATTCTCGACGCCGACTGATTCGGCGAAGGCGAGTAGATCGGTGGGAGTCTTGTTCTTAAGTTCTTGAAGCTTCATTTCAGCCATGAAGTTAAACCACTGGAAGGGAAGGGATCGGAAAAGCGGACGGGGAAGTCGGCAGGGAAAGCATGCGCGGGAGAAGGATGGCACGCTACAATGCTTGGGGAAGCAGGCTTAAACTAGCGCTTCAAATTCCGCACTGCAAGAGCGCTGTGCCAGAAACGACGGGCTTTGGCAAGATATATCAGAATGGCTTCAACACGGCCATCAGCACGATGAGGATCATCAGTAGCGCCGGCACCTCGTTCATGATCCGCCAGTGCCTGATATTCCGCGGCCTCTCGTCGCGACTGAATGCCTTCACCGCGCGGCCGTAATAGACATGCATACCCGTCATCGCGATCACGCCGAGAAATTTCA
Source organism: Rhizobium sp. LjRoot254 (assembly GCF_964254105.1). Lineage (NCBI taxonomy): Bacteria > Pseudomonadati > Pseudomonadota > Alphaproteobacteria > Hyphomicrobiales > Rhizobiaceae > Rhizobium > Rhizobium sp. LjRoot254. The sequence continues at coordinate 5,040,193 of NZ_CAXUSM020000001.1, read as the reverse complement.
CATGCAGCCAGCCGGCCGAGAACCACATTCCCTGCCAGGCGATGAACAGCCCGAATATCCAGGCCATCATCATCGCGGGGTTCATGATGATCCGGTAGAGCCGGCTTTCCATCGTCTTGAACAGTTCGGAGCTTTCCGAACCAACCGCCACATCAGAATGGTAGATGAACAGCCGCGGCAGGTAGAAAAGCCCCGCCATCCAGGCGATCACGGCCATGATGTGGAAGGCCTTGAACCAGAGATAGCTATCGTCGGACAGGGTGTAGATCAGCACCGCCACCAGGATGAACACCCCGAGCGCGATGCCGGCCCTCAGCCCGCTCCTCGCTCCGGCCTGTACGCTGCCGCTCAACCTGCTGCCTCATAGCTGCGAACGCGTGAAATCAGCCGTTCGACATTGGCGGGATCGGCTTCGGGGGTGATGCCATGCCCCAGATTGAAGATCAGTGGCCCATTGCCGAGCTTGTCCAGGATCCGGTCGATCGCCGCATCCAGATCCACCCCACCGCTGATCATCTTGAGCGGATCGAGATTGCCCTGCACGGCACCTTCCTTCTGCAGCTCGGCCGCGAAATCCAGCGGCACCGTCCAGTCGAGACCGATCGCATCGGCATCCGTACCGGCCCGGTAGTGCTTGAGATTATAGCCAGCCCCCTTGGCGAAGGCGATGATCTTCGCACCCGGCCGGGCGGCACGCACCATGTCGACGATCCGCCGCACGGGCTTGACCGCATATTCGGCGAATTCGTGGTCGGGGAGAATCCCAGCCCAGCTGTCGAATATCTGCACCGCATCGGCGCCGGCATCGAGCTGGGCGACGAGATAGGCGGCCGAGGCTTCCGCGATATCGCCGAGCAGCTTCTCGAAAGCAACCGGATGGCGATAGGCGAAGAGCCGGGCGGGCGCCTGGTCCGGGGTCCCGTGGCCGGCGATCATGTAGGTGGCGATCGTCCAGGGCGCACCGCAGAAGCCGAGCAGCGTCGTCTCATCGGGCAGTTCGTCCCGCAGCCGCCGAACCGTCTCGAATACCGGCGCGAGGCGCGCTTCGATATCCGGCATATGCAGCCGGTTGATACCATGCTCATCGATTGGATCGAGCAACGGTCCTTCGCCTTCTACAAAGCGGACATTGCGATCGAAGGCATCGGGAATGACCAGGATATCCGAGAACAGGATCGCCGCATCGAAGCCGAAGCGCCTTATCGGCTGCATCGTCACTTCGACCGCGAGATCCGGCGTGTAACAGAGATCGAGAAAACCTTTCGCCGTCGCCCGCACCTGCCTGTATTCGGGCAGATAGCGTCCAGCCTGGCGCATCAGCCAGATTGGAGGCGGTGTGACCGTGTGCCCTTCGAGCACCTCGATGATCTTGCGTTTTGCGGTTCCCACAGGCGTCCTTAAATAAATTAATTCCTTATAAGAGAGTTTCTATTTCTTAAGAGTCGGTGAGTTTCAAGGATTAAAGTGTCGCGTCGGGTTATCCAGAGTCCGTGCACCGGTTTTGTCAGTGGGGACAATAATTGAGCACCGCCGGCCGAATGGCGGGGAGAGGCATGATTCGGCGATTGGAATCAATGCGATGGACGATACAAGGAATCGCCGTCGGCTGTGGACAAGCTGTGGGCGGACACGGAAAGGTAACACTTCCTTAAGGTTCTCCACATCGCTGTTTTCAGGTTATCCTTTTGTGCTAAGGCTGTGGAGAAATCGGCCCTTTTCCCCGGCGGTCGGTAACCCCTCCCCGAGCATGCGGGGATTTCCACAGTCATCAACAGGGCCTCTCGAAAAGCTTGGAAAACCGCAAAAACTTCTTTCATCTTCACCTCATATCTGACTCGACGGGAGAGACTCTCATCGCCGCCGGCCGGGCTGCCGCGTCACAGTTTGCCGATTCGCACGCGGTCGAGCATGTCTATCCGCTGGTCCGGAACCGCAAGCAGGTCGCCGATGTCCTGGCCGAGATCGATCATGCGCCGGGCATCGTGCTGCACACGGTCATCGACCAGGAAATCGCAGCTGTCATCGATGAGGCCTGCAATGCCATGGGCGTGCCCTGCGTCTCGGTCATCGAACCGGTGCTGCAGATCTTCCAGTCCTACCTCGGTGCGCCATCCAGGCGCCGGGTCGGTGCCCAGCACGAGCTGAATGCCGGTTATTTCGCCCGCATCGAGGCGCTCAATTTCACCATGGATCACGACGACGGGTTGCTGCCGCATAATGTAGATGAGGCCGATGTCGTCCTGCTCGGCATATCCAGGACGTCGAAGACGCCGACGGCCATCTATCTCGCCAATCGCGGCATCAAGACGGCCAATGTACCGATTGTCACCGGCATGGCTTTGCCCGAGAAACTCTATTCGGCAAGCAAGCCGCTCATCGTCTGCCTGATCGCCTCGATCGACCATATCTCCCAAGTACGGCATAACCGCGTGCTCGGCTCGACGACCGGCTATCAGGATACCTATACGGACCGCGCGGCGATCGCCGAGGAGATCAAATATGCCAAGCAGCTTTGCGCGCGGCACAACTGGCCGGTGATCGACGTCACGCGAAAGTCGATCGAGGAGACGGCGGCGGCCATCGTTGCCCTGCGCGTCAAACAGCGATAGTGGATGCGCGGGCAAAAATGGAAGGGTCCATGTCGGCTAAACTCATACTCGCCTCGAACAGCGCCTCGCGCCAATCGCTGATGCAGGGCGCCGGCCTGCAATTCGAATCGGTCGGCGCCGATATTGATGAACGCGGCCTGGAGGCGCGGCTCGCCGCCAATTACGCCAAGCCGCCGGAGATTGCCGTTGAGCTCGCCAAGGCGAAAGCGCTCTGGGTCTCGGAACGAAATCCCGATGCCTATGTCATCGGTTCGGACCAGGTCCTCTCGCTCGGCGACCGGCTGTTTCACAAGCCGCTGTCGATGGGTGAGGCCGCCGACCATATCCGCGCGATGTCGGGGCAGACCCATCACCTCAATTGCGGTGCGGCAATCGCCTTCCGGGGGGTGATCATCTGGTCGGATGTCTCGATCGCCGCGATGACGATGCGTCCCATTTCACCCGCTTTCCTGCAGACATATCTCGATCGCGCGGGTGAGGGCATTTTGCAGAGCGTCGGCGCCTATCAGTTCGAAGGTCCCGGCATTCAGCTCTTCGATAAAATCGACGGCGACTACTTCACCATTCTCGGCCTGCCGATGCTGAAACTGCTCGCCGGCCTGCGCCAGCTGGAATTGATCGATGCGTGATTCACGTGAAACATTGTTAACGAAAGCCTTCGTCACCGGCTTTCCCGTGAAGCATTCGCGCTCGCCGCTGATCCATGGCCACTGGCTGACGCAGTTCAATATTGCCGGAAGTTATGAAGCGGTCGAGGTGGCGCCGGCTGATTTCCCGGCTTTCATTGCAAGTCTTAAGGATGGATCATCCGGCTTTGTCGGCGGCAATGTCACCATCCCGCACAAGGAAATGGCCTTCGCACTCGCTGACGAGCCTGATGAACTGGCCTCCGAACTCGGGGCCGCCAACACGCTTTATCTACGCGATGGCCGGCTCAAGGCCACCAACAGCGATGGCTATGGCTTCCTCAACAATCTCGACGACCGGGCATCAGGCTGGGACGCTAACAAGAATTCTGCCGTCATTCTCGGTGCAGGTGGCGCCAGCCGGGCCATCATCCAGGCGCTGCGTGATCGCGGGTTCGGTGCGGTGCATGTCCTCAACCGCACCGAGGCACGCGGCCAGGAACTCGCCGACCGCTTCGGGCCGCGTGTGCATGCCGGGCCGATGACGGCATTGACTGAGCGGCTCTCCGGTGCCGATCTCTTCGTCAACACGACCTCGCTCGGCATGGATGATTCGGGTGCCATCGATATCGATTTCACGACGATGCGTTCAGGCGCTCTGGTGACCGACATCGTCTATGTGCCGCTGGTGACACCGATCCTGACGCAAGCAAAAGCGCAAGGCATGAGGATTGCCGATGGGCTTGGCATGTTGCTGCATCAGGCCGTGCCGGGCTTCGAAAAATGGTTCGGCCAGCGGCCGGAAGTCACGCCCGAGCTTCGCGCACTAATCATCGCCGACATGGAGAAACATTGATGATCCGTCTCGGCCTCACCGGCTCGATCGGCATGGGCAAGTCGACGACCGCCCAGATGTTCCGCGACGAAGGCCTGACGGTGATTGATTCCGATGCCGTAGTGCACGAACTCTATCGCGGCGAGGCCGTGCCCCTGATCGGGGGCGCCTTCCCAGGCACGACGGATGACGACCAGGTCGATCGCAAGAAGCTCTCGGCCTGGCTCGCCGCCCATCCGGAGGACTTCAAGCTGCTCGAGGCAATCGTCCATCCGCTGGTCCGGCGGAAGGAAGTGGAGACGATCGCCGAGGCGAGAGAGTCAGGTGCTGACATCATCGTGCTCGATATCCCGCTACTGTTCGAAAGTGGCACCGAATCACGCGTCGACAAGGTGGTGGTTGTGACCTGCGATGCGGATATCCAGCGCGCTAGGGTGCTGGCCCGGCCCGGCATGACCGAGGAGAAGTTCGCGATGATCCTGTCGCGCCAGATGCCGGATGTGGAAAAGCGCAAGCGCGCCGATTTCCTGATCGACACGGGCAGGGGTTTTGACCATGCTCGCGCCGAGGTCCGGAAGATCGTGGACGAGCTTCGGGCAAAGGGAAACTGAATGGCCTTGCGGGAAATCATCTTCGATACGGAAACCACGGGGCTCGATGCGCGCGAGGACCGGATCATCGAAATCGGCGGCATCGAACTCGTCGATCATTTCCCGACCGGCCGCACCATTCATCTCTACATCAATGCCGATGGCAAGAAGGTCCATCCGGATGCTTTGGCTGTCCATGGCATCACCGACGAACAGCTTGCCGACAAGCCGAAATTCCGCGAGGTCGCCGAGCAGATCCTCGAATTCTTCGGCGATGGCCAGTGGATCGCCCATAACGCGACCTTCGACATGGGTTTCATCAATGCCGAACTCGCGCGCCTCGACATGCCGCCGATCGTGCCGGCCAAGGTCACAGATACCCTCGCGCTCGCCCGCCGCAAGCATCCGATGGGCCCGAATTCGCTCGACGCCCTCTGCCGGCGCTACGGCATCGACAATTCCCACCGCCTCAAGCACGGCGCATTGCTCGACTCCGAGCTCCTGGCCGAAGTCTATATCGAACTGATCGGCGGCAAGCAGGCGGCGCTCGGTTTCGGCGGCACCAGCGACAGTCGCGGTGGCCGCGTTATCGTTGAACAGAGCATCGAGATCATGGCGCGTCCCCGGCCGCTATCGCCGCGCTTGACGATCGAGGAGATCACGGCGCACACCGAAATGGTGGTGAAGCTCGGCGAAAAGGCGGTTTGGGCGAGATACGGCATTACGGCGACCAAACACTGATTGCCGGCCGATAGACTTCTCCTAGTTCCTTGCCCCTCACCCTAGCCCTTTCCCCGTAAGAACGGGGCGAGGGGACGATGGGCTTGCTCTCCTCGCTAGCTTCGCACCGCCTCGAAGGGAGCAAGAATGGCCCCACAAGTCCCTTCTCCCCGCTTGCGGGGAGAAGATGCCGGCAGGCAGATGAGGGGCAGACCCCACCAGAGAACAGCCAACAAAAAACCCGGAAGCTTCCTGCCGGGTCTCATCATCCAAATCTCTCGACCGAAATTAGTTGGTCGCAGCGACCTTGGCCTTGGCCTGTTCCTCGGCCATGCGCTGCTGGAACATCTGCGCGAAATCGATAGGATCGATCATCAGCGGCGGGAAGCCGCCGTTGCGGGTCGCGTCGGCGACGATCTGGCGCGCGAAGGGGAAGAGCAGGCGCGGGCATTCGATGAACAGCACCGGCAGCATGTGCTCCTGGGCAAAGCCCTGGATGCGGAAGAGGCCGCCATAGGAAAGCTCGGCATGGAACACGGTCTTGTCGCCTTCCTTGGCGGAAGCGTCGAGCGTCAGCACCACGTCGAAATCGGTTTCCGACATCGGGTTGGCGTTGACGTTGACCGAGATATTGATGTTCGGAGCCTTCTCGCGCGACTGCAGCGAGCGCGGCGCGCCGGGATTCTCGAACGAGAAATCCTTGGTGTACTGCGCCAGGATGTTGATGGATGGTTGACGGGCTCCGTCGGCGCCGTTCGTTGTTTCGTCTGCCATGGTATTTCCTCTAGGGCCGGAGTGAAGTGTGCGGAAGATCCTGCTTCACCAACGTTATCTTTCGGCTTGCCGCTCTATCACTTCACTCCGGGGGTGACAACCCTCGTAAAGGCCTCGCAACCGCTGGCGGGAAGGGCTGTTTCAGTCCTTGCGCTCGATATGCCCAGCCGGTGGATCGCGCGGCTCGCGGCGTTCGAAATCCTCCGGCGACAGGTCGACCACGCCGTCTTCGCGGCCGCCCCGACGAAAGCCTCGGCCGCGCGGACCGCCCGTGTGGAGGGACGTGACCTTGATGCGCGAGCGGACGAAATGCCTGATCCCGCTGCGGATGAAAGGGATCATCAGGAGAAGGCCGATCACATCGGTCACGAAACCGGGTATGATCAGCAGCAGGGCGCCGATGACGATGAGCACGCCGTCGACCAGCCCGACCTCCGGCGTCTGCCCCTGGCGGATGTCGCGATTGATCTTCTTGAGCACGCTGAGGCTCTGGTAGCGCAGCAGCATTGCGCCTACAATCGCCGACAGGATGACCAGTGCAATGACGTTCCAGACCCCGATCGCCTGGCCCACATAGATGAAGACCGCGATCTCGATCACCGGCATCAGGATGAGCAGGATCGGAATGATGATCAGCGGCATGTCTTTTCCCTTGTTACGGCCATTTGATTGATCGATGAATCACGACTATATGGTGGCGATAGAGTTCCAACCAAGGTGAGAAATGGGTACCGACAATATCATTACGCTTTTTTTCCTGATTGTCGCCGCGCTGATATTCCTCAATCTGCGCAGCGTGCTGGGAAAACGTACCGGCACCGAGAAGCCACCTTTCGATCCCTTCCGGCGCGACCAGCAAGATGTCGAGCGCCAGAGCCAGCCGGCGGACGATGGCAAGGTCATCACCCTGCCGCGCCGCGACCAGCAATCGCAGCCGCAGGCCGATGTGCCAGGCCGCTATGAGATCATCGACGATTTCGCCAAACCGGGCACGCCGCTGAACGACCAGCTGCGCCAGGTCTACGACAACGATCCTACATTCGACCCCAAGCAGTTCGTGGACGGCGCCAAGGCGGCGTATGAGATGATCGTGCAGGCATTTGCCGAGGGCGACCGCAAGTCGCTCAAGACGCTGCTGTCCAACGATGTCTATCAGGGTTTCGACCAGGCCATCACCGCCCGCGAGAAGGCCGGCGAGACGGTCAAGTCCACATTTGTCGGCATCGAGAAGGCGGAAATCTCCAATGCCGCGATGGATGGCAGCGAGGTGACGATCACCATGCGCATCGTCAGCCAGTTGATCTCGGCCACCTATAACTCCGCCGGCGAAGTTATAGAAGGCAATGCCGATACGGTTGCCGAAGTCGTCGACAGCTGGAGCTTTGCCCGCGACACCCGTTCGCGCGACCCCAACTGGAAGCTCGTGCAAACCCAATCCGAAGGCTGAAACCGAGCCATGGATTTCGCGCTCAAGCCGCTATCGTTCGAAGAAATAGAGGGCTGGAAGGATGATGATCCTTCCAGCCTTTTTCCCGTCATGGCGCGCTGTCTCGACCACATCAGGGGCACCAAGCGTTACAAGACCGGCTCACTCGGCGTCACCGCGGATGAACTGGCTGCCGTCTTCGATGCAGCAGGCGGTGCCGAACCAGCCAGCGCCGCGGACGCACGAAGCTTCTTCGAACAGAATTTCCAGCCGTTCCTCATAATGCCCGATTCCGGCAAGCCGGGTCTGGTCACCGCCTTCTATGAGCCGGAAGTCGAGGTTTCCGAAACCCGGTCGGATGTCTGGTGTCATCCCTTCTACCGCCGGCCGCCCGATCTCATCGACATCGACGACACCAACCGGCCGGAGGGTTTCGATCCATCCTATGCCTTTGGCAGCGAGTCCAAGGAAGGCATCGGCTACTATCCGCGCCGCCAGGCCATCGACGGAGGCTGTCTCGAAGGCAAGGGATTGGAAATCGCCTGGGCCAAATCGCGCGTCGATGTGTTCTTCGCCCATATCCAGGGCGCCGCGCGGCTGGTCTATCCCGATGGCCGCGTCCAGCGCATCACCTTCGTCGCCAAGGCCGGCCATCCCTTTACCGGCATCGGCCGCTACCTGATCGACATCGGCGAAATCCCCCCCGAAAAGATTTCGATGGGCTCGATCCGTGATTGGCTCGCCGCCCATCCCGACCGGCAGGACGAGGTGCTCTGGCAGAACCGCTCCTACATTTTCTTCCGCGAGGCGCCCGTCGAGGGCCTCGAACTCGGCCCGGTCGCAGCCGCGAAAGTGCCGCTCGAGGCCATGCGTTCGATTGCCGTCGACCGGATGATCCATACCTTCTCCTCGCCCTTTTTCATCCGTAGCCAGACGCTCACCCATCTCACGGATGGAAAGCCCTTCGCCCGTTTGATGATGGCACTCGATACCGGCTCGGCAATCCTTGGTCCGGCACGCGGCGATATCTTCACCGGCTCCGGCAAACAGGCAGGTGATCTCGCCGGCAATGTCAAGAACGACGCCGACTTCGTCATCCTGGTGCCGAACTCCGCTGCCGGGAGGTTTCTGTGATGCGCGGGCGCGGCAAGAAGATACTGACGACGGACGACCGCATCCTCTGGGGCAAGGTGGCGCGCAGTACCAATGCGCTTCCCGGCCGTATGAGCGAGATCGAGGCCTTCGAAAAATCGATTGCCGAGGTCGAGGACGAACCGAAGCCCATCATCAGGCAGGCGGCTCCGGCCTTGAAGAAGGCCGTCGTCACTACCTTCGAGGACATATCCTATCAGGCTCCGCCGCAGCCGAGGCATCCAGGCGGCACGCACCAGCCGCTCGAACGTCCCGTCAAGCGCAAGCTCGCCAAGGGCCGGCTGGAACTCGATGCGCGGATCGACCTGCACGGCCTGTTCCAGGAAGAGGCGCATGCGCTGCTCCATTCCTTCATCCTGCGTGCCCATGAACGCGGTCTCCGACACGTCCTGGTCATAACAGGCAAGGGCTCGTCCATAGGCAGCGACGGCGCGCTCAAGCGCGCCGTGCCGATGTGGTTCGGCAAGCACGAATTCCGCCACCTGATCTCGTCCTGGGAAACCTCGGCGCCCAACCATGGTGGCGAGGGCGCGCTCTATGTCCGGCTGTCGCGCCGGCGGGGAGAGGCCGAATGACACCCTTCGGCGAGGCGGTCCGCCGCATCCGACGCAAACGTGGCATCACCCAGAAGGAGATGGCGAAGGCACTAAACGTTTCGCCCGCCTATCTCTCGGCGCTGGAAAGCGGCAAGCGCGGCAAACCGGGCTTCGATTTCCTCCAGCGGGTCGCCGGTTACCTCAATATCATCTGGGACGAGGCCGACGATCTGTTCCGCGTCGCGGCCATTTCCCACCCCCGCGTGGTGGTCGATACGTCGGGCCTGCCGCCGGATTACACCGCCTTTGCCAACCGCCTGGCGGGCGAAATCCGCACGCTTCCTCCCCAAACCATCCGCGAATTGTCGGCGGTTTTGGCGAATGCCGCCAAATCAAGGGAAAAGCGGCCCTGATCCCCTGTTTTCTGCCGTATTTCTGGCCTCTAGATTTGGTTCTTGGGGTCAAAATCCCTATATTCGAAGGCATATAGCACTAGGTGATTCGGGCGCGGTTCTCGCGCCCTGAGATCTTTGGAAAAGAAAGTAGTCCATGGCCGGTTCATCCGAAGAAGAAATTCCGGAGAGCGCCGAATACGGCGCCGATTCGATCAAGGTTCTGAAGGGGCTGGATGCTGTCCGCAAGCGTCCCGGCATGTATATCGGCGATACCGACGACGGCTCCGGTCTGCACCACATGGTCTACGAAGTTGTCGATAACGCTATCGACGAAGCACTGGGCGGCCATGCCGACTTGGTGACCGTCACGCTGAACGCCGATGGCTCGGTGACAGTCACCGACAACGGTCGTGGCATCCCCACCGGCATGCATGAGGAGGGCGTCTCGGCGGCCGAGGTCATCATGACCCAGCTCCATGCCGGCGGCAAGTTCGACCAGAATTCCTACAAAGTCTCCGGCGGCCTGCACGGCGTCGGCGTCTCGGTCGTCAACGCGCTGTCGGTCAAGCTCAAGCTCAAGATCCGCCAGAAGGGCAATATCTACGAGATGAGCTTCACCCACGGCGTCGCCGATGCGCCGCTTGCGATCACGGGTGACGCGGGTGACGAGACCGGCACGGAAGTGACGTTCACCGCCAGCGACCTGACCTTCACCAAAACCGAATACGACTATGCCACGCTCGAGCACCGCCTGCGCGAACTCGCCTTCCTCAATTCCGGCGTCCGGATCGTACTGACCGACAAGCGCCATTCCGATATCAAGCAGGAAGAGCTGCTCTATGACGGGGGCCTGGAAGCCTTCGTGCTCTATCTCGACCGCGCCAAGAAGCCGCTGATCGACAAGCCGATCGCCATCCGCAGCGAGAAGGACGGCATCACCGTCGAAGTCGCCATGTGGTGGAACGACAGCTACCACGAGAATGTGCTCTGCTTCACCAACAACATCCCGCAGCGCGACGGCGGCACCCATCTTGCCGGTTTCCGTGGCGCCCTGACCCGCCAGATTACCAGCTATGCCGACACTTCAGGCATCCTGAAGAAGGAAAAGGTCTCGTTCACCGGCGATGATTGCCGCGAAGGCCTGACTGCCGTTCTCTCCGTCAAGGTACCGGACCCGAAATTCTCGTCCCAGACCAAGGACAAGCTCGTCTCGTCCGAAGTCCGGCCGGTGGTCGAGAACCTCGTCAACGAGGCGCTCAACCAGTGGTTCGAGGAACATCCGGCCGAATCCAAGGTCCTGATCGGCAAGGTGGTGGAAGCCGCAGCCGCCCGCGAGGCCGCCCGCAAGGCCCGCGAACTCACCCGCCGCAAGGGCGCTCTCGATATCGCCTCGCTGCCCGGAAAGCTCGCCGATTGCTCCGAGCGCGATCCGGCGAAATCCGAAGTCTTCCTCGTCGAGGGAGATTCGGCAGGCGGTTCGGCCAAGCAGGGCCGCTCGCGCGAGAACCAGGCCATCCTGCCGCTCCGGGGCAAGATCCTCAATGTCGAGCGCGCACGTTTCGACCGCATGCTCGGCAGCGCCGAAATCGGCACGCTGATCACCGCGCTCGGCACCGGAATCGGCAAGGATGAGTTCAACGCCGACAAGCTGCGTTACCACAAGATCATCATCATGACGGACGCCGACGTCGACGGCGCCCATATCCGCACCCTGCTGCTCACCTTCTTCTTCCGGCAGATGCCGGAGCTGATCGAGCGCGGCCATCTCTACATCGCCCAGCCGCCGCTTTATAAGGCAAGCCGCGGCAAGTCCTCGACCTATCTCAAGGACGAGAAGGCGTTCGAGGAATTTCTCATCGATGCCGGCCTCGAGGACGCGACGCTGACGTTGGGCAGCGGCGAAATGCGCGGCGGCCCCGATCTCCGGGAAATCATCGCAGATGCGCTTCGCCTGCGCAGCCTGGTCGAAGGCCTGCATTCCCGCTACAGCCGTTCGCTGATCGAGCAGGCGGCAATCGCGCAAGGCTTGAATGCCGAACTGATGAGCGATCTTGGCCGCGCCAACACCGTGGTCAGCGAAATCGCCCGCCGTCTCGACTTGATCTCGGAGGAAACCGAGCGCGGCTGGACCGGGCTGCTCGGCGAGGATGGCGGCCTGCGCTTCGAACGTATGGTGCGCGGCGTCAAGGAATCGGTGCTGATCGACATGGGCCTGATCGGTTCGTCCGACGCCCGCCATATCGACCAGATGAGCGAACGGCTGCACGAAATTTATTCCGTACCGCCGAAGCTCAACAAGAAGGATGGCAGCGTCGAGATTTCAGGCCCGAAGGCTTTGCTCGAGCAAATCTTCGGCATCGGCCGCAAGGGCCTTTCCATGCAGCGCTACAAGGGCCTCGGCGAGATGAATGCCGATCAGCTCTGGGAAACCACGCTCGATCCGAATGCCCGCTCGCTGCTGCAGGTCCGCGTCAACGACGCGACCGACGCCGACGGCCTCTTCTCGCGCCTGATGGGCGACGAGGTCGAGCCCCGCCGCGAATTCATCCAGGAGAACGCGCTGGGTGTTGCGAATTTGGATATTTGAGGCTGGCTCCAGACGCGGCGTCTTCCTCGGGCTTGACCCGAGGATCTGGTGCCATCTCCAATTGCTCGACGATGACGTTGACCGCGCAAAACAATTGACGTCACCAGATGCTCGGGACGAGCCCGAGCATGACGTCGCGGGCGCGGGTCGGCGATAGGCAACGCTGCGGCAGCGCTTCGAACATCGTCGAATACGCCACACCCCAATTCATGATTCACGTGAAACCAAAGTCTCACTCCGGCGGCGTGCCATTCTCTTCGAGAATATTGCCGGCGAAGTAGAGCGAGCCGCCGATCAGGATGCGCGGCGCCCGGTCGTCGCCCTTCGCCAAAGCTGAAATCAGCGCCAATGCGTCAGCAGCCGAATCGACGGGTTCGGCGATGAGGCCCGCTTCCGCCGCGTCATGCGCCAGCGCCACCGGATCAATCGTAGCATCGGAATTGCGAATGCCGACGGTGAAGACCTTGCGGGTCAGCCCTTCAAAGGCCTCGAAATAGCCCTTGGGGTCCTTGGTGTTGATCATGCCGGTGACGAGATAGAGCGGACGCGGGTCGCGTTCCTCGAAGCCGGCGATCGCCTCGGCCACCGCACGCCCGCCATGCGGATTATGCCCGCCGTCGAGCCAGATCTCGGATCCCTCAGGCGCCAGCGCCACGAGATTGCCGGTCCGCAAACGCTGCAGGCGCGCCGGCCAGTTGACGTTCTTCATTGCCTTGGCGGCGATCTCCTCGTTGACGAGGAAGCCCGCCGCCTTCACCGCGCGGATCGCGGCACCGGCATTGGAATATTGATGCCTGCCGGGCAGTGCCGGCAGCGGCAAATCCATCAGGCCATTGTCGTCCTGGTAGATCAGCCGGCCGTTTTCCTCGTGCGCGAGATAGTCCTGGCCGTAGATCACGTAAGGCGCGCCCAGCCGCTCGGCCCGATCAACCAGCGCGTCGAGCGCCGCGCCCTCTTCCTGCCGGCCGAATACGGCCGCCGCGCCGCGCTTGATGATGCCCGCCTTGGCCAGCGCAATCTCTTCGATCGTCTGGCCGAGCCAAGTCTGGTGATCGAGCGCGATCGGCATGATCAGCGACACGGCCGGGTCCTCGATGACATTGGTGGCATCGTACATACCGCCAAGCCCGACTTCGATCACCACCGCGTCCGCCGGATTCTCCGCGAACAGCAGGAAGGTCACCGCAGTCAAGAGTTCATAGACCGTGATAGGCTGTCCGGCATTGACGCGCTCGCTGCGTTGCACGGCATCGAGCAAAGCTTCATCGCTCACCAGCTTTCCAGGGCCGCCACGCACGCCGATGCGGTAGCGTTCATGCCAGCGCACGAGATGCGGCGAGGTGTGGACGTGAACGGCAAGCCCTTGCGCTTCGAGCAGCGCCCGGCAAAACGCGGTTGCCGAACCCTTGCCGTTGGTACCGGCGACATGGATGATCGGCGGCAGGGCATCCTGCGGCCGGCCTAAATCATCGAGCAGCCGCGCGATGCGGTCGAGAGACAGGTCGAAGCCGCGCGGAAAGATGCCGAGCAGCCGGTCGATTTCCTGCTCTGCCCGGCTGTGCGGTCGAACTTCGGACATTCCGCCTCTTCCGCTCTTCGTCTGTTATTCGGCTGCGAGCGCGAGCTGCTTCATTTCTTCGGCCGGCATACGCATCATCATCCGGCACATGCGGGCCAGCGTCTCGGGGATTTCGCGGCGGTCGATGACCATGTCGACCATGCCGTGTTCCATCAGATATTCCGAGGTCTGGAAGCCTTCGGGCAGCTTTTCGCGGATCGTCTGTTCGATGACGCGCTTGCCCGCGAAGCAGATTTCCGCGCCCGGTTCGGCCAAATGCACGTCGCCCAGCATGGCATAGGAAGCGGTCACGCCGCCGGTCGTCGGATTGGTCAGCACGACGATATAGGGCTGGCCCGATTCTTTCAGCATATCGACGGCCACCGTGGTGCGCGGCAGCTGCATCAGCGACAGGATGCCTTCCTGCATGCGCGCGCCGCCGGAAGCCGGGAACATCACCAGCGGACATTTCTCCTGGATCGCGCGCTCGAAAGCCTTGATGATCGCCTCGCCGGCGGCAAGACCCAGCGAGCCGCCCATGAAATTGAACTCATGGACCACGCCGACCATCTTGACGCCACGGACATAGCCGACGCCGGCGAGGATCGTGTCCTCTAGCCCTGTCTTGATACGGCCATCGCGCAACCGGTCGGCGTATTTCTTGTTGTCGCGGAAGCGGAGCGGATCCTGCGCCACCTTGGGCTGCGGCAGGAGTTCATAGGCAGCGTCGTCGAACAGGTCGTTCAGGCGTTCCTTGGCCGGCATCTTCATGTGATAGCCGGAATTCGGGATCACCCACTTATTGGCCTCCAGCTCCTTGTGGAACACCATTTCGCCGGTCTCCGGGCACTTGATCCAGAGATTTTCGGGCGTATCGACCGTCGGGCGACCGAGCATGGAGTTGATCTTCGGGCGGACGAAATTGGTAATCCAGTTCATGATGAACTCCTTTTACCCCAAGGTAAGAATCAAGAGGTTCTAACCCCAGATATGGCTATTTATTCGGCGGCCGCAAGGCGCGCGGCGTGCACGCCTTCCGACAGGTCGCGTACGAAGCTCGCGACCGATGATACGGTTTCAGGCGTGGCCTTGCCGTCCTGATCGAGCGAAGCCGCCACGACATTCACGATCGCAGTGCCCACGACAACCCCATCGGCCGAAGCGCCGATCAGCCTTGCATGCTCGGCGGTCTTAACGCCGAAGCCGACGCAGACCGGCAGTGCGGTGTGGCTCTTGATGCGGTTGACGGCGCCCGCGATCTTCGTGGGATCAGGCAGCGCCGAGCCGGTGATACCGGTCATCGAGACGTAATAGACGAAGCCGGATGTGTTGGTCAGCACCTTCGGCAGGCGCTTGTCATCGGTCGTCGGCGTCGCGAGCCGGATGAAGTTGATGCCCTTGGCGAGCGCCGGAATGCAGAGTTCGTCATCCATTTCGGCCGGCAGGTCGACGATGATCAGGCCGTCGATGCCGGCGTCCAGCGCGTCGTCGAGGAACCGGTCGACGCCATAGATGTAGATCGGATTATAATAGCCCATCAGCACGATCGGCGTCGTCTGGTCGCCGGCACGGAAGGCTTTGGCGATGGCGAGCGTCTTGACCATGTCCTGGCCGGACTTCAGCGCGCGCTGGCCCGCCAGCTGGATCACCGGGCCGTCGGCCATCGGGTCGGAAAACGGCGCGCCAAGCTCGATGATATCCGCACCGGCCCCGGGCAGCGCCTTCATGATGTCGAGCGAGGTCTGGTAGTCCGGGTCGCCGGCCATGATGTAGGTCACGAAGGCCGGGCGGCCCTCGGCTTTCACATCGGCGAATTTCTTGTCCATACGCGCAGTCATGATCAGAGCCCCATACCGAGAATCTTGCCGACAGTGAAGATGTCCTTGTCGCCCCGGCCGGAGAGGTTCATCAGGATGATCTGGTCCTTGCCCATCTTGGGCGCCCGCTTGATCACCTCAGCGATGGCATGGCTCGGCTCCAGCGCTGGAATGATGCCCTCGAGCTTGGTGAGCAGCTGGAATGCCTCCAGCGCCTCGTTGTCCATGATCGGAACGTATTCGGCGCGGCCGATATCGTTGAGCCAGGCGTGTTCCGGCCCGATCCCGGGATAATCGAGGCCGGCCGAGATCGAATGACCTTCAAGGATTTGGCCGTCGCGGTCCTGGAGAAGATAGGTGCGGTTGCCATGCAGCACGCCGGGCGATCCCGCGGTGATCGAGGCGCAATGCTCGACGCCTTCCAGCCCGCGTCCGCCGGCTTCGACGCCGACCAGCTTGACGTTCTGATCATCGAGGAAGGGATGGAAGATGCCGATGGCGTTGGAGCCACCGCCGACAGCCGCGATCACCATGTCAGGCAATCTGCCTTCGGCTTCCATCAGCTGCTGCTTGGCCTCAGAGCCGATCACCGACTGGAAATCGCGCACCATCTCAGGATAGGGATGCGGACCTGCCGCCGTGCCGATCAGGTAATAGGTGTCGTCGACATTGGTCACCCAGTCGCGCAAGGCCTCGTTCATCGCGTCCTTGAGCGTGCCGCTGCCGGCGGTCACCGGCACCACTTCGGCGCCGAGCAGCTTCATGCGGAACACGTTCGGCGCCTGTCGCTCGACATCGGTCGCGCCCATATAGACGACGCAAGGATAGCCGAAGCGCGCCGCGACCGTCGCCGAGGCCACGCCATGCTGGCCGGCGCCGGTTTCGGCGATGATGCGGGTCTTGCCCATGCGCTTGGCGAGGAGGATCTGGCCGATGCAGTTGTTGATCTTGTGCGAGCCGGTGTGGTTCAGTTCCTCGCGCTTGAAATAGATCTTCGCACCGCCGAGATGCTGGGTCAGGCGCTCCGCATAATAGAGTGGGCTGGGGCGTCCGATGTAATGCGTGCCGAGGCTCTTGAGCTCCGCCTGGAATTCCGGATCGGTCTTGGCCTTCTCCCACTCGTCCTGTAGTTCCAGGATCAGCGGCATCAATGTTTCGGCGACGAATCGACCGCCGAAAATGCCGAACCGCCCGTCCTCGTCGGGACCGGAGCGCAGGGTATTGGGTCTTAGGGCCTCGTTCACTGGTCTTCTCCCCTCAAGCCGCGACGTTGCCTGACGCTTGGGCCAGGCGCACGGCTTCGAAAAACTCGTCCATCATCTCCAGATCCTTGACGCCGGGACTCGATTCGACGCCGGATGATGTGTCTATGCCGGTCGGCCGCGCAATGCTGAGCGCCTCGCCGACATTGTCCTTGTTGAGCCCGCCGGACAGCATGTAATCCACGCTGGCGTCGAGGCCGCTGAGCAGCCGCCAGTCGAAGCTCACGCCGTTGCCGCCTGGCAATTCGGAATTTATAGGCGGCTTGGCATCGAGCAGGAAGCGGTTGGCAATGCCGTCATAGGCTTCGATCCGCCTCAGATCATCAGCGTCGGCGATCGAAAGCGCCTTCCACACCGGCAGGCCGGTGACGGCCTTGATCGTCAGCACCCGGTCGGGCGTCTCCTTGCCGTGCAGCTGTAATATATCGGGTCGCATCAGGGCGACAATCTCGTCGAGGTCGTCATTATCGGGATCGACCGATACGGACACGATCTTGACCTTGCCACGCACGCGACCGGCGAGCCGCCCGGCATCCGCGGGCTCGATATGCCTGGGGCTCTTGGCGAAGAAGATGAAGCCGATATGGGTAGCACCGAGCGCCACCGCGCGATCGACCGCTTCCTCGGTCTTCAGGCCGCAAATTTTGATGTCCAGCGTCATGAGCATGCCAGTGACATGAATTCTCGGCCAAGTCGAGGCAAATTTGCGGCATTCGCAGGCGTTTGCCGATGGCCGGGAGGCAAAAGTCGGGTGCTTCAGGGCTTGGTGGATGCGGCGGCGGAGATCGCCATCAGCACAGCACCGACGGCCATGAAGACCAGCACAAACGGCCACGATGCCGCCAGCAACAGCAGCCAGATCGCTTGGGAACGGTCGGTCGCCTGTCCGCTCATCGCCACGGCAACAAAGATCAGGGCCGCTCCCAGGAGCCAGATGTAAAACGTCATCTCGACCATGAGCACATTCTAACACACGAACGACTGCGCGAAACGTGCGTAGACTAGCCGAAATCCATGACATGCAGCATGGCGCCGTTGCGTTTCAGCCAGCGCTTGGCCTCGTCGCTTTGCGGGCAGAGGTCCTCGCAGATCGCCCAGAACCGGTCCGAATGGTTCATCTCGGCGAGATGCGCCACTTCATGCGCCGCGAGATAATCGATCACATGATCCGGCGCCATGACGATGCGCCACGAAAACGAGAGATTGCCATCATGCGAGCAACTGCCCCAGCGGCTCTTCGTATCCTTCAGCGAGATCGAGGCGACCTTGCGCCCGATCGCGGCGGCATGCCTGCGCGCCAGCAGGTCGAGATCCTTCCGGGCCTCCACCTTCAGGAAGTCGCGGATGCGCCGGGCGAGATGATCCTCCGCGCCGCCGACCAGCAGCACCTTCTCGCCATCCTTCTCGGTCGTTTCGGTCAGGCCGCGCAGCTTTCCGGTGCGCTCGATCCGGTGCGCCACGCCGCGGATCTGGATATAGCGCCCCTCGGTCACCGCATTGGTGGTCGGAAACCGCGCCAGCTTGGTCATCAGCCAGCCCTGGTGCCGGTTGAGGAAATCCTGGATTTCCCGCTCCTTCAGCCCCTTGGGCACGGTCAATTTGAGCGATTGTCCGCCTGGATCGATTCGGAGCGTAATCCGCCGCGCCCGCGCATCCGGGCGGACGGCCAGCGGCACGCTTCGGCCCGCGACATCGATCGTCCGTGTCTTCGGATCGGACGGCCGTTCGGGCTTCTGGAGGAAGGAGAGGCGTGAGAGCATGGGAGAGAGTTAGCAGATTCGAGAGGAAAGGTAGAGGGTGCATTGCGCGGCGATTTACCCCTCACCAACTTCGGCCATGGGTTCGCTTTGCTCACCCGGCCTTCGTATCCTCTCCCACAGGGGGAGAGGTAGGGTGCCACGCATTCGACCCTTCACTTGTGGCGAAGCGGTGCCACGAGTTTACCTCTCCCCTTGTGGGAGAGGATAGCAAGTCCATGCGAAGCGTCAGCTGAGCATCTGGACGCGCTTGGTGACGGGTGAATCCTTCCCCGGGAAGGCCTATACTCTACCCCCGAAACATCCCCTTGAAAGCCGTCTCATTCAGCGGCCGCCGCCCGCCCTTCTTTTCGCGCTCCTGGAATTTCTCCGGCAGCAGGTCCTTGTCGGCGAGCTTGCCGATCGCGATCCCCGCCTCGACCTTGTAGCGATCCGGGTCGATCCCGAGCCCGGCCACGATCCTGTCCTTCTCGATGCCCGCCATCGGATGCGCCACATAACCCAGCATCGCGGCCTGCAGCGTGAAGCTCTGCAGCGCCGCGCCCGTATCCAGTGAATGGGTGCCGATCGGCCGGGGTTCGGAACCATCTGTCGGCGTGGTGAACTTGGCCGAGATGACGATCACGATCGCCGCCGCCTTGTGCCCCCATTGCTGGTTTCCCTCATCGAGAAACTGCACATATTGCTGGAAGTTCGCGTCGCCACGGAGCGCATAGCTGAAGCGCCACGGCTGGCGGTTGGATGCCGAATGCGCCCAACGCGCCGCTTCGAACATCGTCAGCAGATCCGCCTCCGGCATGGCCTCGCCGGTGAAGGACCGCGCCGACCAGCGTTCGAAAAATATGGGATTGACCGGGTGGTCCGGCTTGCGTTCGTCTGTCATTTATTTGTCCCGGTATGTGATTAAGCCGCTTTGGCCCAATCGAAGGTCAGTTCCTCGCGGAAGGCGAAGCGCTTCAGATGATCTGCCACCACGCCTTCCATCCGCTCGAGGCTGTCGTCCGGCGCCTCGAGCTTCAAGCGCAGCACGCCTTCGTCCGCTTCGAGGAACAGTTGCGCGCCCGACGGGAAATCGACGCGGCCCTGCCTGGGGTCGAACTCAGTCACCATCTTGTGCGACCAGTGCTTGCAGAGCTGCTGGAGATATTTGCTGCCGCTTTCGGTCTGAACGTTCGCGGTCGATAGGGCCATGAGCTTGCTCCTTGTTTTCCCAAGTTATGGCAAGCCGGGCATGGTTCCGCAATCGCGCGTGATGCGACATTGCGTTCATGAATCAGGTATTTCGCGACGCGTCGGCGGCCATGGCGCCCAGCATCAATGCGTCGGCGCCGCTCCATTCGAGAAATCCGCCCATCCGGCGCCGAATCTTTTCCTGGTGGTTCTGCGCGATGTCGGAGAGCCTATGCTTCAGGAACGGGTTTTCGAAGCGTTCGATGGTCTGCGCGACGTAAGCACGCGCCGCGCCACGCATGCCCTGTGCGGCAAAGCCGGGCAGCACCTCGTCCTCGTAGAGATCCTCGAGCCGTGCCCGCGCATCGGGCCGGTCCATCAGTTGTTTCACGGTCATGTCGCGCGGCAGATCGGATTTCAGCCAGCCGTCGGCGAGATAAGTATGGCCGAGATTGAGGATGAACAGCTTGAGCCGCTCATACCGGGCGATGTCGCTCGCCACCACCATTGCCGGATGCGTGCAGGGCAGGACCTGACCCGGCTGGCTCTCGATCGCCCAGAGCGCATAGGGTTCGGCAATCGCCCCCGCCGGCTCCAGTGGTTCGGATACGATCCGGTCGACCAAAGTGTTGGAAAATATCACCTTTTCCTCGAGCCAGGCGATGAATGGCTCGCCGATATGCCAGTCGCGCGCGAGCTTCAGCACGATGGCTTTGAGATTGTCGCCGTTGCGGGGAATGAGTTCGGCGGGCAGGATCGTCAGCGCTTCGCCGGATTGCTGGAAGCGTGCGAACAGCAGCTTCGTCAGCTTGCCGGGAAAGGACGCCGGGATCGCCTCCGGCCATCCGGCGCTCTCGGCGGAAATATCATAGCCCGTGTCGGCCGTGTTGCAGATGACGACCTTTGTTTCGCCGGCGAAGATTCGGGCTACCTCGTCCCATTGCGTCAGCGCCGACATGGCCCGCTTGACCGACATCACGCAACTCACCTTGTCGATGATCCTTCCGTCCTGCTTGCCGCGGATATGGATGAGAAACCCGTCCTTCGCCGCCAGTGCGGCGAGCCGCCGGCTTCGTTCGCCCGCCCCGGTCGTCTGCACGATGGTCACCGGTCCCAGAGCTTCCCCGCGTTTCATCGCCTCGCTAATGAAGAGATCGGCATGGGCCTGGAGAAAGCGGCTGGTTCCGAATTGCAGGACCGGTGTATCCATTTGCACCTCAGCCGGGAACGGATTGCAGGAGCGTTTGACGCGCGGAATTCAGATGCAGCCGACACGCCGCCTCGATTCGATCAGGATCGCGCGACCGGAGCGCCGCGATGTAATCGAGATGCTCGATCATCGCGCGCTCGTTGCGGGCACGGGCAAACGCCTTGTTCCACTGGTAGTGATAGTGGAAAATGAAGGCGATCACGTCGTAGAAATCCACCACGAAGCGGTTGCCGGATGCCCGGTGCACCAGAAGATGGAATTTTTCGTCGAGCGCCGAGAAATCCTTGTAGCGCGCATCGATGTCGGCGAGCAGCACATGGTGCTCGGCCTCGATCTCGTCGAGATCGGCCCAGGCCGGATGATCGTCGGAGAGATGGGCAAAGGACGCCGCCGACCTCAATTCGAACATTTCGCGCACTTCGGTCAGTTCCAGCGCGAAATCAAGGGTGAAACCCTTGAGAATCCAGTGGCTGTTCGGCCGCTTCTCGATCAGCCCGAAGCGCGAGAAGCGAATGAGGAATTCCCTGACGCTGGTCGTGCCGGTGCCGATCTCGCGGGCCAGCTCCGCCTCGTTGATCTGGGTGCCGGGTTCGGCGTCGCCGGTGAGAATCCGCTTCATGAAGCTCTTCTCGATGACGTCGTTCAGCGAATTGGTTTCCTCGTCGGGAAAGAAGTCCTGCACTTCGGGCCCGCGCAGCACCGTCTTGACGCGCTTGTCCCAATTGATCAGCCGCGCCTCGTGCATCCGCGTGAGGATCGCGCGCACGGTGGTGCGGCTGATGCCCAGCCGCTCGCCGAGCTCCGGCTCTGAGGGCAAGTTGTCATTGGTACTCAGCTCCGCCAGACAGCGGTTATAAGCTTCCTTGAAGACGGTATTCTGCCGCGCCATGCCGGGAGTCCCAATGTTACATCTCCATGACAATATTACCCATTGGCGGCCATCTGTCTATTGTCGATAAAAGACAAAAATCAAGCCAGACCCGCCATCCCGGGATCGAACCGACCGCACCAAAGGGAAGGTCCGATCAAGGCCGTGATTACGATTTGAAGTGGATAAGCCTGGCACAGGCAACATTGGTTACTACATATAGTCATACGAATTGATAGGTTGATCCGAATCGGAACAATCGGCTTTGTTGTTGATTAGGGGAAACCTGTTAGGTTCTTCGCGGTTGCAATAAGCACAAGACGGCAGACGGGAAGCCGCGGTGCGAAAAAGTAAGGCGTGTGAATGTTTTATCAGCTTTATGAACTAAACCATGCCGCAATGGCGCCATGGCGCGCTGCAGCAGACTCCATGCGTGTTGCCTATCGAAACCCCTTCAATCCCATGGCTTACACCAAGCTCGGCCGCGCATTCGCCGCGGGCTTCGAGGTTTTCGAGCGCGCCACGCGGCGCTACGGCAAGCCGGCTTTCGGCCTCGATACCACCGATATCGGCGGCAAGCCGGTCTCGGTCCACGAGAATGTGGTCTGGTCGAAACCTTTCTGCGATCTCCTGCATTTCGAGCGCTGTCTGCCGTCGGGCCACAAAAAGGATCCGAAGATCCTCATCGTGGCGCCGATGTCCGGCCACTATGCCACGCTGCTACGAGGCACAGTGGAAACGCTTCTCCCCGATGCCGAGATCTACATTACCGACTGGAAGGACGCGCGCATGGTGCCGCTGTCCGAAGGCCGCTTCGATCTCGACGATTATATCGATTACGTCATCGAAATGATCCATCACCTCGGCGAAGACACCCATGTGATCGCCGTCTGCCAGCCCTCGGTTCCGGTCCTTGCCGCCGTTGCGCTCATGGAGGAAGAAGGCGA
Source organism: Rhizobium sp. LjRoot254 (assembly GCF_964254105.1). Taxonomy (NCBI): domain Bacteria; kingdom Pseudomonadati; phylum Pseudomonadota; class Alphaproteobacteria; order Hyphomicrobiales; family Rhizobiaceae; genus Rhizobium; species Rhizobium sp. LjRoot254. Next base: position 5,017,354 of record NZ_CAXUSM020000001.1, on the reverse strand, counting down.
TCCGCTTTCGCCGTCGTCCATGACGCTGATGGGCGGCCCGATCGACACCCGCATCAACCCGACGGCCGTCAACCAGCTCGCCCAGGCCCGCCCGCTCTCCTGGTTCGAGGAGAACGTCATCATGCCAGTGCCGTGGCCGCAGCCGGGCTTCATGCGTCCGGTCTATCCCGGCTTCCTGCAGCTCTCGGGCTTCATGTCGATGAATCTCGACCGCCACATGATCGCCCACAAGGATTTCTTCTTCCATCTGGTGAAGAACGACGGTGAGCCGGCCGAGAAGCATCGCGATTTCTACGACGAATATCTCGCCGTCATGGACCTGACCGCCGAATTCTACCTGCAGACGGTCAAGACCGTGTTCATCGAACATTCGCTGCCGAAGGGCGAACTGACCCATCGCGGCAAGCCGGTCGATCCCTCGAAGATCAGAACGACCGCGCTGCTCACGGTGGAGGGCGAAAACGACGACATTTCAGGCCTCGGCCAGACCAGGGCGGCACAGACGCTCTGCTCGAGCCTCACGGACGACATGCGCATGCACTATATGCAGCCGGATGTCGGCCACTACGGCGTGTTCAACGGTTCGCGCTTCCGCAAGGAAATCGCGCCGCGCATTCTGAAGTTCATGAACGACCACGGCAAGACTGCGCGTGCGGCAGCCAAGCCCGCTATCCGCGTCATCGAGGGCGGCAGGCGCCGCATGGCCGCTTCCGGAAAGTAAGTAACGCCCTGATATTGTTAAGTATTGTAAAGCGGGCCGGAGCATGAAATTGCTCCGGCCCGCCGCTTTTCGTGCTGAAATATTGCTTGATTATCAAGCACCTGTCCGATTCCCGTCGCTAATGTTCTTGAAGGCCGCAAAATCCTTCCCACATCGATTGTACCGGTTCACGCTTTTGTGAGCCGTCTACTGCAAGGAACTGGAAAGATGTACCGCACTGCACCACTCATACGGCCCGATTGGACGCCGGCCACCATCGCGCTGATGGTCCTGGGTTTCATCGTCTTCTGGCCGCTTGGCCTGGCAATGCTCGCCTATATCCTCTTCGGTGACCGGCTGCATGCCTTCAAACGAGAGGCGAATGAAAAGATGGATGGATTCTATCGCAACTGCAGGCAAGCCGGCGGCTGGCACGGCCGCGGCCGTCACCATCGCCCTGACACAGGCAATGTTGCCTTCGACGACTGGCGCAAGGCCGAACTGGAACGCATCGAGGAAGAACGCCGCAAGCTCGACGAAATGCGCGCCGAGTTCGACAACTACCTCCGCGAACTGCGCCGCGCCAAGGATCAGGAAGAGTTCGACCGCTTCATGCGCGATCGCAACAACCGTCCCCCGGCCAACACCGACAACCACGAAGGCTTCTCCGGCTGATTTTTCGCCGGGGGAGTGCCAGAAGACAGGCCCGCGTTCCACCGCCAGGGACGCGGGTTTTTGCGATTGAGGACGTGTTTGCCGCCTTGCTTCTCTTCTCCCCTTGGGGAGAAGGTGGTCCGAAGGACCGGATGAGGGGTTGCGCGAAGCGCCCAATGCTATCGGGGGAACCCCTCATCGCCTCGCATTCGCTCGGCACTTCTCCCCAAGGGGAGAAGAGGACCTAAGCGGCCGCATCGCCAATCAAGGCAGGCTAAGCGACATTGACTTTACGAAAACAAAAAAACGCCGCGCACCTCTCGATGCACGGCGTTCCAAATTTCTACCGTTGCGATGACCCCATGTCACTGCATGGTTTCACGTGAATCACGCGGCGCCGGCGATCCAGGCGGTGAGCGCGGTCTTGGGGGCAGCCCCGACCTTGATGTCGGCAACCTTGCCGCCCTTGAAGATGGCGAGCGTCGGAATCGAGCGCACGCCGAACTGGGCGGCCAATTCCGGATTATCATCGATATTGAGCTTCACGACCTTCACCTTGCCGGTCATCTCGTTGGAAATTTCCTCGAGCGCAGGCGCGATCATCTTGCAGGGTCCGCACCATTCGGCCCAGAAGTCCACCACGACCGGTTCGGCCGAATTCAGGACCTCGTTCTGGAAATTGTTGTTGTCGACCTTCACGGTGGCCATGCGTCTCTCCTTTCGGGACGAAATGAATATGCGCTGTATGTGAGCATGCGGCGCCTACCTTTCAATGGGGTAAATCATTGGGGCGAAATAGCAAGCAGGGCTTTTTCAAGATCAGTGGGTTCGAGAGCATAAAGATGCGGACCTTCGGTATAAATCAGCAAGCATTCCACCGCTTTGCCGGCAAAAAGAGGTGATAAAACCTGGGCGTAGAGCGCCAGCTGCGCCCTGTGGGCAAAGGGGATATCCTCCCGTGAGGCCGGCGGCACCCGGTTGGTCTTGTAGTCGAGGATGAAGACCTTGTCGCCTGCCACCCCCATGCGATCGATTCGCCCCGAGACGGCATAATCGCGGCCTTTGATATGGATCGTGCCCATGATGGAGACCTCCGCGCGCGACCCCTCGGCAAACAGGCTGGCGAAGCGGGGGTCGGCGATCATCCCGAGCACATCAGTGGCCAGAGCCTGCCGCGCCGCCGCGCTCCATTGCGGCAGTGCGCGGTCGAGATAGCGCATCGCTGCACCCGGGCGTTCCGCTGGTTCGAAATCCGGCAGTGCCTGCAGCAGCCGGTGCACGATCTTGCCCTTCACCTGCGCGCCCGTGCCCGATGGCTTGTCGACAAACAGCGCCGAGGGCACGATCGTATCGCCCTCCTCATCGTCGATAATCGCATGCACGCCGGAGGGCGCCAGCGGGCGAGGCAGGCTTGGCATCAGCGCCAGCGGCTCGAACAGCGAATCCGGCAAACCAATCGCTTCGCCGGCTTCGCTACGTTCCACCCGATCCGCCGCCCGCGGCACCCGATCATGATGCCGCCATTTATAGCCCGTCCATTCGAACGGACCCGATCTGAACGTCACCGGCAGGCATTTGTCCTCGTTGCGGGAAAGTGCCGAGGTCGCCAGTTCCGCCCAGGTGCCCGGAACCAGCCGCTTCCTGCGATAGCCGCAGAGGATCAGCCGGTCCGACGCCCGCGTCATGCCGACATAGAGCAGCCGCCGGTATTCCTCCTCCGCCAATTCACCGAGCCGCGTGTCATCGGCGGTGGAAATCCGGTTCTGGTAATCCTTGGCAGGTACCCAGAACGGTATCGGCGCCTGGTCCTCGCCCCGCGACATCAATCTCAGTTTCGGCAGCATCGATTTGTCGAACGCCTTCGAGCCGCCATCAACCAGGAACACCACTGGCGCCTCCAGCCCTTTGGAGGCATGTACGGTCATGATCCGCACCTCGTCGCGGCCCTTGTCCTGCTCGCGCTTGATCTCGGGCGAATCCTGTTCGAGCGTGGTGACGAAACTTGTCAGCCCCGGAATGCCGGCCTCTTCATGCGACAGCGCGAAATTGAGGAATTCATCCAGCACGTCGCTGACCTCATGCCCGAAGCGCGCCAGGAATTTCTTCCGCCCGCCCTCGCGGCCCAGCAGCGCGGCATAGAAATCGTGCACCCGCATCGAGCAGGCCATTTTCACCCAGCGGACCAGCTTGTCGCGCATGTCAGCCCAACGGGCATCGGCGCCGGCCAATTCCTTTAGCCGGCTCCATACCGTCTGCTCGCCGCCGCGCAACCCGCACAGCATGTCGAGATCGTCCTCGCCCATATCGAAGAACGGGCTCTTCACCAGCGCTGCCAGCGACAGATCATCCTCATGCAGCAGCGCGAAGCGGGCCAACGCCATCAGGTCCTGTATGGCGATATGGCTCGACAGCACCAGCCGGTCGGTACCGGCGACAGGCACGGACCCGCTGCGCTTCAATTCCCGCGCTAAGGCCCCGGCAAAGGCATCGCGCTTGCGCACCAGCACCAGGATATCGCCGGCGGTGATCCGGCGCGGACCGTCCTTGGCGTCCAGCGTCTCCTTGCCCACCATGTCCTGGATCACCGCCGCCATGCGCTGCGCCAGCTGCACGATCGAAGACTTCTCCGCCGGCCGGTCGAACGGCGCCAGCCAGTCCTCATCCTCGTCTTCGTTGCCCTCCTCGGCAATGATGTCCCAGATATCCACCGCGCCGGCATGGTTCATGCGGTTGGAGACATGCACGACCGGCTCCCGGTCGGCGCTCAGCCCGCGCGCATTGCCTTCGTCCGAGAACACCTGGTCCACGGCGGTCAGCACATCCTCGGTCGAGCGGAATGATACCTGCAATTGCAACGGCTCGAACCGTTTCGAGCCCGAATCGGCGCGCTCCATGGCGCGGCGGCGTTCCATCGCAAACCGCTCCGGCCGCGCGCCCTGGAACGAATAGATCGACTGCTTCTCATCACCGACGGTGAAGATCGTGCGGTTGATCATCCGCGCGCTGGCGCCCGAGAAGAACTCGTCGGTCAGCGACATGATGATTTCCCACTGCGAGGGGCTGGTATCCTGCGCCTCGTCGAGCAGCAGGTGGTCGATGCCCTGGTCGAGCTTGTAATGCACCCACGGCCCGATCTCGCTCTTCTTCAAGAGCGCCTCGGTGCGGGTGATGAAGTCGTCGAAATCGAGAAAGCCGCGCTCCTTCTTCAGCGCCTCGTAGCCCGAGATCAGCCGCTCGGCCAGCACCAGCGCCGCCCGCGTCGCCTCGAACATCCGGAGAATCTTGAACTCCTGCCAGAGATCGGAAACGAAGGCCGCCGCCGCAACCATATCGGCGCACAGCGCGGGATCGGCCTTGCGCATCGCGGTCGTGTAGAAGCCGGTATCGGCATAGGGCAGTTCGTCGGATTTTTTCAGGAACGTCGCGCGCAGCAGTTGCAACCGCTTCACCGGGTCGCCCTCGCTCCGTGCCGCGCCCAGCGCATAGGCGCGCTCCTGGGCATTCTTGCCGCCGGTGCCATTGGCCAGCGCGATATAATCCTGCATCCGTCCTTCGCCCAGCCCGGGCAGCGGCCAGGCCCGCGCCGCGATCGACGCGACGCTTTCGGTGAGCCCGATGCCGAGCCCATTTCGCAGCGCCACCTCGATGCCCTCATGCCGCGCGGAATCGAAGAAGCGCTGTAGCGCCCCGCGCCGGCTAACGATCTCCTGCAACAGCCGGTCGAGGCCGAATTCGTCGGCAAGCGTCAACACGTCGTGGAAGGCCGCCGCCAGCGTGCTGTCATGCTCGGCCTGCGTCGCGGTCAGCAGTCCGCGCCGTGCCTCCGATAGCAGGCTCGCCGCCGCCTTGTCGTCCAGAACGTTGAAATGCCCGGCCACATTGGCCTCGAGCGGAAACTGGTGCAGCAGCGCCTCGCAAAAGGCGTGGATGGTCTGGATCTTCAGCCCGCCCGGCGTTTCCAGCGCCCGCGCGAACAGCCGCCGCGCATCGGCCAGCTTGATCGCGTTCGGCGTCCGACCCTCCATACCAGCGATTTCCTCGGAAAGCGCCGCGTCATCGAGCGAGGTCCAGCGCGACAGCCGCTCGAACACGCGGTTGGACATCTCGCTCGCGGCCGCCTTGGTATAGGTCAGGCAGAGGATCGAGGACGGCCGTGCACCATCGAGCATCAGCCGGATCACGCGCTGAGTCAGCACATGCGTCTTGCCCGAACCGGCATTGGCCGACACCCAGGCCGAATGCGCTGGGTCGGAGGCGAGGTTCTGCTTGCGGCGGGTCTCGTCGAGCACATCGGACGGCTGGAGGACGGCATCATTCATCGCCGGTCTCCTCTTCCAACTCGGCCGCCGACCACTCCGCCACCCGCGCCAGATGGTCGTATTCGCCGCCATAGTCGGCGTCCTTGAATGGCGCGACACGGCTCTTGAATCCGGCTTTCTTTTCTCTCAGCGCCTCCGTCAGTTTCGTAAGCTGGCTAATCGACTCATTCGCCAACTCGCTGGCCGATTTCCGGCTTTCCGGTTTGCCATAGGTGGAATTCTCGTTGTTGACCGTCTCCACCACGAATTTCGAGCCCGGTCGCAGCCGCATATAAATCAGGTCCTGCGTCTCATGCGCGCCGACCCCGAAGAAGCCATCGCCCTTCAGCACGGCGGCCTCCAAAGCCAATTGCGGATCGAGCAGCGTCCGCGCCACCTTGGCCGATGGCGATGAGCCGGTCTTGTAATCGACGATATCGGCCAGCCCGTCCTTGCGGATATCGATGCGGTCGGCGCGGCCCGTCACGGCGAGATGGTCGGTCACTTGCAGTTTTGCAGAACGCTCGACATAGGTCTTGCGGATCATCGGCCTGCGCTCGCTTTCCTTATCGAGAAAGGCGCGCGCCATATCGATCGCCCGCGGCCGCCAGACCGCATCGATATGCGCAGGAAGTGCCGCACGGTCGAAAACCTGATGCGTGATGTCCCTGATCCTCTCTAACGCGCTCTCCGCGCGCGGATCAACCCCGCTTTCGACGAAAAGCTGGACGATCTCGTGATAGATATTACCCCGGTCGGCCGCCCCCGGATCCTCGTTGAAGCCGTCGAGCGGATCGAGCCTCAGCACCCGCCGCGCATAGATCGCATAGGGGTCGCGCCGCAGCCGTCCGGCCTCGCTGAAGGAGTAGGACACCGGTTGCCGCCCCGCGTCAGGCGTCGGCGCCGGCCGCGCCGCGAATGGCTGTTCCTCGGCCCTGCTGCTCCGGTCGATCAGCCCGGCATATCGGCGGTAGCGCTCGCCGCGGGCGATCATCGCGTCGCCGATATGCTCGCCGGTGACCGACAACAGCCGTTGCACGAAGCGCGACGCCACCGATGGCGCGCCGCCCTGCCTCAGCGCCCGCGTCAGGATCAGCTTCCGCGTGCCCATGCCCATCACGAAATCATGTGCCGACTGACCGATCCGCCGCTCCGGCGGTTCGAGCCCGATCTCGGTCTTCATCGCTCGCGACAGGAAGGGATTGTTGGCGGTGGCGCCCGGCCAGGTGCCCTCGTTCAGCGCGCCGAGCACCAGCGTATCAACGCTCTGCAGCCGTGCTTCGAGCGTGCCCCAGATGAACACGCGCGGGTGGCCGATCGCCTTCGGCTTGATGCCGACGCCGGCTAACAAAGCGTTTGTGACATCGGCCCATTGCGGCCCTGTCGCATCCATGGTCTCGGCCGTTTCGATCAGGTCCTTGAGCAGCCCCGCCAGAGCGTCGCCCGCTTCGCCCGACCACAGCGTGCCGAGGCTGCCGCGCTCATCCCGGCACAGTGCTTCCAGCACCTTGCCCGTCGCCTCTGCCCAGGCGCCGAGCGGATGCTGCGCCCGCAATCCGTTGCCGTTGTCCGCCACCAGCATGCGCGCCAGCGGCTCGACGGCCGCTTCGATGTCGCGCGCGAGGTCCACGATCCGGCTCTGGCACTCCGCCGTCCTGAGCCGCATCTGCCAGCGCCTGGAGAACCTGTTCTTGCCGAGTTCCTCTATGGCCTGCAGCACCACGGGTGTGAGCGCGGCCGCATCGACCAGCGCCGTCCCGCCACGCAAGGCCAGCATTTCCAGCGCATGCGAGGCGCTGTCGAGCGCCTCGCGCTCGCGGCCGAGCCGCACCAGCGGATGCTTGATCAGGCTCGCCAGCGCCACCGGATCGCCGGGCCGGAGAATGCTTTCGAGCGCCAGCCGGATCAGGCTACCATGATGGGAGGCGGCGAGCGGCGTGCCGGCCGAATCGTCGGCCTCGATGCCGAACCGTTGCAGCTCGGCTGAGACGCGGCGCGCCAGCGTCCGGTCCGGCGTCACCAGTGCCGCCTGCACCGCAGGACCCTCGCTATCGAGCGCCAGTTTCAGTGCAATTGCAATGGCCAATGCCTCCTCGCGTTCGTTGTTTGCTTCTATCAGCGCGATCCCGGCGAAGGCTTCGGCCAGCAGGCCTTCATCCCGATCGCGAAATTTCTGATGGTTGACCTCGGCCTCCGCCGGCATGAAGGCCACGGACGCGGCCTCGATCCGCTTCGCCATATCCGGCGCGTCGGTCGCGAGCGGCGTCACCTCCTCGCGCTCGACGCCGAGCTTCCTGAGCAGATGAAACAGGCCATATTGCGGGTGGCTGCGGCTTGCCGGATCGGTGTTTTTCGAGCCATCAGCGCGGATTGCACCGGCCAGCGGCCAATCCGCACGCGGCATGGCCTGGTCGAGGCCCGGCAGCACCACCGCTCCATTGTCGAGGCGATGAATCGCGGCAATCAGGTCCGCCGTTGCGGGAATCGAGCCGGTCGAACCCGCCACGACGACCGGCCCATGGCTGCCATCACGCGCCACGCGGGCCGCCTCGGCGCGGATTGCGAGATTGCGATGCAAAGCCGGCGAAGAACGGTTGAGCTCAGTGAGCCGCGCCGGCCAGAATGCGCTGGCGACCTTGATGAATTCGCCTGTCAGCTCCCACCAGATGGCGCGATCGGCCTCGTCGAATGCCTTCAGCCCCTCCCAGCCCGTCTCCTCGGTTTCGACCGCGTCGATCAGTTCGATCAGGCTGCGCGCCAGCCAGATCGCGTCGGCGGGGCTCGCCGGCGCCACCAGCGGCGAATCGTCATGGATTGCCCTGAGCTTTTCCGGCAGGCGGTTGCGCCAGATCAGGATCAGCCGCGCCAACTCGATCAACCGCGTGAGATTGCCGACCGGCGGCAGCAGGTCGAGCAGGCTGTTCGGCTCCTCGTCGAAATAGCCGGCATCGTCATCGGTCTCGCCGAGCGGCCGGATCACAGGCAGGATCGCCGAGCGCCCACCCAGCAGATCGACGAATTCCGAGCGCAGCACGCGCGCGGCGCGGCGTGTGGGAAGGTAGATGGTGGTAGACGCGAGGCTCAGCGGATCAGCTGCATCGTATCTGAAGCCAGGAACCAGACGGCTCTCGCACAGCGACTGCGCCAGCACCTTCAGAAAGGGCGCGCCGGGCGGGATCGTGAAGACATTGCTTTTGGCCATGGTTCTCTCCGTCCCGATTGCTTCATTGCAAGGCGTGCCGTGGGACTCCCCCTCACCCCGCCTCCGCTGCGCTCGGCGGACCTCTCCCCGCTGGGGAGAGGAGTACCGAGACGCTGCGGCAGCCTCCCTCTTCTCCCCAGCGGGGAGAAGGTGGCCCGAAGGGTCGGATGAGGGGGTTCTAACACTTAGCCTGCTAGCTATACCGCCGCACCGCGTCCTCCGCCGCACCGATTGCCGCCGGCGTCCCCGCCGTCACCCAGTGCCCTTGGAGTATTAGGCCATACAAGCGATTCGCCGCAATCGCGCGGTCGAAATAGATGTTGAGATTGAAGGCTCCCTCCGGAGCATCTGCGAGCAGCGATGACCGCATGGCGATCGCGCCGGCATAGACCACACCCTCGCCCTCGGGCATCACGCCATCGACTGGTCGGTAGCGCACGAGGCGCCCGTCGTCGTCCATGGCAAAGTCGATCTTGCCATCGTGCCCGGTCGTATCCTCCAGCCGCACGCAGAGCATGGCCATGTCCATGCTGTCTGCATCGAAGAATCCGGCTAACCTTTCGAGATTGGTTGGCTGTCCGGGCGTCTCGCCGACCCAGAACAGATCGGCATTCATCACGAACACATTCGTGTCCGGCAGCAGTTTCAGCCCCTTGGCCAGCCCGCCGCCGGAATTCAGCAGCATGTCCCGCTCGTCGGAAACCAGAATCTGCATCCCGCTGTAACCGGCGAGATGCGCTTTCATCTGCTCGGCGAAGTGATGGACATTGACCACCGCCGTCTCGCAGCCGGCGTCCTTTATTGTGTCGAGCGCATAATCGATCAGCGGCTTTCCCGCGATCTTCACCAGCGGCTTGGGAATCGTGTCGGTGATCGGCCGCATCCGCATGCCGAGCCCGGCCGCCAGCACCATCGCGTGGCGAATCACCTTGCTCATGCGACGGCGGCTTCCGGCGAATCCATGGTGATCACCCCCGCCCGCCGGCACCAGTCCTTGAGCGGCGCGTTGATCTCATGCTCGAAGGCCATCGAGAGATGCCAGAGCGTGCGCGGCATGTGGCGCATGTAGCTTTCCATGCCGTCACGCTGCCAGAGGCGTACCCACAGGCCGTTGAGGCGGCAGGCGCGCTCGGCCGACATGATGGCGAACGACTTGAGGAAGGCCTTGCGGTCGAACGGTCCCTGCGCCTCCCGCGCGCTCATATAGATCTCCATCAGCCGCTCCATCAGCGGCCGCTCGACGGTCACCCGCGCATCCTGCGCCAGCGACACCACGTCGTAGGACGACGGTCCGATGATTGCATCCTGGAAGTCGATGATGCCGACCCGATCGAACCCCTTCCGCCCCGCCATCCACATGATGTTCGGCGAATGGTAGTCGCGCAGCACGAGATTGGTCTCGAGCCCCGTGAGTTCGTCGATCAGGTAATCCCAGATCTCGAAATATTCGCGTGCTTCTGCCGCACTCGCCTTCTGGCCGCCGCGCCGCCAGGGAATGTGCCAGTCGAGCAGCACCTCGGCTTCGAATTTCAGCGTCTCGCGGTCGAAATGCGGTAGGTCGTGGTATTCGCCATTACCGACCGGCAGCCGTGCCGGCGGCTGTTGCTTGTGGAAATCGGCAAGCCCGCGCACCGCCTCCTCATAACGCTCGGCGATCGGCTTGCCCGATGCGTCGAGCACGCCCTCCGAGCCGAGATCCTCGATCATCAATATGCCCTGTTCGATATCCATCTCGTAGATATCAGGCGCCGAAAGCTTGATGCTTTTCAGGTATTTGCCGATCGCGATGAACGGCCGGACATTCTCGGCCAGATGCACCAGCTGCGAATAGGGCTTGCCGTCGCGGATCGGTGGACCATTCGGCCGCGCCGCCGAATCCATCAGGATGAACGGCTTGCCATCCACGGTCTTCACCCGCTCATAGGCGCGAAACGACGAATCGCCGATCAGGAATTTGCGCCGCGCACCCCGGTAGCCGTTCTCGTCCATGAAGGCGCGGATGGCATTCACCCGCGTCAGCCGGTCCGCGAACCGGCCCTCGCCGACATCAAGTTTCAGCCGGCGGCCCGCACCCTCATGCGAAATCTCGATCCGGATCGCATCCCCGGGCAGCGCCGATCCGGCCTTGTCAGGCCATTCGATCAGCACGACGCCACGCTCCAAGGCCTCGTCGAGCCCGAGCTCGGCCAGTTCGCTTTCATCGGCCAGCCGGTAGAGATCGAAATGCGCGACCTGATATTTGAGATCATAGCTCTGCACCAGCGTGAAGGTCGGGCTCGGCACTTCGAGTTCGTCATCGCCCGCAATGGCGCGGATCAGTGCCCGTGCCAGCGACGATTTGCCGGCGCCGAGATCGCCCGAAAGCGCCAGGCAGTCGCCGGGCTTCACGGTCAGCGCCAGGTCTTCGCCCAGCGCGCGGGTGGCTTCGTCATCGGCGAGAAAGTAGGAGAAAGTGGGCATAGAGTTCCGTTAATGTTATTCGGCGGCGCTCAGGCGCTCGTTTTTTTCGCCGGCGGGAATACGGCAGGTGACGCGGGTTCCGGTTCCCGGCGCCGAATCGACCGAAATCGAGCCATGATGCAGGTTCACGAAGCTCTCGACAATCGCAAGGCCCAGTCCTGCACCGGATTTGCGCCCGCCGCGCCCGTCGCTTTCGAAGCGGTTGAAGATTTTTGCCAGCATTTCCGGTGTCATGCCCGGTCCGGCATCGGAGACGGTGAAGACGAAATCATTCGCCTCGCGCCAGCATTTCAGCCCGATCGATGAACCATCGGGGGCGAAATTGGCGGCATTGGCCAACAGCTTGATGAAGATCTGTTTCAGCCGCTGGTGATCGGCCATCACGGCGCCGAGATCGTGGTCGGCGGTGATCTTCAGCGTCACGTCGTTTTCCTGCAGCCGGTGGGCGATCTGCAGCGACACTTCGTCGAGCAGGTCGTTGATATCGACGGGCTCCAGCGTGAGTTCCATGATCCCGGCGTCGACGGTCGCGAGATCGAGGATGTCGTTGACCAGCGTCAGCAGCACCGAGGAGGAATTCGAGATATGGTCGAGATATTCCGCCTGCCGCCCGGTCAGCGGGTCCATGCCCGGCGTGCGCAGCAGGTCGGTGAAGCCGATGATATTGGTCAGCGGCGAGCGCAGTTCGTAGGACACATGCTGCACGAAGGCATTCTTGAGTTCGTCGGCCTTGCGCAGGGCTTCGTTCTTGTCCTTCAGCGCCCGTTCGGCCAGTTCGCTGTCGGTGACGTTGACGAAGGTCAGCATGGTCTGGGCGTTCGGCAGCGGTATCACTGCATAATCGAGCACCAGTCCTGTCTTGAGTTCCAGCTTGCCGGAGATCTGCTCGCGCATGTCCTCGAAACTGGTGATGATCCGCGAATAGGTCTTCCAGCCGTCCGAACCCTCATAGCTCGGCAGGCAGGCCGCCTCGATCGCCTTGATATGGGTGCCCGGCTCGGCCTCGGCCGCCGAAATACCCCAGAGTGCCCGGAAAGCCGGGTTCGACAGCGTGATCCGCCCATCCGGCTCGAACACCGCAACGCCTTCGGCGAGATGATCGATCGTCTCACCCTGCACCTTGAGCAACGTATTGTAGCGGGTTTCGAGATCGACTTTCTCGGTCAGGTTCTCGAACACCCAGGTTGCGCCGCCCTGCGGACGGGCGGTGGCGAAGACGCGCAGCGTCTGGCCGTTCGACAGGTGCCAGACATCGGTATGGGTATCGAGCGAGCGGTAGACGGAAAGGATGCTTTCCTTCCAGGTCTTCCAGTTCAGCTGTTCGGGCAGCCGCGATACGGCCCGCAGCCGATCAAGCAACTCGCCATGGGCGGGCTGCGATTCCAGGAAGGCTATGTCGAGATCCCAGAGCTGGCGGAAGGCCTGGTTGTAATATTGCAGCTTCTGCCGGTCGTCGAAGATCGCCACCGGGGTCGCCAGCATATCGAGCGTCTCGGCGTGGCTCTTGATCGTCCGGTTCAGCTCGTCGCGGATCGCTTCCTGGCGCGATACGTCCAGCGCGATGCCGGCCGAGCCGCTCGGCGTCTTCACGTCCACCACCTCGTAATAGGTGCGGTTGCCGTTGACCACGGTCGCCACCTTGTCGCGGAACGGGTTATCCAGCGTCGCCACGGCCTTGATCTTCTCGCGGCTCACGGTCTCGAGCAGTTCGCGGCCTTCCTGCACCACGACATCGGTTGTCGGCGCCTTGACGGCCTCGCCAAAGGCATCGTTGACCCAGGAGAGCTTGCCATCCGGACTGCGCTGCCAGCTCGGCATGTCGACGGCATCCATCAGCGTCTGGAAGGTGCGGATCGAACCCTGCAGTCGGTCGCGCTCGATCTGCAACTCCGCCAGTTGGGCGCGCAGATTGTTGAGCGACACGAAGCGCACGAAAGCGCGGCCGCCGGATACCCGGCCCTGCGCTTCCAGCACCTCGTCGCGGCTTGTCTCCACCACGATGTCGAAGCTCGCCGCATCGGCGCGCAGCCTGTCGATCGCCCGTTCCAGTTCGCCCGCCGAACGAGGGCGGAGCCAGCGGCCAAAGGCTAGGAAGTCGCGGTCATTGACCGGCGCACCGGTTTCGGGCGGCAACTGGCCGAGAAATTCTGGATTTCCGTCCATTCCGTCCCAGATCACGATCCGGCGGTTCTTGTCCGCGATCAGCGCCTCGAAGCGCGAAATGCGGCTCTGGGCATCGGAAAGCGCGGTGCGGATCTGGCGGTTTTCGTTCTCCATGTCAGAGCGCTTGCGCATCAGGATGAAGGCGCCGATCAGCGAGACGGAGATCAGGCCGGCCGCCGCGGCAAAGCCGATCGTGTTGGAAGAGGAGAGCATGCGTTCGGCCGTCGGCACGGCAGCAAAGGCGGCGCCGGGAATGAGGGCGGTGGCTGAAAACAGTGCGTTGCCCAGCAGGTTGGAGCTTACGCCATCACGCTTCGCGCTCCGCAGCGGATTTTCCGCGCCCCGCGATCGCGTTGCAATGTCCTCGAATCCCGATTTCATCAGGCAGTCCCCGCTATTCCGCCAAATAGTCTTCTAATGCAGCCGGTCAGGCAGCGTTTTGACCCGAGGGTCCGACCGTCGTGCCGAAACGAGACTGTTCCGGCAAAAAGCTCCAGATCATGCGGAGCCTGTTGACTGCGAGCGCCTGACAATCGGGCCCGCTGACCGCTACCTGTCTCGTCCGCCGCCGCCGTGGGGTCGAGCTAGGTCACAGTCGAATCAACTTAGAAAACAATACTATCGCGGGCCTGACCAGCAAAGCGTTTTGCCCAAAAAAGAAGCCACGGCCGCAATTTACAGCCGTGGCTACAAGATTTGGTATAATGGTTAATAAAGTCTTAATACCGGTAGTGTTCAGCCTTGAACGGACCGGTTTTTTCGACCGAGATATAGTCGGCTTGGCTGTCCGAAAGCTCGGTCAGGCGCACGCCGAGCTTTTCGAGATGCAGGCGAGCGACCTTCTCGTCGAGGTGCTTCGGCAGCACATAGACTTCGTTCTTGTATTTTCCGTCATTGTTATAGAGCTCGATCTGGCCCAGCACCTGGTTGGTGAAGGATGCGCTCATCACGAAGGACGGGTGGCCGGTTGCGTTGCCGAGGTTGAGCAGACGTCCTTCCGAGAGCAGGATCATGCGGTTACCCCTAGGGAACTCGATCATGTCGACCTGCGGCTTGATGTTGTTCCACTTTAGGTTCTTGAGCGCCTGCACCTGGATCTCGTTGTCGAAGTGGCCGATATTGCCGACGATCGCCATGTCCTTCATCTCGCGCATATGGTCGAGACGGATGACGTCCTTGTTGCCGGTGGCGGTAATGAAGATGTCGGCGGTCTTGACGACATCTTCGAGCTGCACGACCTCAAAGCCGTCCATGGCGGCCTGAAGGGCGCAGATCGGGTCGATTTCCGTGACTTTCACGCGCGCGCCGGCGCCGGCCAATGAAGCGGCCGAGCCCTTGCCGACATCGCCGTAACCGCAGACGACGGCGACCTTGCCGGCCATCATCACGTCGGTGCCGCGGCGGATGCCGTCGACCAGCGATTCCTTGCAGCCATACTTGTTGTCGAACTTCGACTTGGTGACCGAGTCATTGACGTTGATCGCCGGGAAGGGCAGCAGGCCCTTTTCCTGCAGCTGGTACAGGCGATGCACGCCGGTCGTGGTTTCTTCGGTCACGCCCTTGATCGCATCGCGCTGCTTGGTGAACCAGCCGGGAGAAGCGGCCAGGCGCTTCTTGATCTGGGCGACCAGCACTTCTTCCTCTTCCGAGGTCGGGTTCGAAAGCACGTCCTCGCCGGCTTCGGCGCGGGCGCCGAGCAGGATGTACATGGTGGCATCGCCGCCATCGTCGAGGATCATGTTGGAGAAGCCGCCATCGGTCCACTGGAAGATCTTGTCGGTATAGGTCCAGTATTCCTCGAGCGTCTCGCCCTTGACGGCATAGACCGGAATGCCGGCGGCGGCGATCGCGGCGGCGGCATGGTCCTGGGTCGAGAAGATGTTGCATGAGGCCCAGCGCACTTCGGCGCCGAGCGCCACCAGCGTCTCGATCAGCACGCCGGTCTGGATCGTCATGTGCAGCGAACCGGTGATGCGCGCGCCCTTCAGCGGCTTCTTTTCGCCATACTCGGCGCGAGCGGCCATCAGGCCCGGCATTTCGGTTTCGGCGATTGTCAGTTCCTTGCGGCCGTAGTCGGCCAGGCCGATATCGGCGACAAGATAATCCTTGGCAGCGGTCATAGATGGTCTCCAGATTGATGGTGCCGGGTTTTGCCGGTCGCGGATTTGGCGGCTGAGCACGCCGAATTCGATAATGGCGAGCCGTTTACCAGCCTTCGATCAAAAAAGCAATAAGGATATAAAGAAGTCTTTATGTGATTGTCGCGACTGCCCTCGTGCCCCTGAGGCGCCAACGACGCCACGAATCCCTTCTTTCCGCGAGCGGGGAGAAGATGCCGGCAGGCAGATGAGGGGAGAACAAAGCACGGCGCCACCCACATCTCATCCCTTATTACTGATGCTTGAAGCATCACTATCGCTATGTCACACTCCCATTGTGATAGCGTAGGGATCACCCACATGATGACATCGGGTCAATTGCGCGCTGCCCGCGCACTCCTCGGCATAGACCAGAAGACGCTCGCCGAACTCTCAGGCGTCTCGGTGCCGACCATCCAGCGCATGGAAGCGAGCGAGGGCAATGTCAGAGGCGTCGTCGACAGCCTGTCCAAGGTCGTCGATGCGCTCAACCTTGCCGGCATAGACCTGATCGGCGACGGCGCCCAGAGCCTGGGCGGCGGGCGCGGCGTTCGCCTCAAGGAGACATCACCCAAGCCATAGCCATTCGCAAATTGCGACGCCGACCGCCGACATCAGCCGACGATCCCGCCGCCTTATCCCAAGGGTGCCGCAGATCATGCAAGCCAGTACCGCTTCCCAGCCACTCGACGCGCAACCGACATTCGCCGAACTCTATACGCCGAAGCTGGTCACGACGCTCCGCGAGGGCTATGGGCTCGCGAATTTCCGCGCCGATGCCATCGCCGGCCTCACCGTCGCCATCGTAGCACTGCCGCTCTCCATGGCCATCGCCATCGCATCCGGTGCCTCGCCGGCGCAGGGCCTGTTCACGGCCATCATCGGCGGCTTCTTCGTCTCAGCGCTGGGCGGCAGCCGGTTCCAGATCGGCGGCCCGGCTGGCGCCTTCATCGTGCTGGTAGCGGCAGCCGTCCATCAGCATGGCATGGAAGGGCTCATTCTGGCCACCATCCTCTCGGGCTTGATTCTCTCGGCAATCGGTTTTCTCCGGCTCGGCACTTATATCAAGTTCATTCCCTATCCCGTCACGGTCGGCTTCACCGCGGGCATCGCGGTGATCATTTTCGCCAGTCAGATCAAGGAATTGCTGGGCCTGACGCTGGCTGCCGAACCCGGGCCGCTGCTCGAGAAGCTCCCCGCCCTCTGGTCCAGCCTGCCCACAGCAGATCCGGCCACGATCGGGCTGACCGCCGCGACGGTCGTTATCATCCTGGGGCTCAAACGGCTCCGCCCCCATTGGCCCGGCATGCTCGTCGCGGTCGCCGTGACCTCGATCGCGGCGGGCCTGTTCGTTCTGCCGGTGGCGACGATCGGAACGCGCTTCGGCGGCATTCCGAACAGCCTGCCGATGCCGGCATTTCCCGAGATCAGTCTCGCCAAGCTTCAGGCTGTGCTGCCGACGGCCGTCGCGTTCGCGCTTCTCGGCTCGATCGAATCGCTGCTGTCGGCCGTCGTCGCTGACGGCATGACCGGACGCCGCCATCGTTCGAACTGCGAGCTCGTCGCCCAAGGCGTCGCCAATGTCGCCTCCGGCCTGTTTGGCGGGATCTGCGTGACGGGAACCATCGCGCGCACCGCCACCAATGTCCGCGCTGGCGCCCACGGCCCGATATCGGGCATGCTCCACTCCGCCTTCCTGCTGCTGTTCATGCTGGCCGCAGCCCCGCTTGCGAGCTACATCCCGCTCGCGAGCCTTGCCGGCGTCCTTGCCGTGGTCGCCTGGAACATGGTCGAGAAGCCGGCCTTCGCGACGCTCATCCGCGCCTCGCGCGGCGATGCGGCGGTCCTTCTGACCACCTTCCTGCTGACGATCTTCCGCGACCTGACCGAAGCGATCGTGGTCGGTTTCGCATTGGGCTCGGTGCTGTTCATCCACCGCATGTCGAAGACCACGTCGATCGAAAGCCACATGCCCTTCGTGCCCGATGACAGGGCAGATGATTCCAACGGCGATCGCAAGCCCTATGACGAAGCCACCGCCAGCGACCCCGATGTCATCGTCTACCGCATTTCAGGCGCGTTCTTCTTCGGCGCCGCCGCCTCGATCGGCTCGGTGCTCGATCGCATCTCGGACACCCACCGGCTGCTCGTGATCGATTTCACCGCCGTCCCGTTCCTCGATTCGACCGCCGCGAACACGATCGAAAGCCTCGCCCACAAGGCTCGCCGCCACGGCGTCGACGTTTACCTGACCGGCACCAACCACGAGGTCCGCAAAGACCTCTTCGCCCACGGCATCAAGCCGCCACTGGTGCATTACGCCGCCCATATCGAGGACGCGGTGGCCAAGGCGAAGGTCTAGTCGGGTAGGATCAGAGTATTTAAAATACTTTCCATATCTGGAAAGTCTCTTGTCATGGCAGTGGCGTTGCGCTAATGGTTTCCAAAATAGGAAACTATGAGGTTCACCATGTCGCTGACACTGTACATTCATCCACTCGCCTCATTCTGCCACAAGGTGCTGATTGCGCTTTATGAAAATGAAACCGAGTTCGATACGCAGATTGTCGATTTCGCCGATCCCGGCTCTGCGGCGGCCCTTCTCGACAAGTGGCCGGTCGGCAAGATTCCGGTCCTTCATGACAGCAAGGCCGCGCAAACGGTGCCGGAGACCAGCATCATCATCGAATACCTGCAGGCGAATTATCCAGGTGAGGTGAGATTGCTGCCGGCCGATCCCGACGAGCTGCTGCAGGTCCGGCAATGGGACCGGTTCTACGATCTCTATGTCAGTGTGCCGATGCAGAAGATCGTGACGGATCGGATCAGGCCTGCAAATGCCAACGATCCGCACGGCGTCACCGAGGCAAAGTCCACACTTGATCAGGCTTACAAAATGATCGATGCTCATCTCCAGGCAAAGCGGTGGGCGACAGGCGAAGACTTCACCATGGCGGATTGCGCCGCTCTGCCCGGCCTTTTCTTTGCGTCTATCGTGGATCCGTTTCCCGGTGATCGGGAGCATCTCAAGGCGTATCTGCAACGGCTGCTCGTTCGGCCATCGGTGAGGCGGGTCATCGCGGAAGCGCAGCCATATTTCTCGATGTTCCCTTATCGGGATGCGATGCCTGAACACTATCTGGGAATCTCATGAACGGCACATCGCCATCCATTTCATTCGACCGAATGTTCCAGGCCCTGGCGGACCCGAACCGGCGAGGATTTGTCGAACATCTCGCGCGCAAGCCGGCGTCCGTAAAGGAACTGGCCGCGTCCGCCGATGTCGGCTTGCCCGCGGTTCTCAAGCACCTGCGAATCCTGGAGGACGGCGGCCTTGTCATGTCGGAGAAGACTGGCCGGGTCCGTACCTATCGCATGCAGAAGGATGCGTTTGCCGCGATCAACGCTTGGATTGACCAGAGGCAGGCGGCGATGAACCTCGCCTTCGATCGTCTCGTGGCGCTGATGGCCGAATTGCCGGAAGAGGAAGAATAATGGGTGTGAACGTCAACCATCGAACCTTCGTCATCGAGCGCGAACTGCCCGGCCGCCCGACCCATGCCTTTCGCTTCTGGTCGGTCCACGCCCTCAAGCGCCGCTGGACCTCCTGCCACCCCGACTGGACGGTGATCGAGGATCGCATGGACTTTAGAGAGGACGGCAGCGAACGGATGATCTGGCACATGCCCGATGGGGTCGAGCAAAGCATGCTGGCGCATTATCTTGAAATCGTTCCCGCTGAACGGATTGTCTATGCCTATACGATGCGCTCGGGCGGCAAACCCATCTCCTCGTCCCTTGTGACTGTCGAACTGACCGGCAATGGGACGAAAACTCTCATGACCTACACAGAGCAAGCCGTCTTTGGCGACGTCCGCGATGGCGACATACGTGAAAGCGGTACCGGCAGCGGCTTCGAGCGGCTTCGCGAGGTGATGATGGCTGCGCTGGAAGCGCGGGAAGCATCGTTAAGTCCGTCCTGACCGGCAATCAGGGATGCACTCTGATTGAGATCGGGGCTTCAATGGAGGCAGTTGGTTTCCAATGAACAAGATCGGCCGACTTCTCGGCGCCGGCAAGGAGGCGGACGTCTACGAATACGGCGAGATGGCCCTCAAACTTTATCGGTCTCGGGCATCGAAAGGCTCGGCGTTCAGGGAAGCCGCGAATTTGGCGGTGCTTGAGGCGCGGTCATTGCCGACGCCCAGAATTCATGCCGTCGGGGAATATGACGGCCGCTGGGGCGTGCTCATGGATCGCGCGCCCGGCACCTGCTTCGCCGACCGGATCGCTTCGGCGGTACACATGTCCGACCTGGAGACGATGGCGCAGCTGCATCGACGCATCCATGAACAGCCTGGCAGCGGATTGCCCTCGCTCAAGGAAAGACTGTCCGGCAATATCCAGCGCGCGGAAAGCCTGCATCCCGCGGCCCGCGATCGTCTGCTTGGACAAATAGAGGCGCTTCCGGATGGGGATAGAGTATGCCACGGCGATTTTCATCCCTGGAATATCCATGAGTCCGCCAACGGCATCATAGTCTTGGATTGGTTGGATGCCTGCAGCGGTGATCCGGCCGCCGACGTCTGCCGGACCTATGTCCTGATGCATCACGTCTCCCCCGTCATCGCCGCCGACTATGTGGGAGCCTATGCAAGGGTGGCCGGATTGAGCCCCGCGAACGTTCTCGTCTGGCTGCCAGTGGTGGCGGCCGCACGTCTGGCGGAAGGCGTGGCAGCCGAAAACCATGCCTTGTTGCAGCTTGCGGGTGTCGCTCGGGACTAAATTAAGAATGGCGTTGATCGCCAGCCGGTCGGCTGGGGAGCTCCGACCCCTATATCTCCTCGCCGAACTTGTCGGCGATCAGCGCCTCGATCGTGTTGAGCGCTTCAGTCGCCTGCGCACCGGATGCCGTCACCATGATGGTCGAACCCGGCGCGGCGGCCAGCATCATCAGCCCCATGATCGAGGTGCCGCCCACCGTCATCCCGTCCTTCGTGACATGGATCTCCGCGTCGAACAGTTCGACCGTCTGGACGAACTTCGCCGAGGCGCGGGCATGAAGGCCCCTTTTGTTGATGATCAGGATTTCGCGTTCGAGGCCATCGTCCGCCATGGGGTTCCTTATTTTCCGGAGAGCACCCGGCTTGCGACATAGATGTATTTGCGGCCGGCCTCGGAGGCTTCGGCGAGCGCCTTCTGCATGTTGTTTTCGCCGCGCACGCCGGCGAGCTTGATCAGCATCGGCAGGTTCATGCCGGCGATCACTTCGGTATTGCCGCGCGACATCACCGAGATCGAGAGATTGGAGGGCGTGCCGCCGAACATGTCGGTGAGAATGATCACGCCATTGCCGTCATCTGCGGCGGCGACGGCGTCCACGATGTCCTGGCGGCGGTTGTCCATGTCGTCATCGGGGCCGATGGAGATCGTGCCGATCGCCTTCTGCGGACCCACCACATGTTCAAGAGCGGAACGGAACTCATCCGCCAGATGTCCATGTGTGACAAGCACCAGTCCGATCATGCTTTATAGAGCTCCGGTTTCGGTTTTTTATCGTTGTGGGCGGTGCTGATAGCGAGTTTGAACTGTCTCGTCCACTGTGTGGGCGGCCATCATGGCGATGAAACCCGGAAGTTCAAGTCAAAAATGCGCCATCTGTAACGTTTCGTTCACTACCTCAGCCCGGCATGTTGCGCGGAAAGCCCGGCAGCAGCGCGGCAAGCCAGGGAAAGGGATCGCGCACCCGCCGGTCCAGCATGATCAGCGGCAGTTCGATGCCCTGGTCGGCTTTCCAGCGCTGATTCTCCTCGGGAATCCTGTTGTCGGCATGCACCTCGATCAGCCGGATCGCATAGTGGAGCCGCGCTTCCGGCACGAAGTCGACTCTCCCGATGCCACTGCCCCTGAGCTCGATCATCCCCGCTATCGACGGTGGGCAAAAGCCGGTCACATCTCCGTTAACCGCCTCAAGGAAGACCTGATCGTCGCTCAGAAGCGCGGCAAAATGTCCCGCCATCCGGGCGCTGAACATGATCTGCAGCGCCAGCGACGATTTCCCCGAACCCACCGGGCCGGTGAAGATCAGGCCGGTTTCGCCCACCACTACAGCCGTGCCGTGTGCGAGGACGCGGGTCATAGCGATGCAGCCTGGGTGGCTGAGTGGTGTGGAACGGCGGCGGCGCAACTGGCTCCCGCTTCTCCCCTTGGGGAGAAGATGCCCGAAGGGCTCAGGCGCAGCCTGTTCGCGCCGGAGATGAGGGGTTGCGCGAAGCGCCGGCGACTGGATGAGAACCCCTCATCCGGCGCTACGCGCCACCTTCTCCCCAAGGGGAGAAGCGGGAGCAAGCTCTTCGCCCACCGCAAACCTAACTGTGGTTGCCCTGCCAACACCCTTCTCACGATTGCCCCTTTTCCGGCAGCACCAGCGTGAACCGCGCGCCCTTGCGCTCGCCGTCCGGTCCAAGCACGTTCACCGCATCGAGCGAACCGCCATGTGCCTCGGCGATCTGCCGGCTGATCGACAGGCCGAGGCCGGAATTCTGGCCGAAATCCTCGATTCCCGGCCGGTCGGTATAGAAGCGCTCGAAGATCCGGTCGATATTCTCCGCCTCGATGCCCGGACCATTGTCCTCGATCTCGACCACGCAATTGCCACCGCTCTTATGGAGCTTCACCGCGATCTTGCCGCCTTCCGCCGGCACGAAGGAGCGGGCATTCTCGATCAGGTTGCTGATGATCTGGCCGATGCGCGATTCGTGGCCCACCACCTTGAAGCCGCCCTTGCCCACCGCCTTGCGATCCGCTTCGAAGGTGACGGTCACTGTCTTGCCACGCGCCCGCACCTCGCTGGAAATCTCGCAGAGCCCGGCGAGCAGCTTTTCGAGATCGACCGGCCGCGAATCGGCGCGCGCCAGTTCCGCGTCCAGCCGTGAGGCGTCCGATATATCCGAGATCAGCCGGTCGAGCCGCCGCACGTCGTGCTGGATCACGTCCATCAGCCGCTTCTTGGATTCCTCGGTCTTGGCGAGCGGCAGTGTTTCCACGGCACTTCGAAGCGAGGTCAGCGGGTTCTTGAGCTCGTGGCTGACGTCGGCCGCGAAGCTCTCGATCGCGGCGATCCGGTCGTAGAGCGCATTGGTCATCTCGCGGATCGCCGAGGACAGGTTGCCGATCTCGTCCTGGCGGAAGGAGAAATCCGGGATCTCCTCGCGCGATTTGACGCCGCGCCGCACTCTGATCGCCGCCGCAGAGAGCCGCCTCAGCGGATTGGCGATCGTCGAAGACAGCAGGAGCGACAGGATGACTGTCACCATGGTGGCGACGCCGAACACCCGCATGATAGCCAGCCGCTCGGCATGCACGATCTGGTCGATATCGCCGGCCTGGGTCGACAGCAGTAGCACGCCTACCACGGCGCGGAAACGCTGCACCGGCACCGCCACAGAGACGATCAGTTCACCCTTCTCGGTCACCCGGACCACGGCGCCGCGTACGCCGGTCAGCGCGTTCTTGACCTCGGGATAGATCAGCCCGTCGCCACCGGGGCTCTCCTTATAGACCGGCAGGTTGGATGGCTGCAGCAGCCGGTTGAAGATGCCGGAAATCCGCTCCGACCACGATATCGATTCGTTATCGACCGGCGGCAGGTCGAAGCGCAGCACCTGGCCGCGGGCATAGAGGAAGCGCGAATCGAGGATCAGGTTGGCATCGGGATCGAAAATGCGCGCCCGCGTATGGGTCGGCGAGATCAGCCGCCGCAGCACCGGCGCGACCTTTTCCGGATCGATCGGGAATTCGAGGTCCTCGTCGTTCGGCACCGGCGTGATCGACTGGCCGGCCTGCAGCTCCAGCAGCTTTTCCGGGTCGATGGTGATCGAGTTTGTATCGATCGAGGCCGAGGCCGACACGGCGGATGCGATGATTTCGCCCTGGGTCAGCAGGCTCTCGACCTTGGCATCGATCAACCCCTCGCGGAACTGGTTGAGATACATGATGCCGCCGACCAGCACGACGAGCGCGACGAGGTTGAAAAACAGGATCTGCCGGGTCAGGCTGGAAAAGACCGCATGGCCGAGAATGCGCCGGATGAACAGGAACGGCCGCGACCAACGGCTCCGCCGCCGGGTGCGTATTCTCGGCGCCGTCCTCACTTCTTTCACCAGTTCTGCATCTGCAACAGCCATCTATACCCCGCCGGCGATCCCGTGTCAGGCGCCGGGGCCCTCGCGGAACCGGTAGCCGACGCCGTAAAGCGTTTCGATCATGTCGAAATCATTATCCGCCATTTTGAACTTCTTGCGAAGGCGCTTGATGTGGCTGTCGATCGTCCGGTCGTCAACATAGACCTGCTCGTCATAGGCCGCATCCATCAGCGCGTCGCGGCTCTTGACCACGCCGGGCCTGAGCGCCAGCGCGTGAAGAATAAGAAACTCGGTCACGGTTAAGGTCACCGGCATGCCCTTCCAGGTGCAGGTATGCCGCTCCTGGTCCATCACCAGTTGGCCGCGTTCGAGCGACTTGGATTGCACGGCACCCGGCTTGGATGCCGCAGCCGTCCCAGGCGTGGCGCCCGGCTCGCGGCCTGCCGCACCCCGGCGCAGCACCGCCTTCACCCGCTCGACCAGCAGGCGCTGGGAGAAGGGCTTGGTGATGAAATCGTCGGCGCCCATCTTCAGCCCGAACAGCTGATCGATCTCCTCGTCCTTGGAGGTGAGGAAGATCACCGGCAGGTCCGATTTCTGGCGCAGGCGCCGCAACAGTTCCATGCCGTCCATGCGCGGCATCTTGATGTCGAAGATGGCAAGCTGCGGCGGCCGCTGCAGGAGACCATCGAGCGCCGATGCGCCGTCCGTATAGGTCTCCACCTTGTAACCCTCCGCTTCGAGCGCGATGGATACCGAGGTGAGAATATTACGGTCGTCGTCCACGAGGGCGATTGTCAGCATGAGGTTCTCCGGAAAAGCCTTGTCTGTTGTCCGTGATGGCACGGTGCGACGCAGTTCATGAGTATAAAGGTGGAACAAATTGTGGCAAAGAGCCCTTGGGTTGTTTTTTAACCCCTGTGCCGTGACGGGACGCCGCGTCCGGAATCGGCATTCCGCCAGCATATTTCAAACGATTTAAAAAATAGGACTTTTATTTAAATCGATTAATACATTGATAGCATTGATATATTCGCATCTTTCCCACTTGTCTTTTTAAAATTCCTATGCCTTAGCTCCTGATGTCGAACAGAGGCTAACCTCATCTCGAAAGGATAGAGCCATGGAAGAACTCGGAATGACGAACCCGGAAAATCGGTTGGAAGCGTTTGGTTTTGAAGGCCTCGTTTCCGTTCGTTATAACTATTCCGAGCCGTATCTCTATGAGGACGCTATCCGGAATGGCGAGGCCGTCGTTACCGCCCAGGGCGCGCTCCGTGCGCTGACCGGCCAGCACACCGGCCGTTCACCGAAGGACAAGCACGTCGTCCGCGACGGCAATACCGAACCGCATATCTGGTGGGAAAACACCCGCGAAATGTCGCCCGAACACTTTGCAGTGCTGAAATCAGACATGCTGGCCCACGCCAAGGGTAAGTCGCTCTATGTGCAGGATCTCGTCGGGGGCGCCGACCGCGCCAATGCACTGCCCACCCGCGTGGTCACCGAACTCGCCTGGCATTCGCTGTTCATCCGCAACCTGCTGATCCGGCCGAAGCGCGAAGATCTCGAAACCTTCGTGCCTCAGCTTACGATCGTCGACCTGCCGGATTTCAAGGCCGATCCCGTTCGCCACGGCACGCGTTCCGAGACCGTGATCGCCTGCGATTTCACCAATGGCGTGGTGCTGATCGGCGGCACGTCCTATGCCGGCGAGATGAAGAAATCGGTCTTCACCGCGCTCAATTACCTGCTGCCCGCCAAGGGCGTCATGCCCATGCATTGCTCGGCCAATATGGGTCCGGATGGCGATACCGCCGTGTTCTTCGGCCTGTCGGGCACCGGCAAGACCACGCTCTCGGCCGATCCGAACCGCACGCTGATCGGCGATGACGAGCATGGCTGGGGCGAGGACGGCGTCTTCAATTTCGAAGGCGGCTGCTATGCCAAGACCATCAAGCTCTCGGCCGAATCCGAACCCGAGATCTTCGCCACCACCCAGCGTTTCGGCACCGTGCTCGAAAACGTCGTGCTGAACGACGACCGCATGCCCGATTTCAACGATGGTTCGCTGACGGAAAACACCCGCGCCGCCTATCCCCTGCATTTCATCCCGAATGCGTCGAAAACCGGCCTCGGCAGCCATCCCCGCACCATCATCATGTTGACGGCGGATGCCTTCGGCGTCATGCCGCCGATCGCGCGGCTGACACCCGACCAGGCCATGTACCACTTCCTCTCGGGCTACACGGCCAAGGTCGCCGGCACCGAAAAAGGCGTCACCGAGCCGGAAGCAACCTTCTCGACCTGCTTCGGCGCACCCTTCATGCCGCGTCACCCCTCCGAATACGGCAACCTGCTCAAGGACCTGATCGCGCGCCACGGCGTCTCCTGCTGGCTGGTCAATACCGGCTGGACCGGCGGCGCCTATGGCACCGGTCGTCGCATGCCGATCAAGGAGACCCGCGCTTTGCTGACGGCCGCCTTGTCCGGCAAGCTCCACAGTGCTGTCTTCCGCCGCGATGCCTATTTCGGCTTCGAGGTTCCGGTCGCCGTCGACGGCGTATCGACCAAGATCCTCGACCCGCGCTCGACCTGGATCAATGGCGGCGCCTACGATGGCCAGGCCCAGAAGCTGGTCGACATGTTCGTCGCCAACTTCGCCAAGTTCGAACGCCATGTCGAAGGCTCGGTCCGCGATGCCGCCCCCGGCATCCGCATGGCCGCCGAGTAAGCGGTACGGATTCACGTGAAACCCGGGCCGGAGGATTAGCCCGGATTGAGCCCCGCCATTGGCCGAGGGCGGTTAGGGGCGGCAGCGATGCCGCCCTTTTCGTGGTCACCGTCTAGCAGATTTCCAGCCCTCATGGCATGAAGCGTCAGGAGACAACGCCATGCCCGCTGACACGCTCTACATCGACGACACCATCACGATTGCCGGCTGGGAGATGACGGAAAGCTTCGTGCTTGCGTCGGGTCCCGGCGGCCAGAATGTCAACAAGGTGGCGACCGCCGTCGAGCTGCGCATCGACATCATGAACTCCCCGTCCCTGCCCGAGCGGGTCAAGCAGAACGCCCGACGCGTCTTCGGCCGCAAGCTGTCGAAGGATGGCGTCGCCATCGTCTTCTCCGATCGCTTCCGCTCGCAGGATCGCAATCGCGAGGACGCCCGCGAACGCCTCAAGGAACTCATCCTTCAAGCCAATCAGCCGCCCCCGCCGCCTCGCCGCAAGACAAAGCCGACCAAGGGCTCCATCGAACGCCGCCTCAAGGCCAAGGCCGGCCGCGGCGAGATCAAGAGGGGGCGAGGGAAGGTGGATGATGACTGAAGCGAAACTACTGGAAACCCGTACAGGTGCGTGGTATGTTTGACTGGGATGAAGAGAAGAACCGGGTCAACCGCGCCAAGCACGCGATCGATTTCTCGATCGCGTCATGGGTATTCCGAGACCCGCACTGGTATGGCTCGGAGGACCGGACCGCCGACTATGGCGAGGCCCGTTTTTGGGCAGTCGGTTATGTCGGCAATCGCATGATTACCGTGGTTTACACCGAGAGAAATTCTCAAATCAGGATCATATCCGCCAGAAGGGCAAGTCCACATGAGCGCTATTGTTACGAAGAAAATCGCTAGTGATCCAAACGACTTTGATTGGTCGCGCTTCGACGCCATGACCGACGAGGAGGCGGAAGCCAATGCGCTTTCAGACCCTGACAATCCGCCGAGGACCGAGGAGCAGCTTCGGAGCGGCCGACGCATATCACTCGCCAAGCATCTTCGTTTTCGTTTGATGCTCACCCAGGAAGAATTCTCCGCCCGCTACCACATCCCCCTCGGCACGCTCCGAGATTGGGAGCAGCATCGCTCGGAGCCGGATCAGGCGTCCCGCGCCTATCTCAAGGTCATTGCCAAGGACCCCGATTTCGTCGCCGCGGCATTGGCCGATGACAAGCCTGCGGCTGCTGCTGAATAGCCACCGGACGCTTCATCCTTGCGGGCGCCGGACGTCCGCTGTGGGCGCGTTGGCCTCCGCATTCAACACGCGCCGCCTCTCCAGATACGCCTCCAGCCCCCGCCTTCCGCGTTCCATGACCTGATTGTGATTCCAGGCAAAAACGGGCCGCAGAAGAAAGGCCAGCTTGACCATCCATGGTTTTGTCACCGCCACGATCCAGTCGTAGCGGACGGCCGTGCGGCCGCCCTGCGCGGCGATCGTCCAGCGACCGATGCCGTCGAGCTCGCCCTTCGCACGCGCTTCGATCAGCGTCATGGGCTCGACACGGGTGGTCGTGGTCTCGAACACGATGTCATAGGGCAGCGCGGTCGACCATGTCATGCGCCGCACAGCGCCGATTCCGTCCGCGTCGCCGGGATCGAGAAGCTCGACGCGCTTCACCGTCGGCCACCAGTCCGGCCAGCTCTCCGGCGCGACCAGCACCCGCCAGACCTCTTCGTCGGATGCATCAAGCACCCATTCCGTGACGAGGTAAAACTGCGTCGATGCCATGGCCATCCACCGCTTCGGGGCGCTCCTCAGCAGCCCGGGAGCGCCGGGCACACTTATGGCAATACGATACGCCGTCGCATAGCGGGTGCAACATGTTTCGCCGGCGTGTGGCACCCTACCTCTCCCCTTGTGGGAGAGGGTGAGGAACGGTCCGCGAAGCGGAGCAATCGATCCAGTGAATCGATTGCAGTGACGAACGAGGCCGGGTGAACACAGTGAATCCTTGGCCGAAGTTGGTGAGGGGTCACAAACGCGACGTCATCCTCGGGCTTGACCCGAGGATCTGGTGCGCTATCCGATTAAGCGCTTTAAAACAAACAGTTACCTCGCGCTTCTATCCACCCTTACCAGATCCTCGGGACAAGCCCGAGGATGACGTCGCGGTTGGTTCAATCTCTCGCAGAAAGCGAGCTTCGGGAGGGTTGCGGGGGAGCTCTTCCCTTCCTAAACACATCCTCGAAATGATATAGGAAAATAATCCTTTATATTCCTCCAAACCCATGCCATAATCCGTCCCGTTCCGCATCGGCTACACCCTGAGGCGTCAGGGCGAGGCGGGACCGGTGACCGGCATGGAGAAGCGACGCAAGTCTCCATGCGGGGCGTCCGAGAGAAGGGCCAGCCCTCTGGGCCGAAGCCGCAAGGCCTCGACCCGGACGCACATTGGTCATGTGCACATGCCCGTTTCCCAAAGCTCCTCAAAGGCTGCGGGACAACGGGCGCAGAGCTGGTGAGTTCGAGGATGGAGCACACCGCTTAACGGGGCACGGCGACGTGTCTTAACGGCCCGTTCCACAGGCGGGCCTATTACCCTGGCACGGAGACGTGCCCCGGCCGATCTCTCATGCCGAGTGCAGGAAGATCGGGGACGTGCATGGTCAAACCACGGGGCGGAACGGCTCGCGTGAAGGAAGGGGTGTGTCTGGTGAATGACGGTGAAGATCACAGCGGCAAGGGGTACGATTGCAAAGAAAACCGGGTTGCGGGCAGCCTGTGCATGCAGCAAAATCCAGCCTCGCCAAGAATTTCAGGCACGATCCCATGACCCAAACGCTCCCACCCGGCATTCGTCACCTTCCCATCTATCTCGATCGCGCGTCGCAGGAACGTTTGCTCGAAGCGGTACGCGCCATCGTCGCGGAGGCGCCGCTCTACATCCCCGCCATGCCGAAGACCGGTAAGGAAATGTCGGTCAGGATGACCAATTGCGGTTCGCTCGGCTGGGTCACCGACAAGGAACGCGGCTATCGCTACCAGCCAACACATCCGGTGACGGGCAGGCCCTGGCCTGATATCCCCGACATGCTGTTCGAGATCTGGCGCGACACGGCGGGCACCGACATTGAGCCCGAGGCCTGCCTGATCAACTATTATGATTCCAGTGCGAAAATGGGCCTGCACCAGGATCGCGACGAACAGGAATTTGCCGCACCCGTCCTCTCCATCTCGCTCGGCGACGATTGCCTGTTCCGCGTCGGTGGCCTGAAACGCAGCGACCCCACCACGTCTCTCCGGCTGCAAAGCGGCGATGTCGTGGTGATCGGTGGCGAAAACCGGCTGGCCTTTCACGGTGTCGACCGGATCTATCCCGGCACATCGATGCTTCTGAAGCGAGAGGGCCGGATCAACCTGACAATGCGGCGAGTGACTCCGGCTAACAAAGCAATTCCAGGAAAAGTGTGAAGCGGTTTTCCGTCCGGAATTGCGCAAACAAAAAGGCTAAAGTTTCCTAAGCGACACCTGCTCGACCAGATGGTTCTCGCCCTTCTTGAGGATGAGGTCGGCGCGCGGCCTGGTCGGCAATATGTTGCGGTGCAGGTTCTTCAGGTTGATGTTCTTCCAGAGATATTCCGCCCGCTCCAGCGCCGCCTCGTCGGTGATCTCCGAATAGCGGTGGAAGTAGGACTCTGGATTGACGAAGGCCGTCTTCCTGAGCCGCATGAAGCGGTCGACATACCAGCGATGGATCATCTTCTCCTCGGCATCGATATAGATCGAGAAGTCGAAGAAATCCGACACCATCGGCACGATCTTGCCATCCGCCGGAAGATCCCGCGATTGCAACACGTTGATTCCCTCGAAGATCAGGATATCGGGCCGGTCGACGATCTGGAAACTGTCCGGCAGCACGTCGTAGGAGAGATGCGAATAGAGCGGTGCCGGGACATTCGATTGCCCTGCCTTGATCGCCGAGAGGAATTTGAGCAGCGACGGCATGTTGTAGCTCTCGGGAAAGCCCTTGCGCTCCATCAGCACGTTTTCTTCGAGATAGCTGTTGGGATGCAGGAAACCGTCCGTGGTCACCAGATCGACCTTCGGGCTCGACGGCCAGCGCGACAGGAGCTCCTTGAGGATACGCGCGGTGGTCGACTTCCCCACCGCGACCGATCCGGCGATGCCGATGATGAATGGGGTCTTCTGGTCATTGGCGAGATTGAGGAAACGCTTGCGCTGGGCAAACAGGATCTGCGACGATTCGACATGCGCCGAGAGCAGCCGCGACAGCGAGAGATAGATCCGACGCACCTCGTCGAGATCGATCGGGTCGTTGAGCGAGCGCAGCCGCTTGACCTCGTCGGCCGTCAGCGTCAACGGCGTATCGGCCCGGAACTTCGCCCATTCCTCGGCGGTGAAGAATTTATACGGCGAGTAGTCGGCATCCCTGAGATGATCGAGCGCCACGCCGTCCGGGCTGATTCGCAATTCGCGATTCATGCGTCTGTCCTCGCGGCCTTCTCGGCAATGCCTGATTTTGTCGTGCGCCGTTCGAGTTCGGTCATGACATTGGCAAGCGGAATGCCGGCGACATTCAGCACCACGAGCAGATGGAACAGCAGGTCGGCGGCCTCGTATGTGAGATTTTCGCGATCATCGGCGATCGCCGCGATCACCGTCTCGACCGCCTCCTCGCCGAGCTTCTTGGCGGCCTTCTTCTGGCCACCGGCGACGAGTTTCGCGGTCCAGGATTCCTCGGGCGAGGCTTCCGCGCGCGAAGCCACGATCCTTTCGAGATCGGCAAGCGTAAAGTCGCTCATCCGCAATTCCTTCAACTCAATCGAGCCGCATGGCGATGCCGTGCTCTGCCATATAACGCTTTGCCTGGCCTACCGTATAGGTGCCGAAATGGAAAATGGAGGCCGCCAGCACCGCCGTCGCATGCCCGTCCCGGATTCCCTCGACCATGTGGTCCAGCGTGCCGACACCGCCCGAGGCAATCACCGGCACCGGCACGGCGTCAGCGATGGTCCGCGTCAGCGCGATATCGTAGCCGCTCTTCTGTCCGTCCTGGTCCATCGAGGTCACCAGCAACTCGCCCGCACCGCGCTCGACCATGGCCCGCGCGAATTCCACGGCATCGAGGCCGGTCGGATTGCGGCCGCCATGGGTAAAGATTTCCCAGCGGGGATTTTGGCCGTCGGCAGAGACCTTCTTGCAGTCGAGCGAGACGACGATGCACTGGTTGCCGAACTTGTCGGCCGCCGCCGCGACGAAATCGGGGTCCTTCACCGCCGCCGAATTGATCGACACCTTGTCGGCGCCGCAGAGCAGCAGCTTGCGGATATCGGCCAATGCGCGGACGCCGCCGCCCACCGTCACCGGCATGAAGCACTGTTCGGCGGTGCGCGCCACGACGTCGAAGATCGTCTCGCGATTGTCGGA
Source organism: Rhizobium sp. LjRoot254 (assembly GCF_964254105.1). Lineage (NCBI taxonomy): Bacteria > Pseudomonadati > Pseudomonadota > Alphaproteobacteria > Hyphomicrobiales > Rhizobiaceae > Rhizobium > Rhizobium sp. LjRoot254. Next base: position 4,985,427 of record NZ_CAXUSM020000001.1, on the reverse strand, counting down.
AGATGCGGTGATGTCGAGAAAGCAGAGTTCGTCTGCACCAGCCGCGTCATAGGCGATCGCGGCCTCCACCGGATCGCCGGCATCGACCAGATCGACGAAGGAGACGCCCTTGACGACACGGCCGTCCTTGACATCGAGACAGGGGATTACCCGGGCCTTGAGAGTCAAATTTTGTCCTCATGCGCTCAATGGCTTGCGATAAGCGGGTACATAACGATCAAAGCGCGGAATTGCGAGCATATTTTTGTGCGGCTGAGCCCATTTGATGTTTGCAGGGCGGAGAGTTGCCCCTCACCCTAGCCCTCTCCCCGTGAAGGACGGGAAGAGGGGACGCTGGAGGCGCTCTCTGAGCCACGAACTCACTGCTGGTGGAAGCCAAGGGCTCTCGACGAGTCCCTTCTCCCCGCAAGCGGGGAGAAGATGGCGGCAGCCAGATGAGGGGCGCTCCAATCGCTGCCACCGAACCGTGGATTGAACCACCTTCACCCTCGCGACCTGTACCCAAGCCATGCCATAAAGCATCACCTTTGAAAGTGATTCCATGACCGCAACCCAGACCAGCCACCTGTTCGACAATGATGGCGCGAAAAACCCGCTCGCCATCCTCAAGCAGGTCTACGGCTATTCCGCCTTCCGGGGAAAGCAGGCCGACGTGGTCGCCCAGGTCGTGTCCGGCGGCGATGCGGTGGTCCTGTTTCCCACCGGCGCCGGAAAATCCCTCTGCTTCCAGATCCCCGCACTCTGCCGCGATGGCGTCGGCATCATCGTCTCGCCCTTGATCGCCCTGATGCGCGACCAAGTGGAGGCATTGAAGCAGCTCGGCGTGCGGGCCGCAGCCCTCAACTCGTCGCTGACGCGCGAGGAATTCATCGATGTGCGCCGGGCGATCGACAGGGGCGAACTCGATCTCCTCTATGTGACGCCCGAGCGCATCGTCACATCCGGTTTCAAGGAGATGATCGGCAGTGCCAGGATCGCGCTCTTCGCCATCGACGAAGCCCACTGCGTCTCCCAATGGGGCCATGATTTCCGGCCGGAATATCGCGAACTCGGCCATCTCGCCGATCTCTATCCCGGCGTGCCGCGCATCGCGCTGACCGCCACGGCCGATCCGCATACCCGCGAAGACATTATCGACAAGCTCGGCCTTCATGATGCGGAGGTCTTCACCACCTCGTTCGACCGTCCCAATATCGCCTACGAGATCGTCGAGCGCGACCAGCCGCGCCAGCAGCTGTTGCGATTTCTCTCGCGACACAAGGGATCGAGCGGCATCGTCTATTGCCTGTCGCGGGCCAAGGTCGAGGACACCGCCGAGTGGCTGAATGTGCAGGGCATCCGCACGCTCGCCTATCACGCCGGCATGGATCGCAGCCTGCGCGACGCCAACCAGGATGCGTTCCTCAAGGAGGAGGACCTTTGCCTGGTCGCCACCGTCGCCTTCGGCATGGGCATCGACAAGCCGAATGTGCGCTATGTCGCCCATCTCGACCTGCCGGGCTCGGTCGAGGCCTATTACCAGGAGACCGGCCGTGCCGGGCGCGACGGCCTGCCGTCCGATGTCTGGATGGCCTATGGCATGGCCGATGTCATCCAGCGTGGCCGGATGATCGACGAGGGCAATTCGGGCGACGACATCAAGCGCGTCGAACGCGCCAAGCTCAACGCCCTGCTCGGCATCTGCGAAACACCGGGCTGCCGGCGGCAGTCGATCCTCGCGCATTTCGGCGAAGCCCATCCCGGCCAGTGCGGCAATTGCGACACCTGCCTCACGCCCGTCGAGACCTGGGACGGCACCGATGCTGCGATCAAGGCGCTCGCCGCGATCTACCGCACCGGCGAGCGCTTCGGCACCGGCCATCTCATCGACGTGCTGCTTGGTCACGAAAACGAGAAGACCGCCCGCTTCGGCCATACCGGCATGCCGGTCTTCGGAGCAGGCAAGGACATCGCGTCGAAGACCTGGCAGTCGGTCTACCGCCAGCTCCTCGCCAGCGGGCTGATCAGTGTCGATCACAACGCGTTTGGCGCACTGAAGCTGGAGCCCGAGGCCCGCGCCGTCTTCAAGCGCGAACGCGAAGTCCGCTTCCGCCACGACCGGCCGACCAAGGGCAAGGCGGCGAGAAGCGCGTCCTCAAGTTCGGCCAGCGCGAAGTCGGCATTGCAGGGTTCGGATGTGGAACTCTTCGAGGCGCTGCGGGCGAAACGCACCGAGATCGCCAAGGCGCTTGCGGTGCCGCCATACGTGGTTTTTCCGGATACGACGCTTGTGGCTTTTGCCAGGGAGCGGCCGGCGGATGAAGAGGAGATGCTCGGCATTTCAGGCGTTGGGCAGTCGAAGCTGGAGCGGTATGGGGAGGATTTTCTCGAGGTGATTCGAGGGTTTGAGAGGTAGCGCACCGGCTTGGCCCCTCTGCCCAGCCGGGCATCTCCCCCACAGGTGGGGAGAGTGCCGGCACCGTCACACGAAGGAACCAAACGTCAGGGCCCGGCGCTGAAGAACAACAGGCGAGTTAGGCTCGTATAGTTCGACTCAGATACCATCATTGCGACAAAGACGAGCACCAGGATGGGTGGAAGCAGGATCACGTAGACCAGCGCAAGCCGCTCCCATGCCATGTGCATGAAGACGGCGACGATGAGTCCTGCCTTCAGCATCATGAAGATGATGATCAGGGACCACCGCCAATAGCTCTGGAAGCCGAAATAGTCGACCATGTAGGAACAGGCGCTGAGTATGAAAAGCCAGCCCCAAACCACGAGATAGAGCTTGATCGGATGCTGCTGGGTGGATTTCGCCGCCACATGCGCCACCCCGGAATCCACTGTCGTTTCTGACATTGCATCACCTCACCAGAGATAGAAAAACGCGAAGATGAAGACCCAGACGAGATCGACGAAGTGCCAGTAGAGGCCCGTGATCTCGACGATCTCGTAATGGCCCTTCCGGCTGGTGAAAAAGCCCCGCTTCTCCGTGTCGAAATCGCCCCGCCAGACCTTGCGGGCGATGATGATGAGAAAGAGCACGCCGATGGAGACATGGGTTCCGTGGAAGCCGGTGATCATGAAGAAGGACGAACCGAATTGCGCCGCCCCGAAGGGGTTCCCCCACGGCCGCACGCCTTCATGGATCAGCTTCGACCACTCGAATGCCTGCATGCCGACGAATGTGGCGCCGAGGATTGCCGTCAGCAACATGAGGATCGCCGTCTTCCTCCGGTCCCGCCGGTATCCGAAATTGACGGCCATGGCCATCGTGCCGCTGCTGCTGATGAGCACGAAAGTCATGATCGCGATCAGGATGAGAGGGATCTCGTGTCCTCCCAGAGTGAGCGCGAAGACCTTGCTCGGATTGGGCCAGGGGACCAGGGTCGACATGCGGGCCGTCATGTAGCTGAGCAGAAAGCAGCCGAAGACGAATGTGTCGCTCAGCAGGAAGATCCACATCATGGCCTTCCCCCAGGACACGTTCTTGAATGCGCGCTGGTCCGAGGACAGGTCCGCGGCAACGCCGCGCAGCCCTGCGGGCCGCACAAGCGGTTCGGTTGCGTGAGTTTCGGCAGTCTGCGACACGATCGATACTCCCTATGAGAGCAATTGCCCGCAAATCTCGATGAAATCCCGCGCCCAGCCGGCAAAGAGCGCGAGCAGGATCAACCAGACGACAAGCATGAAATGCCAATAGGTGGTGCACAATTCGACGCCGAGACGCATGCCCGATGTCACCTCGCCGCCCCGTGCCTTGATCATCGTTCGGCCAAGCGCCAAAAGCCCGCCGAGGATGTGGAGGCCATGCATGCCGGTTATCACGTAGAAGAAACTGCTCGCCGGATTGCCTGCCAGGCCGTAGCCATCGGCGGTCAGTTCGCGCCAGGCAAGGATCTGTCCCACGAGAAAGAGGACCGCCAGCGCAAAGGCAACGAAGAGAGCGATCCTCATCGTATTGGCGCGACCGTGCTGCGCTTCGGAACCTGCCCATTCCAGGGCGACGCTGCTCAGGATCAGCACGGCCGTGTTCAGCCAGAGCTGGCGGGGAAGAGGCGTCGACCACCACTCGCTCTCCCCGACGCGCATGAGGTAGGCGCTGATGAACAGGCTGAAGAGAGAGCCGACGACCGCGAGAAACACGCCGAGGCCGATCTTGGCCGGTTCCATCGGCGGGCGCTCCCCAATCGCCGGCTTTTCAAGGTGTCCAACCTCCAGCCATGGCCGGGATGTCAGGCGCTGGCGGGTCATCCACCAGATGACGACCGCGGCGATGCCCGCGAGGAAGATCAGCATGACGGTCATGATGCCGCCTCGCGCGACGCTGGACTGAGCCCGGGCTGGTTCTGCGGGATGAAATCCTCCGGTGCCCCGGGCACGCTGTAGTCATAGGCCCACCGATAGACGACCGGCAGTTCCTTGCCCCAGTTTCCATGCGCCGGCGGCGTCTGCGGCGTCTGCCATTCGAGCGTCGTCGCACGCCATGGATTGCCGCCCGACGGCTTGCCGCGCGTCAGGCTCCAGCCCAGATTGAACAGGAACAACAACTGCGCGGCACCGACGATCAGTGCGACGATGGTGATGAACTCGTTGAGCGTATGCGCCGAAGGCGGCATGAAGGACATCTCGCCCAGCTCGTAGTAGCGGCGTGGCACGCCCAAGAGGCCAATATAGTGCATGGGGAAGAAGATCGCATATGCGCCGACGAAGGTGACCCAGAAGTGGATCTGGCCCATGACCTCGTCGAGCATGTGCCCGGTGATTTTCGGATACCAGTGGTAGATGGCGCCGAAAACCACCATGATCGGCGCCACGCCCATCACCATGTGGAAGTGCGCCACGACGAACATCGTGTCGGAGAGTGGCACATCGACGACGACATTGCCGAGAAACAGGCCCGTCAGCCCGCCGTTGACGAAGGTGACGATGAAGGCGAGTGCGAAAAGCATCGGCAGCGTCAGATGGATATCGCCACGCCAGAGCGTCAGCACCCAGTTGTAGACCTTGATCGCCGTGGGCACAGCGATGATCAGCGTGGTGGTGGCGAAAAAGTATCCGAAGGCCGGATTCATGCCGCTGACATACATATGATGCGCCCACACGACGAAGCTCAGCACGGCAATGATGAGGATCGCCCAGACCATCATCCGGTATCCGAAGATGTTCTTGCGCGCATGCGTGCTGATAAGATCCGAGACGATGCCGAAGGCGGGAAGCGCCACGATATAGACCTCGGGATGGCCGAAGAACCAGAAGAGATGCTGGAACAGGATCGGGCTGCCACCGCCATGCTTGAGCTGCTCCCCCATCTCGACGATTGCCGGCATGAAGAAACTCGTCCCGAGCAAACGGTCGAACAGCATCATGACGGCAGCGACGAACAGCGCCGGAAAGGCGAGCAGCGCCATCACCGTCGCGGTGAAGATGCCCCAGACGGTCAGAGGCATGCGCATCAGCGTCATGCCGCGCGCGCGTCCCTGCAGCACGGTCACGACATAGTTGAGGCCCCCCATGGTGAAGCCGATGATGAACAGGATCAACGACGACAGCATGAGGACGATACCCCAGTCCCGCCCCCCAGGCGTGCCTGATAGCACCGCCTGGGGCGGGTAGAGCGTCCAGCCGGCGCCTGTCGGCCCGCCGGGCGCGAAAAAGCCGGCAACCAGCACCAGCACGGCGAGCAGGTAAATCCAGTAGCTCAGCATGTTCGCATAGGGGAACACCATGTCGCGGGCGCCCACCATCAGCGGAATGAGATAGTTGCCGAAGCCGCCGAGAAACAGTGCGGTCAGCAGGTAGATCACCATGATCATGCCGTGCATGGTGATGAACTGGTAATAGCGTTCGGCATCGATGAAGGTGAAGTAGCCGGGAAATCCGAGCTGCAGCCGCATCAGCCAGGAAAGTACGAGCGCCACCACGCCGATGGCCGTGGCGGTCAGCGCATACTGGATGGCGATCACCTTGGCATCCTGGCTGAAGACGTATTGTGTCCACCAGCTCCGGGGATGATAGAGTTCCACATCCTCGACTTCGGCGGGCGGTATGACGGCGTCGTCGCCGGCACGGACATCGACCATATTCTTCCTCCCCGGTTCCTCCCGGCGTCTCACACCCCGATGCTTACGCCGGCGGGCTTAGTTCGCCGGCGGATTCTCAACCGATGCCGTCATCTGCGAGAAAGTCTGCTGCTCGCGCAGCCAGGCTTGATAGGTGGCCTCGTCTTCGACAACGACCGTGCCCCGCATCTGCGAGTGAGCGACACCGCAGAGTTCTGCACATAGAATTTCGAACGTTCCCGTGCGCGTCGGGGTGAACCAGAAATAGGTGACGCTGCCGGGGATCATGTCCATTTTCGCCCGGAATTCGGGCACGTAGAAGTCATGCAGAACGTCCGTCGAGCGGAGCAGGATGTGAACCGGCTTGCCGACGGGCAGATGCAGTTCACCGCTCTGGACGATGACGTCGTCGAGGCCTGCCGTATCGCCGGCATCCACCCCCACGGGATTATCGGCACTGACGGCGCGCGTATCGGCCCGGCCAAGCTTTCCATCGGTGCCGGGAAGCCGGAAGCTCCATAGCCATTGCTGGCCGAGCACCTCCACGGCGGAGGCATCGGAGGGCACGGTTACGAACTGCTTCCACACGATCAGGCCAGGCGCCAGCATGGCCGCTACGCCAATCGCGGTGCCGATCGCTAGCCATGATTCGAGCCGGCGGCTCTCGGGCTGGTAAGCTGCGACATTTCCCGGGCGATGCCGGAAGCGCCAGACGCAATAGGCCATGAAGGATACGACAAGCGAGAAGACGACGCCGGTGATCCAGAAGGTGATGACGATGGTGTCGTCGATATAGCTCCAGTTCGACGCGATCGGCGTCCACCACCACGGGCTCAGCAGGTGGAATGCAATGGAAGCCACCACGACCACGACGAGAAGCAGCACTACAGCCATTTTGCCCCCTCACCCGGCGGCGACCTTGTCGCACATGATCCGGCAAGAGAATTTTAAGCACTATCTCATAAACATCTCACACGTGCAAACCGCGGCTCAGATGACTTGCCGGGCGGCAATGCCGCATGCATCAATTACTTGGAAAACTGCTTCAGGTAGGCAACGACGTTGGCGATGTCGGCTTCGTCCTTCAGCCCCGGAAACGCCATCTTGGTTCCCTTCACCTTTTTCCTCGGATCATGGAGATAGTCGCGCAGCGTCGCTTCATCCCAGACAAGTCCGCCTTCGCCGGCGGCCAGCATCGCCGGTGAGTACTTGAAATCCGGATGCGTCCCCGCCTTGCGGCCCATCACGTGGTTCAGCGACGGGCCCACCTTGTTCTTGTCGCTGTCCACCACATGGCAGACCGCGCATTTCTTGAACACGGCTTCGCCCGCTGTCGCATCACCCTCCTGCGCGAGGCCACCGAGAGCCGAAACAAACACAAGTGGCAGACTGATGAAAATTGCACGACACTGCATAATTCCCTCGCTCTGTTGCACCGGTCCCTCCAGGAAACGGCGGATTCAATCAAATTCGTTTCCCGATACTCAGAGCGCTCCATCCTCCTCCATCGGGACGATCAGCTTGCGATAGAAGTGCCAAGTCGCATGACCGAGAACGGGCAGCACGATCGCGAGTCCGATAAAGAACGGGATCATGCCCGCGACGAGCAAGCCCGCGACGATCAGACCCCAGAGCGCCACCGGACCTGGATTGGCAAAGGTGGCACGAATGCTCGCATTGATCGCCACGCCTGTGCGGACATGACGGTCGAGAAGCAGGGGGAACGTCACGACCGTCGTCGCGAGCACCACGGCCGCGAAGAAGAAGCCGATAATATTTCCCCACAAGATCATGGACCAGCCCGCGGGGGTCGTGAGCACGTCCGACACGAAGGAGGAGATCGACGCCGGAGCGCTCTCGCCGAAGCTTGCGACATAGATCCTCTGGGCCACCATGAGCCACACGATGAACAGCACCAAAAGCAGAACGCTGACGGCGATGATGGACGGCATGGCTGGCGAATGCCGCACCTCGAGCGCATGAAACCAGGAACTGTCCAGCCCCTGCTCTCGACGCCGACTGATTTCGTAAAGGCCGAGCGCCGCGATCGGGCCCAGAAGCGCGAACCCCGACATCAAGGGATAGAGCAGCGGCACCAGGTTCTCACCGACGCTCCAATACGCCAGGACGATGCCGGCGATCGGGTACATCAGACAGAGAAAAACGTAGTGCGATGGCTTCGCGTTAAAGTCTTCCAGCCCCAGCTTCAGCGCATCCATGATGTCTGCGGTGCCGACCTTTCGAACCACGGGGCGCGCATATTCGCCCCGCGCATTGACCATGACATGAGATGTCGCCATAGCGTCTCTCCCTCCCAGTCGCGATCCGCCCGGCAGCGTGCGTAGGATGGTCGAACGTCGGCTACCGGGCAGCAACCGGAGTATTATCACATGCTACCGGCTTTGTCGCCTCCTCAGCCCGACCCGGAACTTGCTCATCCAACACCTGCGACAGGCTGCTACCGCAACCCGTCGCAAGGACATTGTCAACCCGACGGTAATGGTTGGCTCTCGCCTTAACGTTCGACCCTGCCTATGACGTCACTACTCGGCAGGCATGCCGGCCAGTTCGCCTGCACTTTCGTGCTCCACCGCCTTGTGCTGTACCAGCGGGCGATTGCCTGCAAGCCTGCGGATCAGCACGTAGAAGACCGGCGTCATGAAGATGCCGAAGAAGGTGACGCCGATCATGCCGGCGAACACCGCGACCCCCATCGCCGCGCGCATTTCCGCACCCGCACCGGTCGAGATAACCAGCGGGATGACGCCCATGATGAAGGCAAGCGACGTCATCAGGATCGGGCGCAGGCGCAGTCGGCTCGCTTCGATGGCTGCCTGGACGGGCGTCCTGCCTTCGAATTCGAGTTCGCGGGCAAATTCCACGATCAGGATCGCGTTCTTCGCCGACAGCCCGACAAGCACGATCAGCCCAATCTGGGTGAAGATGTTGTTGTCTCCACCGGTAAGCCAGACGCCCGTCAAGGCGGCGAGCACACCCATCGGCACGATCATTATGATCGCCAGTGGCAAAGTGAGACTTTCATACTGGGCGGCCAATACGAGATAGACCAGCAGCAGCGCCAGCGGAAAGACCAGCAGGCCCGAACTTCCGGCAAGGATCTGCTGGTAGGTGAGATCCGTCCATTCGAAGCTGATGCCCGTCGGAAGTGTTTCGGCGGCGATCTTCTCGATCGCGGCCTGGGCCTGGCCCGAAGAAAAGCCGGGTGCCGGTCCACCATTGATATCGGCGGCCAGGAAGCCGTTATAGCGGTTGGTGCGCTCCGGCCCGGTCATGGCTTCTACCTTCAGCAACGCCGACAGCGGGATCATCTGGCCCGAAGCCGAGCGGACCTTGAGCTGGCCGATGTCATCAGCCGTTGCGCGGAACTTCGCGTCGGCCTGCGCCCGCACACTGTAGGTACGGCCGAAGGCGTTGAAGTCGTTGACATAGAGCGAGCCGAGATAGATTTGCAGCGTCTCGAACACGTCCGTGACAGAGACACCGAGCTGTTCGGCCTTGGCGCGATCGAGATCGGTGTAGAGCTGCGGAACGTTGATCTGGTAGCTGGAGAACAGCCCTGCCAGTTCCGGCGTCTGATAGGCCTTGGCGAGGAACGCCTTGGTGGCTTCATCGAGCGCCTGGTAGCCGAGCCCGGCGCGATCCTCGAGCTGCAGCTTGAAGCCGCCGGTCGTGCCGAGACCCTGGACGGGCGGCGGCGGGAACATGGCGATGAAGGCATCCTGCACCGCGCCGAACTTCTGGTTCAGCTTCATGGCGATCGCACCAGCCGACAGATCCGGCGTCTTGCGCTCATCGAAATCCTTCAGCGTCACGAAGACGATGCCGGCATTGGACGAGTTGGTGAAACCGTTGATCGACAGGCCCGGGAAGGCGATCGTATGTTCGACGCCGGGCTCGGCAAGCGCGATGTCGCTCATGCGCTTGATGACATCTTCGGTTCGATCCAGCGTCGCTGCATCGGGAAGCTGCGCAAAGCCGATCAGATACTGCTTGTCCTGCGCCGGCACGAAACCGCCCGGCACGGCGTTGAACATCGCATAGGTGCCGCCAGCCAGCGCGAGATAGATCACCATGACGATGCTCTTGCGCGACAGTAGGCCGCCGATGCTTCTGCCATAGGCATTGGAGCTCGCGCCGAAGGCACGGTTGAAGCCACGGAAGAACCAGCCGAACGCGAAATCCATACCGCGCGTCAACCAGTCCTTCGGCGCGTCGTGGCCCTTGAGCAGCAGAGCTGCAAGGGCCGGGGACAGGGTCAGAGAATTGATCGCCGAGATGACGGTCGAGATCGCGATCGTCAGCGCGAACTGGCGATAGAACTGACCGGACAGGCCTGTGATGAAGGCCAGCGGGACGAAGACCGCGACCAGCACCAGCGCGATGGCAATGATCGGGCCAGACACTTCCTTCATGGCCCGATAGGTCGCCTGTCTGGGCGACAGCCCGTTCTCGATATTGCGCTCGACATTTTCGACCACGACGATCGCATCGTCGACAACGATACCGATCGCCAACACCAGCCCGAACAGGCTCAGCGCGTTGATCGAGAAGCCGAAGGCATACATCACCCCGAATGTACCGATGATCGAGACCGGCACCGCGATCAGCGGAATGATCGATGCGCGCCATGTCTGCAGGAACAGGATGACGACCAGCACGACCAGCGCAATGGCTTCGAGCAGCGTATCGACGACCTTTTCGATCGAGGAGCGGACGAACTTGGTGGTATCGTAGACGATCTCATATTTCACGCCTTCCGGCATGGCCAGCTGCAGCTCCTTCATGGTCTTGACGACCTCGTCCGAGATGGTGATGGCGTTGGAGCCCGGCGCCTGGAAGACGGGAATCGCGACGGCGGCCTTGCCATCGAGCAGCGAACGCAGCGAATAGTCGGCAGCACCAAGCTCGACGCGGGCGACGTCACGCAGCCGGGTGATCTCGCCATTGGCGCCGCTCTTGACGATGATGTTGCCGAATTCCTCCGGCGTCGTCAGGCGGCCCTGGGCGCTGACATTGAGCTGCACGTCCACGCCCGCGAGGCTCGGCGATGCGCCGATGACGCCGGCCGCGGCCTGCACGTTCTGCTGGCGGATGGCATTGGTGATATCGCTGGCGGCAAGGCTGTGCTCGGCCGCCTTCTGCGGATCGATCCAGACGCGCATCGAATAGTCGCCCGAGCCGAAGATCTGTACCTGGCCGACGCCCTGAATGCGCGCCAACCGGTCCTTGATGTTGAGGACGCCGTAGTTGCGCAGATAAGTGATATCGTAGCGGTTGTCGGGCGAGGTCAGGTTCACGACCATCATCAGGTCGGGCGAGCTCTTGACCGTGGTAACGCCGATGTTCTTGACCTCTTCGGGCAGGCGCGGCTCGGCCTGCGAGACGCGGTTCTGAACAAGCTGCTGCGCCTGGTCGGGATCGGTGCCGAGCTTGAAGGTGACGGTCAGCGTCATCACGCCGTCCGATGTCGCCTGGCTGGACATGTAGAGCATGTCTTCGACGCCGTTGATCTGCTCTTCGAGCGGGGTGGCGACGGTTTCGGCTATCACCTTCGGGTTGGCGCCGGGATAGACGGCGCGCACGACGATCGATGGCGGAACGACATCGGGATATTCGGAAATCGGCAGGGATCGCATGCCGAGGAGGCCGGCGACCACGATGAGGACCGATAGCACCCCGGCAAAGACCGGGCGGTCGACAAAGAATCTGGAAATATTCATTTCAGGGCCCTCTTCGGCATGAAAACGGAGTGCAAGAACCCTCTCCGGCCGTTCGCATGCCGCCAGTGGTTCAGGTCAGGTCTGGTATGGAGGCCCCCTCCCCTGGAGGAGAAGGAAGGGGCCTGGGCCGCCGTCTATTGTGCGACTGCGACTTTCTTTTCCAGCTCAGGCGCCACGATCGCGCCGGGGCGGATGCGCTGCAGGCCGTTGACGACAATCTTGTCGCCGGCCTTCAGGCCGCTTTCGACCACGCGCTGTCCCTCGGCCATGGCACCGAGCTGGATCGGCCGGTAGACGACCTTGTTTTCGGCATCGACTACGAACACGAATTTCTTGTCCTGATCGGTGCCGATCGCGCGCTCGCTGACAAGGATCCTGGGTTCAGCCTTCGGCTGGCCCATGCGGACCTTGACGAACTGGCCGGGGATCAGCTTGCCGCCGGGATTGTCGAACACGGCGCGAACGCCAATCGTGCCGCTTGCAGCGTCGACCTGATTGTCGATCAGTTGCAACGTGCCCTTTGTCGGTGTGTCGCTATCGGCTGATGTGCCGATCTCGACCGGAATCTGCTCGATCGCGGGTGAGACGCCGGACACTGACGGCAGCTCCGCCAGCGCTTGGGTGACAATTTCCTCGCTGGCGCTGAAGCTCGCATAGATCGGATCGACCGACACCAGCGTCGTCAGCGCCGGCGACGTCGAACCGCCAGCAACGAGGTTGCCGACGGTGATTTCGACTTTGCCGACACGACCGCCCACCGGGGCACGGACCTCGGTATATCCGAGTTCGAGATTGACAGTCTGCAACGCGGCCTGAGCCGTCATCATGCCCGCTTCGGCCTCTGTGACGGCATTCTGCCGCTGATCCATGTCGCTTTGGGAAATGGCCTTGCTCTCCGAGAGCTTCTGAGCCCGCTCGAACTGCAATCGTGCAAGGTCCAGCTTGGCCCTGGCCGCTGCGACCTGGCCTTGCGCCTGGGCGACGGCCGCCTGATAGGGCGCTGGATCGATGGTGAACAGCAGGTCGCCCGCCTTCACCAATGCGCCCTCGCGGAAACTGACGGACTGGATGACACCATCGACCCGCGAGCGGATCTGCACCCGGTCGACGGCTTCCAGACGCCCGGAAAACTCTTCCCAGGTGGTGATGTCCCTGGCTTCGACCATGGCTACGGTCACCGGTGTCGCCGGCGCCTCTACTGTTGCGGCCGCGACCGCGACCGTGCTCATCGGCAGGTCCAGAAACAGGGCTGCGGTTCCAAAAGACGCAGCAATTCCCATGCCGGCGCCCACAAGGGCCCAGCGCTTGCTTTTCGTTGTCATTCGTTACTCTCCTTGCAGCCCCAAACGGGCGCGCATGATCAGTCTGTTTTCAATCCAAATCAGTGTTGGCCGATATCCGCGACGAAGCTTGCAAATTCCCGGCGAACGCTGTCCTGCCAGGTCGCAGCGTCATCCGATGCCCCGCCGTAAATCGAAGGCCAGCCTGTCCCGGCGGGAAGGACATGTTGGCGAACTTTGTTGCCGGCCTGCTCGAGCCGCCCGGCATAACCGATAGCTTCATCGCGCAGGGGATCGTCATTTGCTGTCAGCAGCAAGGTCGGCGCGACACCCGTCATTCGCGAGCAAAGGCAAGGCGCCGCATAGGGATGACAAACGCCGGCGCTCAGATACTGGCTCCAGCCCTCCGCCCAGCGCGCGCGCATGCCGATCGCATCTGCCTCGCGCATCGAGGCCGAGCCCATGAACGCATCGATTAGCGGCGACAGCAGCACCTGCCCGTCGAGCTCCGTGGCAAAGTGATCCCTCGCCTTCAGCGCCACGGCCGCTGCAATGTTGCCGCCGGCCTCTTCGCCGCCGACCAGCAGAAGCGATTTGCGATCCCCCAGACCTGCACGCTTCTTGGCAAGATAGGAAAAGATCGAAAATCCGACCTCCAGCGGCTTGGGAAAGGCACGTCCGAGCGGTGCAATATAATCCGGTACCACGACGATGGCGCCGATGCTCGCCAGGCATTCGGCCACCGGACAATCACGCAAGCCCTGATCGAGAAATGCGCCGCCGCCGAAGAAAAGAACGATCGGCGGCCCCTTGGCGAATTCGGCGCCCTGATAGACGCGCGCCGACACGGGGCCGATGGCCACCTTGTCCAGCATCATGTCTTTCACGTCGACCGGCATCGTCCTGATTTCCATCCTGTTTGAATAGCGCGCGCCTTTGGAGCAGGCCACTTGCAATTTCTTATCAAGAGGTATTGTTATTCGACGTGCGGAACAAGATAGCGAATTGCGATTATACTATTCGGAATTTCGAACAATATCGCAATGCAGCACTTCAGGTGAGACCCAATGGACCAGCTTTCAGCGATGCGCGCCTTCATACGCGTTGTAGAAACAGGCAATTTCACGCGGGCATCCGACGCGCTTCGCATGCCCAAGGCAACAGTCACCAATCTCATCCAAGGGCTGGAGGCGCATCTCCAGACGCAGTTGCTCAATCGCACGACACGGCGGGTGGTGGTGACCACGGATGGCGCGCTCTACTATGAGCGTGCGACCCGCATCGTGGCGGAGGTTGACGAACTGGACGGCAGCCTGTCGAACGCGACCGGCAGCCCCAGCGGCCGGCTTCGGGTCGAGATGGCCGGCGCTTTCGCGGACTGGATCGTCATCCCGGCGCTGTGCGATTTCTATCAGAAATTCCCCGACATCCGCATCGACCTTGGCGTCGGCGACCGCACGGTCGATTACCTCGCCGAGAATGTCGACTGCGCGCTGCGCGGCGGCCCGCCAGGCGACCAGTCGCTGATCGCGCGGCGCGTCTCCGAAATGGGAATGATCACATGCGCCGCACCCCTCTACATCGAAAAATTTGGCGTGCCGGATTCGCCCGCGGCGCTGGAGACGGACCATTATTGCGTCAATTACTTTCAGGCCCAGAACAACCGGACGCTGCCGTTCGAATTCCGCAGAGACAGCGAGACTGTGGAAGTCACCGGCCGGTACCTGATCTCCGTCAATGATGCCAGAAGCTACCTGACGGCAGCGCTGACCGGCCTCGGCATCGCACAGCTTCCGCACTTCCTCATCCCTGGCGAGTTGGAAAAAGGCGGGCTGGTTCAGATTCTGCCGGAGTGGAACATCGAGCCGATCCCGCTCTACATCGTCTATCCCTCCAACCGGCATCTGAGCAATAAAGTCCGTGTTTTCGTCGACTGGCTGGTGAAGCTTCTGGCGGAGTGGCGATTGAATGAGGCATGAAGCCGCGTTGCCTCGGGGATGCCCGGTGAGCCGCGATCCCGCAAAACACTATGCCCGCAGTGGCAAAAGTGAGATCATTCGGCATCGCCGGCAGATCGAGCTGGCATTACCCTCAGTAGCATGACGCGGAAATAAATTCCGCGCACCATCTCGGTGGGATTTAGAGCTCTTGAAGGGATCAGAAGCTGCGACAACACTGTCTTCCAGTGCGCGGGCCGGGATGACCGGCCTTGGCAATGGCCCGATTCAACGTCCCAAACTATCGTCATCCAAGCTCAAACAGCGCCAGTGTCGTTTGCTTCCAGTCACCTGATCGCCATGTCAGGGTCGCGAAACTTGGTCGAGGGGGGTGAACCCCAGGGCTAGCGCCCCTTCAAAATCCGCAACGCCTCAGCCGGATCGATCCGCCCGTCATAAAGCGCACGTCCCGAAATCGCCCCTTCCAATATCGCCGCATCCGGCTCCGCCAGCCGCCTGATATCATCGAGTGACGCCAGCCCACCTGAAGCAATCACCGGGATCGAGGTCGCCCGCGCCAGTTCCAGCGTCGAATTCCAGTTGATGCCGGCGAGGATGCCGTCGCGGTCGATGTCGGTATAGATGATAGCCGCGACACCGGCGCCTTCGAAACGCTTAGCCAGCTCAATAATGCCGAGTTCAGAGGCTTCCGCCCAGCCCTCGACCGCGACCTTGCCGCCCTTGGCATCGATGCCGACGGCGACCTTGCCGGGGAATAGCTTGCAGGCCTCAATCACCAGCGCGGGGTCACGCACCGCCACTGTGCCGAGGATGACGCGGGAGAGGCCCTTGGCCAGCCACGCCTCGATGTGATCGAGTGTGCGGATGCCACCGCCGAGCTGGACGGGATTTTTCGTGGTCTTGAGGATCGCTTCGACCGCCGCGCCATTGACGCTTTCACCAGCGAAGGCGCCGTTGAGGTCGACCACATGCAGCCATTCGAAGCCCTGGTCCTCGAAGGCCTTGGCCTGCGCCGCCGGATCGGGATTGTAGACGGTCGCCTGCTCCATGTCGCCGAGCTTAAGGCGCACGCACTGGCCGTCCTTGAGGTCGATCGCAGGGAAAAGAATCATGACTTAATCATTTCTTCAGGGCGTCCATTTCAGGAAATTCGCGATCAGCCGGAGGCCGAGCGTCTGGCTCTTCTCGGGATGGAACTGGGCACCGGCCATGTTGTCCCGTGCTACGAAGGCCGTCACCGGGCCGCCGTATCCGGCCGTCGCAACCACGTCTTCCGGGTTCTTCGCCGCCAGATGATAAGAATGGACGAAATAGGCATGCAGGCCATCCTCGCCGGTCGGGATGCCGTTGAACAGCGCATGCGGCACCTGCAGTTCCAGCGTGTTCCAACCGATCTGCGGGATCTTCAGGCTGGGGTCGTCGGGCGTCATCAGCACGACATCGCCCTCGATCCAGCCGAGGCCCTCGGTGATGGTCTTTTCCAGCCCGCGCGAACTCATAAGCTGCATGCCGACGCAGATGCCGAGGAAGGGCCGGGCCTTTGTCTCGACCACGTCGCGCAGAGCTTCGACCATCCCCGTCACGGCATCGAGACCACGGCGGCAATCGGCATAGGCACCGACGCCGGGCAGTACGATGCGGTCGGCGGTGGCGACGCGATCGGCTCTGTCGGTCAGCTCGATTTCGGCGTCGACGCCGCTTTCACGCGCGGCGCGCTCGAAGGCCTTGACCGCCGAACGCAGGTTGCCGGAGCCATAATCGATGATCGCGACGCGCATCAGCGTCCCCCGGCCGGGCCGATCAGGCCAAGTGCCACGGCGTCGCTGGAGGCAATCGCCTTGCGGGCGGGCAATGGCGGCAATGGACGCTCCGGCTCGCTGCTCTTGCTGGAAGCTTTGCCGGCGAAGTAAATCTCCTCGGCATCGCTCAGCCGGTCGGCGGCGATGACGCGCTCGATCTGCCAGCCCTTGCGTTCGAGCGCGCGCGCCTGCGCATGCCCGCCTTCAAGCGCGGTCCACAGGCTCAGCATGAAGCTGAAGGCGATGGGCAGGGCATCGAGCCCGTATTGTTCGGCAATATAGATCGTCACGAGATAGACGAGCACGGCGGCCAGCGCGATGACCCACAGCCGCTTGACCAGCAGCCAGGGCAGCGGCAGCAGGAAGGCGAGCCATGAGAAGCCGTCGCGAATGAATTTC
This sequence comes from Rhizobium sp. LjRoot254, assembly GCF_964254105.1. Lineage (NCBI taxonomy): Bacteria > Pseudomonadati > Pseudomonadota > Alphaproteobacteria > Hyphomicrobiales > Rhizobiaceae > Rhizobium > Rhizobium sp. LjRoot254. Next base: position 4,968,206 of record NZ_CAXUSM020000001.1, on the reverse strand, counting down.
GTGTCGCGATCAGCACCCGTCGAGGTCGGCGCGGTCAGAACGTAATAGCTTCGGGCCATCAGAGTGTCCCCTTGGTCGAGGGAATGCGGCCGGCCTGGCGCGGATCGATCTCGGTCGCCGTCCTCAGCACGCGGGCGACGGATTTGAAGCAGGTCTCGGATATGTGATGGTTGTTGGCGCCGTAGATATTCTGGATGTGCAGCGTGATGCCGGCATTCATCGCCAGCGCCTGGAAGAACTCACGCACCAGTTCGGTGTCGAACGTGCCGATCTTCGGCGCCGAGAACGCGACGTTCCACACCAGGAACGGCCGGCCGGAAACATCCACCGCCGCCCGCGTCATCGTCTCGTCCATTGCGAGGTCGAGCGAGGCATAGCGGGTGATGCCACGCCGGTCGCCGAGCGCCTTTGATATGGCCAGGCCGATCGCGATGCCCGTATCCTCGACCGTGTGGTGGTCATCGACGTGAAGATCGCCATTCGCTTCGATCTGCATGTCGATCAGCGAGTGCCGCGACAGCTGGTCGAGCATATGGTCGAAGAAGCCGACACCGGTCTTGATATCAGATGTGCCGGTGCCGTCTATATTGACGCTCACCGAGATCGAGGTCTCGTTGGTCTTGCGGGAGATCGTCGCTTTGCGCTTTGCGCTTTGGTCTGCCATTCAGGCTTCCATCCTTTATCGAGGATATTCTCGGGCTCATTATCAGCCGGATTGCTAAATATCTAGCTTCAGGGACCGCAAAAATGCCGGGGAATGCCGTCCGGATTGCATTTCCCAGCCCCGCGCCTACATAGGAACGGAATTCGGCGCGGAAAAATGCATGGCCGAGGTAACAACGAGTAGAACATGAGCGAAGAACACAATCCTTATGGAACGATGCATGCCACGACCATCATCACCGTCCGCAAGGGCGGGCACGTGGTGATGGCGGGCGATGGCCAGGTTTCGCTGGGCCAGACAGTGATGAAGGGCAATGCGCGTAAGGTGCGCCGGCTTGCCAAGGGCGAGGTAATCGCGGGCTTTGCCGGCGCCACCGCCGATGCCTTCACGCTGCTCGAACGGCTGGAATCCAAGCTCGAGCAATATCCCGGCCAGCTGCAGCGCGCCTGTGTCGAGCTTGCCAAGGACTGGCGCACCGACAAGTATCTGCGGCGGCTCGAGGCCATGATGCTGGTTGCCGACAAGTCGATCACGCTCGCTGTCACCGGCAATGGCGATGTGCTGGAACCGGAACATGGCACGATGGCGATCGGTTCGGGCGGCAACTACGCCTTTGCAGCGGCCCGCGCGCTGATGGACAGCGACAAGTCGGCCGAGGAAATCGCCCGCAAGGCGATGGGGATCGCCGCCGATATCTGTGTCTATACCAACCACAATGTCGTGGTGGAGACGCTGGATGCCGCCTGATTCCACCAGGATCAGCTTTGCGCCGGTCACGCCGGAGCACTATTCCCTGCTCGGTGCGTGGCTCGCCGCGCCGCATATGCGGGAATGGTGGGGCGATCCCGAGGAGGAGCTGCGTTTCATCCGCGACATGGTCGAAGGCCGCGACACGACGCGTCCCTTCATGATCGTGCTCGACGGCGAGCCCATCGGCTATATCCAGTACTGGTTCATCGGCCATCACCAGAACGAGCAATGGACGAAGGACCATCCCTGGCTCAAGGGACTGCCGCCGGAAACGCTCGGCATCGACCTCTCCATCGGTGATCCCGCGAAGCTTTCGCAGGGCATCGGCTCGACGGCGCTTGCCGCCTTCGTCGCCGTGTTGCGCAGCCAAGGCCATCAGAGCATCATCATCGATCCCGATCCGGCGAATGTCCGAGCGGTGAGGGCTTACGGGAAGGCGGGCTTCCAGCCGATTCCCGAACTCCTGGGCCGCGCCGGCGACGACGTGCTGATCATGCAACATCATCTGAAAGCGAACGAGATATCATGACCACCTTTACCCCGCGCGAGATCGTCTCCGAACTCGACCGCTACATTATCGGCCAGCAGGACGCCAAGCGCGCCGTGGCGATCGCGCTGCGCAACCGCTGGCGTCGCCAGCAGCTGACCGGCGACCTCAAGGATGAGGTCATGCCGAAGAACATCCTGATGATCGGACCCACCGGCGTCGGCAAAACAGAGATTTCCCGGCGTCTCGCCAAGCTCGCCGGTGCGCCTTTCATTAAGGTCGAGGCCACCAAGTTCACCGAAGTCGGCTATGTCGGCCGCGATGTCGAGCAGATCATCCGCGATCTCGTCGAGGTCGGCATCACGCTGGTGCGCGAGAAGAAGCGCGCCGAGGTCAAGGCCAAGGCGCATATCAATGCCGAGGAGCGGGTGCTCGACGCGCTGGTCGGTGCCACCGCCTCGCCCGCGACCCGCGATTCGTTCCGCAAGAAGCTGCGCGCCAACGAGCTTGATGACAAGGAGATCGATATCGAGGTCGCCGACACATCCGGTGGTTCGGGATTCGAGCTTCCCGGCATGCAGGGCGCGTCGGTGGGCGTGTTCAACCTCAACGACCTCTTGGGCAAGGCCATGGGCGGCCGTTCGAAGAAGGTCAAGACGACGGTCAAGGACAGCTACGGCCTGCTGGTCGCCGACGAATCCGACAAGCTGATCGATTCCGACCAGATCAACCGCGAGGCGGTGCAGTCGGCCGAGAATGACGGCATTGTCTTCCTCGACGAGATCGACAAGATCGCGGCGCGCGACGGTGGCATGGGCGCAGGCGTGTCACGCGAAGGCGTGCAGCGCGACCTGCTGCCGCTGGTCGAAGGCACGACGGTTTCGACCAAGTATGGGCCGGTGAAGACGGATCATATCCTGTTCATTGCTTCCGGCGCCTTCCATGTGTCGAAGCCCTCCGACCTCTTGCCGGAACTTCAGGGGCGGCTCCCGATCCGCGTCGAGCTAAAGGCACTGACCAAGGAGGATTTCCGCCGCATCCTCACCGAGACCGAGGCGAGCCTCATTCGTCAGTATGTAGCCCTGATGGCGACCGAGGGCGTCAAGCTCGACTTCACCGAGGACGCGATCGACGCGCTGGCCGATGTCGCGGTCAAGCTGAACTCGACGGTCGAGAATATCGGCGCCCGGCGGCTTCAGACGGTGATGGAGCGGGTGCTCGACGAGATGTCCTTCGACGCGCCCGACCAGGACGGCCAGGAACACCAGATCGACGCCGCCTATGTCGAAAGCCATGTCGGCGAACTGGCGGCCAATACGGACCTGTCGCGGTTTATTCTCTAGGTATCGGCAGGCTTGTCCTTGAGTTTCACCGGATGGCCGGCAAGGCCTTCCGGTGGCGCTCGATACTCACCGACCTCGACGGTTTCGAATGGCTCCGGTTCGTATTGGTCGGGGTGCCATTCGTCCTTCGGGTCATGGACGTCGGTCTGGAGATAGCCCGGCCTTTCCCTGTTGGCCAGATGGTAGACAAGTCCGACAACCGCTGCGAGGGCGCCCAGCCTCAACAAGAAGAACAATGGACCTATGGGACGTTCGGCTCCGCCATACGCAATCATGGCGTGAATCTACATCAGGCAATAGCGATTGGATAGATATCCGCTCGCATTCCTGTCGGAATCATGAACGGCGGCTTCAGGGTGGGTTCAATAAGGGTGCACTAGTTTGGCACCATCCGAGCAAGGTGCTCACCTGGAGGAAATTCCCATGAAAAAGCTTGCACTTACTGTTGTTGCCGCCGTTGTCGCAACTGTCGGCATGGTATCTGCCGCATCGGCCGATTCCCGCCGCGGCGACGACGAATGGCGCCGTCACGGCCATCACGAAAACCGTCATGCGGACCGTGACGACAATTGGCGCCGCGGCCATCACGACGGCTGGCGCCGTCATCACTGGCGTCGCCACCATGGCCCGCGCATCGTCTTCCGCGGCGACTTCTACGACGATTATTGCTTCGTCAAGAAGGTCCGCCGCTACGATGACTGGGGCAATGTCTACATCAAGCGCGTGCGCATCTGCCGCTAATAGATTGCAAATTCCGCCGACCATGTGTATATAAATACACATGGTCGGGGTGGAAACTGACAGTAGCAAGATCATCCGAAGGCTCAGGGACGATGGCTTCGTTCCTGTTTCGGTGAAAGGCTCCCATCACAAGTTCCGCAAGGATGGGAAAACTGTGATTGTTCCTCATCCGAAGAAAGACCTGCCTGTCGGGACCGCCCGCAATATCGCCAAACAGGCGGGCTGGCTGTGAGGCCGTCCCTCTTGCACACGGGAGTTGGATGATGCGCATCTATTATGCAGTTGTTGAGCAGGATGGGGACAGTGCCTATGGCGTCTCCTTTCCCGATCTTCCCGCTGTCTTCTCGGCTGCGGACGAGGAAGGGGACATCGTGACGAATGCGATCGAGGCGTTGCGCCTCTGGTCGGAAGACGAATTGCTGCCGGAGCCCTCGTCCATATCAGCGATCCGTGCCCGCTCGGACGTGCTGGCGGCGCTCGCCGCCGGTGGATTTCTGGTGCGTGTGCCATTGATCGAGGACGATACACGGGTCGTGCGGGTCAACCTCACCTTCGAGGCGGGCATGCTCGACGCGATCGACACGGAGGCGAAGCGGCGCGGCCTGACCCGCACTGCGTTTCTCGCCAGCGCCGCCCGTAAGGAGATCGAAGCGGCTGCGTGAGAGGGGATTTCGACCCCTGGCGCGCCAATCACCCAACTCTTTATTTCGCCATCATTGCGGGCCATGCGCTCCATCCGGTATAACGATCCAAAGCCAACCGGATTTTCACGCCCTTGCGCCGTTTTCTCCTCACGCTTCTCGCCCTTGCTGCCTTCACTCTCAGCACGCTCGTGCCCGTCCAGGCTGCGTCCGTGGTGCCTGCGGGTAACCGCAATGTGGAGCAGCCGGCGGTGCCTGGTGCCTCCAAGCGCCGCACCAAGGCGGGCAAGACCACGTTCGACCGGAAATATGCCAAGGTCGTCAGGCTGCTCGCCCGGGACAAGAAGCTGATTTCGAAGATCAAGTCGATCGCGGGACAATACGGCATCGCGCCGATCCACATGGTCGGCGCCCTGGTCGGCGAACATACCTACAATGTCGACGCCTATGACCGGCTGCAGTCCTATTACGTGAAGGCCGCCGCCTATTCCGGCGACAAGTTCCGCTTCGCCTATGAGGGCCAGTCGATCCAGCAACTGATCGCGCTGCCGCAATTCGCCGATTGCGCATCCAGCTCGGGCTCCTACGAACTCTGGACCTGCCGCGAGCGGGTGTGGAACAAGTCTTTCCGGGGAAAGAATGTCGGCGGCATGGCCTATCCCAACAATCGCTTTTCAGCGGTCTTCTTCCAGCCCTTCTACGCCGGCCAGACCTTCGGCCTCGGACAGATCAATCCGCTGACGGCGCTGGAACTCTCCGATCTCGTCAGCCGCGTCTCGGGCTATCCCAAGCTCGACGAGAACGATGCGGGCGAGGTCTATGCCTCGATCATGGATCCCGACAAGTCACTGGCCTACATGGCGGCTTCGATCAGGATGTCGATCGACGAGTATCGCAAGATCGCCGGCGTCGATATTTCGGGGAATCCCGGCATCACCGCGACGCTCTACAATACCGGCAATCCGCGCGAACGCGCCTATGAGCTGAAGGCGAGGGGTGCGGGCACGCTTCCCGAAGAGAACTATTATGGCTGGCTGATCAACGACAAGCTGGCCGAACTCGAGGCACTTCTCTAGATGGATATCAGGCCGGAACCTTTCGAACCACCGGCGCCGATACCACGCACCATCCCGCCGTCGCGGCTGGAAATCATCAAGGTCATGTTCCGCAATCCCCTCGAACTGTGGGGAAAGCCGAGCTATACGCTGCCCTGGCTGCAGGTGAAGTTCTTCGGCCAGCTGACGACGATCTGTCATGATCCCGGCCTCATCAAGCATGTCCTGGTCGACAATGCGGCGAATTACGCCATGCAGCCGATCCGCCAGCTGGTGCTCCGCCCGATCCTGCGCGATGGGCTGCTGACCGCCGAAGGCGATGTGTGGAAGCGCTCGCGCAAGGCCATGGCGCCGGTCTTCACGCCGCGCCATGCGCGCGGCTTTGCGAGCCAGATGCTCCGGAAGTCTGAGGAGTTTGCCGAGCGCTATGCTGAGCCGGCTAAGCATGGGGCCGAGGTCAACATCGCGACGGGCATGACGGAACTCACCTATGAGATCCTCGCCGAAACGCTATTCTCCGGCAATATCGCGACCGGCACGGATGGTTTCGCTGACCGAGTCGATTCGCTGCTCGGCAATATGGGCCGCATCGATCCCATGGACCTGCTGCTGGCGCCGGCCTGGATTCCGCGTGTCACGCGCTTTTCCGGCCGCAAGGCGCTGAGGGCCTTCCGGCAGATCGTTTCCGAGACCATGGACGCGCGCCGAGCGCAGATGGCGTCAGGCGGTCATGTGCCGGATGATTTCCTGACGCTGCTCTTGAAGATCGAAGGGCCTGACGGGCTGACCCGCGACGAGATCGAGGACAATATCCTCACCTTCATCGGCGCGGGCCACGAAACGACGGCGCGCGCGCTGGCTTGGACGCTCTACTGCGTCGCCGAAAGCCCGCATTTCCGCGTGCTGATGGAAGAGGAAATCGATCGCGTGCTGGCCGACGGCGCCGATCCTGTCGACTGGCTCGACCTGATGCCGCATGTCCGCGCGGCCTTCGAGGAGGCCTTGCGCCTTTACCCGCCTGCGCCCTCGATCAACCGCGCGCCTGTGAAGGACGACACCTGGACCGCCGAGAACGGCACGGTCCTGCACCTGCCCGCCGGCGAATCGGTGCTGGTCATGCCCTGGACGCTGCATCGCCACGAACTCTATTGGGATCGGCCTAGGCATTTCATCCCCGAACGCTTCCTGCCTGAGAACCGCGACCGAATCGGACGCTTTCAATACCTGCCCTTCGGTGCGGGTCCCCGCGTCTGCATCGGCGCGACTTTCGCGCTGCAGGAGGCGGTGATCGCGCTTGCCGTGCTGATGAAGCGCTACCGCTTCGACGTGACTGAAAATACGACCGCATGGCCGGTGCAGCGGCTGACCACCCAGCCGCTCAACGGGATTGCCCTTCGGGTGTCGGCGCGCTGAGCTTGTGCTCGGGCTTGGCAATCTTCTTGATCCGAGCGCAGGTCGATTCGCCGACATTGTCGCAAGGGCGGTAAGTGACGATCTCGCTGCCGGAGCCATCCGCCCAGACGACCTGGATCGTCAATGTCTTGGCTCCGTTCGGCGGCAGCTCGATATACATGAACTTGCCGGGATCGTCGGAATCCGGGATGTTGAAGGGTTGCTGCGGATCGCAGGGTCCGAGCGGAAAGCGCTTGTCGAGTGCTTCCGAGTTGACAGAGTAGCGGACCTCCGAAAGCCGGCAGCGCATGGTCTGCAATGCCGTGAAATAGATCAGTTGCTTGCCCGAGAATTCCCGGAACTGTACCCAGCCCGGTTGCCGGTTGGCATCCAGCATCGCCTTGTACATCGACATATCGGGCAGTTCCGGCTGGTACTCGTCCTCGTCGCCCTCCTGTGCGAAGGCCGGCATGGCAGCCATTGCCGCCAGCATTGCGGCTGCGATGCCGCGCGAGATTCGACTGATTCTGCTCATAAAGCCTTCCCTAGGGGTCATTGACCCGATATTTTTCGCGTGCGCCTGTCGCATACCGCACTGGATAAAGTGTGGGCAATGCCATATCCCGGGAACGTGGGAAACGTGCCTCGAAGCCGTGTTGGATTCAAGGCATGGGTCCGTATTCCGGTCAATATGAATGGTAGACGGCGTGGCATTGCGATTTCTTCTCGGCATCGACACTGGCGGCACCTATACGGATGCCGTGCTTTTCAACCCCGAAGAGGGCGTCAAGGCCCGGGCCAAGGCGCTGACCACGCGGCACGACCTATCGGAAGGCATTCGCGGCGCGGTCGACAACGTGCTGTCCGAGACGGGCACCGAGCCCTCGTCGATCCGGCTTGCCTCGCTTTCGACCACGCTTGCCACCAATGCGCTAGTCGAAGGCCAGGGCGGCCGCGTCTGTCTCGTCATGATCGGCTTTGGACCTGAAGATCTGGAGCGCGATGGCTTGAAGGCGGCGCTCGGCACCGATCCGGTCGTCTTCCTTCCCGGCGGGCACAATGTCCACGGCCATGAGGCGCCGCTGGACACGAGCGCACTGACCGGACAGCTGGACGCGCTTGCCAATTCGGTCACCGCCTTTGCAATCGCCGGCTATTTCGCCGTCCGCAATCCGGCCCATGAGCTCCGCATCCGCGATCTCATTCGCGAAACAACCCATCTGCCGGTCACCTGCAGCCATGAACTGTCCTCCAAGCTCGGGGGGCCGCGCCGGGCGCTGACGACCCTGCTCAATGCCCGGCTGGTGTCGATGATCGACCGGCTGATCGGCTCCTCGGAGGATTTTCTCAAGGCGCGCGGCATCACCGCGCCGCTGATGGTGGTGCGCGGCGACGGTGCTCTGATTTCGGCTGCCGAGGCCCGGCTGCGCCCGATCGAAACCATTCTCTCCGGCCCGGCGGCAAGCCTTGTCGGCGCTCGCTTCCTGACAGGGCTCGACGATGCCGTGGTCTCCGATATCGGTGGCACGACGACCGACGTGGCGATCCTCGACGAGGGCCGCCCAAGGCTCGATGAGAACGGCGCCGTGGTCGGCGGCTATCGCACCATGGTCCAGGCGGTGGCGATGCGCACCTATGGCCTCGGCGGCGATTCGGAAGTGCATGTGAACGCACGCGGCCTCGAGGGCGCGTTGACGCTCGGACCCCGCCGTGTGCTGCCGCTCAGCCTGATCGCCAAGCTGCATGGCGCCAGCGTTCGCGACACGCTCGACAAGCAGATCAAGGCAACCCATGCCGGGCGTTACGACGGCCGTTTCGCGATCCGCTCCGGCCTGCCGGATCGTTTCGCCAGCGGATTGTCGCCGGCCGATGAGGGGCTTTATGCCCGCGTGGCCAATGTGCCGATCGCGCTCAATGATCTGCTCTTGAGCTCGATCCAGAAGGCCTCACTCGACCGGTTGGTCAGCCGCGGTCTCGTGCATATCTCGGCGATCACCGCATCCGATGCGATGCATCTGCTCGGCCGGCAGGGCCAGTGGGACAAGGATGCCGCGCGACTGGGCCTCGAACTCGCCTGCCGTATCCGCGATGGATCGGGCAAGCCGATCGCGAGTTCGGCCGTTGAACTGGCTCACAAGATCGAGGCGCGGATGACGCGCCAATCGTCCGAGGTGATTCTCGCCGCCTCGCTCGGCGAGGACGGCGTCGAGAACATCGATCCCGCCAAATCCGTCTCGATCGACCGCTCGCTCAACCGCACGCCGGGCGTGGTGCGCTTTTCGCTGGCGCTCGACCGGCCTTTGATCGGTCTCGGCGCCTCCGCGCATGTCTATTACCCCGCGATCGCGGCGATGCTGGGCGCCGAATCGGTGATCCCCGCCGATGCGGGCGTCGCCAATGCCGTCGGCGCAGTGGCCGGCGAGATCAGCCAGACCGTACTCGTCACCGTCACGTCACCCGATGAGGGCGTATTCATCATCTCGGGCGGCGGGCGGACGGAGCGCATGACCGGCGAGAAGAAGACCTTCGACCTCGCCCGGACCCGCGCCCGGGAGATGGCCGTCCGCATGGCGATCGACAGCGGCGCCGAAGATCCCGTGGTCCGTTTCCACGAGGAGATCGAGGCGCCGGAGATCGAGGGACAGCGAAAGCTGGTGGAAGCCCGCTTTGCCGCCACCGCCTCCGGCCGTCCCCGGATCACCTGAAAAGCCTGAGCGAGACGCTTTGCCACTTCAGTGCAATTGACTGACATGACAAGCTGACGCAGTGTCTGCCCGGACTTGAATTTTGGGAGACGCGCGGCATGGCGATGATTGACGAACACGGGCTTCATATCGACGAGGAACTGCATGGTTTCCTCGTCAACGAAGCTTTGCCGGGCACGGGCATCAAGCCGGACAAGTTCTTCAAGTCCTTTTCCGAGATCGTCCACGAGTTGGAACCCAAGAACAAATCGCTGCTGCAGAAGCGCGACGCGATGCAGATGCGCATCGATGACTGGCACAAGGCGCATGGCGCGCCGTCCGATATGGCCGTCTACGAAGCGTTCCTGCGCGAGATCGGCTATATCGTGCCGGAAGGCCCGGATTTTTCGGTCTCCACAGACAAGGTCGATCCGGAAATCGCTGTTATCGCCGGGCCGCAACTCGTCGTACCCGTCTTGAATGCGCGCTACGCGCTGAATGCCGCCAATGCCCGCTGGGGTTCGCTTTACGATGCGCTCTATGGCACCGATGCCATTCCCGAGACCGATGGTGCGACGAAGGGCAAGGGCTACAATCCCGCTCGCGGCGAGAAGGTCATCGCATGGGCGCGCGATTTCCTCGATGCCTCGGTGCCGCTTGCCGGCGGCAGCTGGAAGGCCGTGGCCAAGCTTGCCATCCGCGACGGCGCGCTGATCGTCGTCAACGAGGCCGGAGAGACCGGCCTCAAGGATCCGTCACAATTCGCCGGCTATCTTGAGAATGATCTCTGCGACCTGCAGGTCCTTCTCCGGCAAAACAATCTGCTGATCGAGATCCTCGTCGATCCGACCAGCGAGATCGGCAAGTTCGATCTCGCCAATATCTCGGATGTCTGGCTCGAATCGGCGATCACCTCGATCATGGATTGCGAGGATTCGGTCGCCGCCGTCGATGCCGCCGACAAGGTCGTCGTCTATCGCAACTGGCTGGGGCTGATGAAGGGTGACCTTGAGGAGGAGGTCTCGAAGGGCGGCAAGACCTTCACCCGCAAGCTCAACCCGGATGTCGAATACAACAAACCCGATGGCGGCAAGCTGCTGGTCAAGTGCCGCTCGCTGATGCTGGTGCGCAATGTCGGCCACCTGATGACCAATCCGGCGATTCGCGACAAGCACGGCAACGACGTGCCCGAAGGCATCATGGATGCGATGATCACGGCGCTGATCGCGCTGCACGACATCGGCGTCAACGGACGGCGCAAGAACTCCGCAACCGGCTCGATGTATGTGGTCAAGCCCAAGATGCACGGCCCCGAGGAAGTGGCTTTCGCGACCGAGATCTTCACCCGCGTCGAGCAGGCCCTCGCAATGCCGCTCGACACGATCAAGATGGGGATCATGGACGAGGAGCGTCGCACCACGGTCAACCTCAAGGAATGCATCCGCGCCGCGCGGGGTCGCGTCGTCTTCATCAATACCGGCTTCCTCGACCGCACCGGCGACGAGATCCACACTTCGATGGAAGCCGGCCCGATGATCCGCAAGGGCGACATGAAGCAGGCCGCCTGGATTTCTGCCTATGAGAACTGGAATGTCGATATCGGGCTGGCCTGCGGCCTTTCGGGCCGCGCCCAGATCGGCAAGGGCATGTGGGCGATGCCCGACCTGATGGCCGATATGCTGGAACAGAAGATCGCCCACCCCAAAGCTGGCGCGAATACCGCCTGGGTGCCCTCACCGACGGCCGCGACCTTGCATGCCACGCATTATCACCGCGTCAATGTCGCCTCGGTGCAGGCAGGGTTGAAATCGCGCGCCCGGGCAAAACTCTCCGACATATTGAGCGTGCCTGTCGTGCCGCGTCCGAACTGGACGGCGGAGGAAATCCAGCAGGAGATCGACAACAATTGCCAGGGCATCCTCGGCTATGTCGTACGCTGGGTGAGCCAGGGCGTCGGCTGCTCCAAAGTGCCCGATATCCACAATGTTGGCCTAATGGAAGACCGCGCGACGCTCAGGATCTCGGCCCAGCACATGGCCAACTGGCTGCATCATCATGTGATCTCGGAAGCCCAGGTCATGGAAACCATGAAGCGCATGGCCGAAGTGGTCGATGGCCAGAATGCAGGCGACCCGCTCTACGAGCCGATGGCGCCGCACTTCGGCTCGTCCGTCGCCTTCCAGGCAGCACTCGAACTGGTGATGAAGGGCCGCGCCCAGCCGAACGGCTACACCGAACCGGTGCTGCACAGGCGCCGGCTGGAGCAGAAAGCCAAGGCGGGGACGGCCTGATCGATGACAGTCACACTCTACGGTGCCGACTATAGTTGCTATGTGAGAATCGTCCGCTTGGCGCTCGAGGAGAAGGGCGTCGAATATCGGCGTGTTCCGGTCGATATCTTTGCCGAGGAGGAGCGGACGCCGGAATATCTCGCCAGGCATCCGTTCGCCAAGATCCCGGCATTCGAGCATGATGGCTTTGCACTCTATGAGGCCTCGGCGATCACTCGCTATATCGACGCCGCGTTCGATGGCCCGCCGCTGCTGCCGACCGAGCCCAGGGTCACGGCGCGGGTCGATCAACTGATCTCGGTCTGCGATTCCTACGTCTATCAACCGCTGGTCTGGGACGTCTTTGTCGAGCGCGTCGAAACGAAAAAGCGGAGTGAACGGCCTGACGAAGAGCGAATCGCCAACGGGCTGGCGAAGGCGCGGATCAGCCTGACGGCCATCACCAAGCTGATGAGCGGCAAGACCTGGCTGGCGGGCGAGAACATAACGCTCGCCGACCTTCACCTCGCGGCAATGATGGATTTCTTCCTGATGACGGAAGAAGGCCGCAAACTGATGGGGATATTTCCCGCACTCAGCGCCTGGTGGCAGCGCATGAAAGCCCGGCCAAGCATGCTGGCGACGCCATATCCGGATTGATGGGCTACCAAAATAAAGAAAGCCGCCAGGTTGCCCCAGCGGCTCTGCCCAGTCCCCCGACCGGAAACTAAATTACAGCACCACCACGCGGGCGCCCTTGCCGGGGCGGACGCGTGAATAGAGGTCTATGACATCCTGATTGATCATGCGGATGCAGCCCGACGAAGCGGCGGTGCCGATCGAATTCCATTGCGGCGTGCCATGGATACGGAACAGTGTATCCTTCCCCTTGTCGTCGAAGAGATACATCGCGCGTGCGCCAAGCGGATTGCTGATGCTCGGCTCCTGGCCCTTTTCGACATATTTCGCGTATTCCGGCTTGCGCTCGGCCATTTCCGCCGGCGGATGCCAGGTCGGCCATTCCTGCTTCCAGGCGATATAGGCCTCACCCTTCCAGGCAAAACCTTGCTTGCCGATGCCGATGCCGTAGCGAACGGCCTTGCCGCCACCCAGCACGTAATAGAGGAAACGATTCTTCGTATCGACGATGACAGTGCCGCGCTTCTCGGTCGACGGATAGGCGATGATCTGGCGATGGAACTTCGTGTCCAGCTTCTTGATCGGGATCGCTGGGAGCGCGTAGCCCGAATCGGTGACTTTGCCGTAAGAATCAGAGAAGATCTGGGAGGTTTCGATATTGCCGGTTTCGGCCGTAGTTGAGCAGGAGGCAGCGCCCAGGCTGAGCATGATGCCGAATGCCGTAACAAGTGTGCGTACGCGCATCTTATTCTCTTGTAAAAGGTGAGCAGCCGGGCTCCCCGCGAGCCGGCTGGTGGAGCAAGGTGTATGGCTTTCACGCGCTGATTTGCAAGGGGTTGAGCGGCCCGGCGCACCTGCGATGCACGCAAATGGAAAAGCCATGACTTTTTTGCAACATAGCCTGATGGCGGCTGAAAGAGACTGAAATGGCGATATTATCGATCCATGGCGACAATCCGCTGAAAGACGGGCGTCAATCGGCCCGTGCGCTTGCCATAAGACGCGGCATGCAGAGGCTGCTCATCGATATGCGCCACGTCACGCTGCCGGAGCTGAGCCTGCGCAGCGGGCGCCGCGCCGATATTGTCACTTTGTCGGAAAAGGGTGAGATCTGGATCATCGAGATCAAGTCCTCGATCGAGGATTTCCGGGTCGACCGCAAATGGCCGGAATACCGCAATTTCTGTGATCGGCTCTATTTCGCGACCCTGCCTGATGTGCCAGAGGCGATCTTTCCCGAGGACGCAGGGCTGTTCATCGCCGACCAGTACGGCGCCGAACTCATCCGCGATGCGCCCGAGCACCGCCTGGCGCCCGCGACACGCAAATCCATGACGCTGAACTTCTCACGCATCGCCGCGGCACGCCTGATGCATGCGGAATGGGCGGCCGACCGGCTGGGCATTCCCAATCCGAACGAGCCGACGGCGGACGAATCAGCGGATTTCTGATCGTGAAGGCCGATTACTTCGGCGCGCGCTTGGCGAGAATGCGCTGCAGCGTGCGGCGATGCATGTTGAGCCGGCGCGCCGTCTCCGACACGTTGCGGTCGCACATCTCATACACGCGCTGGATATGCTCCCAGCGGACGCGATCGGCCGACATCGGATTCTCAGGCGGCTCAACCTTCTCACCACCCTTGCGGGTCAGCGCCGCGAATACCTCGTCGGCATCGGCGGGCTTGGCGAGATAGTCGACAGCGCCGAGCTTAACAGCGGTCACTGCCGTCGCGATGTTGCCGTAGCCGGTCAGCACGATCATGTGGCTGTCGTCGCGCTTCGAGCGGATCGCCTCGATGACGTCGAGACCCGAACCATCGCCGAGCCGGAGATCGACCACCGCATATTTCGGCGGCCGGCCCTTGGCCTTGGCGACGCCTTCCGCGACCGTTTCGGCGGTCTCGACGGTGAAGCCGCGGGTTTCCATGGCTCGCGCCAGGCGTTTCAGGAAGGGGGCGTCATCCTCGACAATGAGGAGGGAAGGGTCGGCACCTATGGCATCCGCGTGCCCGGTCTTTGGATCGTTCATCATTCAGCTCTCAATAGCCAGCAATCGTCATTTATATCCAACATGACAATAAATAGGTTGCGGCAACTGGAAATACGACAATCAGCCGGAAACGTCCATGAATTCGCGCTTCCATTCGACCTTGATTCGCGCGCCCGGCGAGTTTTCGAACGAAAGTTCGGCGCCTGACCGTTCCAGCAGCGTCTTGGCGATGAACAAGCCGAGGCCCAACCCGCCGGCCTTGGCCTGCGGATTGCGGCGCGTCACATAGGGGTCGCCGATGCGCTGCAGGATGTCGGGCGCAAAGCCCTCGCCGTCGTCCTCGATCATGATCGTCACCCTCTCCTTGTCGTGGATGACGGTGACGGTGACCTTGGATTTCGCATAATCGACAGCGTTTTCAATGAGATTGCCAAGCCCGTACATGATGCCGGCATTGCGCCGCCCCATCGGCTCGTCGCCGCGCGGCGAGAGTTCGATCACCTCGATCGCGATGCCGAACTCGCGATGCGGCGCCGTGACCTCCTCGATGAGAGAAGAGAGCGGCAGGAGCTTCATGTGCTCCTCGTTGTCGGCGGAGAGCGTGGTCAGCCGCTTCATGATGTCGCGGCAGCGTTCGGCCTGCGAAATCAGCAGATGAACATCGTCATAAAGCCGGTGTCCGGGCTCGATCTCGCGGCTCATCTCCTTGGCGACAAGCGAGATGGTGGCAAGCGGCGTGCCGAGCTCATGCGCTGCGGCGGCGGCAAGCCCGTCGAGTTCGGAAAGATGCATCTCCCGTTGCAGCACCAGTTCGGTCGCGGTGAGTGCCTCCGAAAGCTGGTTGGCCTCATGCGACACCCGATAGGCGTAGAAGGCGGCGAAGGATGTGGTGGAAACGATGGCGAACCACATGCCGGCCAGCAGCAGCGGCTCGAACGGCACGACGCTGCCGGGATACCAGGGCAGCGGAAAGGGCGAAAAGACGAGCGCCGTAATCGCCAGCATCGCCATGACAACCAGAGCCAGCGAGAACCGGATCGGCTGCGCGGCGCTCGATATAATGACGGGTACGGAGATCAGCGGCGCGAAGGGATTGGAGATGCCGCCTGTCACATAAAGAAGTGCAGTGAGCTGCAACAGGTCGAAAGCCAGCAGCGCCAGCGCCGACGACGGTTCGAGCCGCCATGTCGCGGGATAGGAGAATTGCAGCCAGGCATTGACCACCGCGAGTGCTGCGATCAGCAGGGCGCAGATTTCGATCGGCATCGAGAACTGCAAGAACACACCGACGATGAGAACCGTGACGGTCTGGCCGCCGACTGCCAGCCAGCGCAGGCGCACCAGCGTCTCGAGCCTGAGCTTGCGGCTTTCCGGTCCTTCGCGGACGAGTTCCACGACCATGTCGGCTCCTTGTGTTATGTGCCGCGCGGTTTGGCGCGTGCGGTCGGCGGTGCCTCGGCCGGATTTTCCGGCCAGGGATGTTTCGGATAACGTCCGCGCATGTCGGCCCGAACATCCCGCCAGGAACCGGCCCAAAAGCCCGGCAGGTCGCGTGTCGTCTGGATCGGACGATGTGCCGGCGAGGTCAGTTCCAGCGTCAGCGGTATCCGGCCACCGCCGATCGCGGGATGGGTCTTCAGGCCGAACAGTTCCTGCACCCGCACCGAAACGAGCGGTTCCGCGCCACTATAATCCACGGGATGGCGGTTGCCAGCCGGTGATTCGAAATGCGTCGGTGCGAGCTTTTCGAGATCGCGGCGCAAGTCGTGCGGCACGAGGCTCATCAATCCATCATGCAGAGAACCCGCGTCGATCGAATCCAAGCCCCTGATGTCGGTTTGGTAGGGCAGGAACCAGTCCTCCAGCGATTCGAGGAGCGCCGCATCGCTGACATCCGGCCACGGCTCGCCCAACGTCCGGTGCAGGAAGCCGATTCGTTCACGGAGTTGCGCGGCAGCTTTCGAAAACGGCAGTGTCTCGATTCCCAGCAGCCGCACACCTTCCGCAAGTGCTGCTTGCGCGGCAGGTCCGGTCGGGCGGGGCAGCGGAGATTCCTCGAAGATAATGGCGCCCAGCCGCGTCACCCGCCGAGCGCGGACCTGCCGGCTCGCTGGGTCAAAGAGGGACTGGTCTTCGCGGACAATGGCATTCGGAAGCTCTTCTTCTATCTCGGCGCGCGAAATTTCCGCCGCGGCGAGAATCCGCTGCGCGCCGGCGCGGCCGGTCAGGTCGGCGATAACAAGCATTTTCGCGCCGGCCAGCCGTTCGGTCTGCATGATCTCGCCGCCCCGGCCATTGGCCATGACGAACCGGCCACGTCCGCCGCGCTGGAGCGCGACCCTGTCGGGAAAGGCGTGCAGGAGAAGACGACCGGCATGGACGGGCACTCCCTTTTCCTTGGCGCCCGGCAGCGAATCGGCGAGCCGCCTTGCCAGCCGGCGCGATGATTCGGCCCGCTCGCCGCGCTCGTTGCGGAACCGGCCAAGCCGCTCTTCCAGATCGATCGAATTGCCGCCAAGCCCCTGTTCGGTGATCAGGACCGCGAGTTCGCAAGCCGCCAGACCCTGCCCTTCATGCGAAGCGGCCACAGCCATCGCCGCCAGCCGGGGCGGCAGCGCCAGGTCGCGAATCAGTTTGCCCTCTGTTGTGATCTGGGCTTTTTCATCGAGCGCGCCGAGCGACATCAGCAAAGCCCGCGCCTCGGCGATCGCTGCGGCCGGCGGTTGGTCGAGAAACGAAAGCTGGTCCGGCCCGGAAACACCCCAATGCGCGAGATCGAGGATCAGCCCCGAAAGATCGCTCGCCAGAATCTCCGGCGGCGTGAAGGCTTCGAGTGCAGCATTCTGCCCCTGATGCCAGAGGCGGATGGCAATTCCGGGTTCGGTTCTCCCGGCGCGGCCGGCGCGCTGGTCGGCCGAGGCGCGAGACACGCGGCGCGTTTCCAGCCGCGTGATTCCCGTGGCGGGTTCGAACACGGGCAGCCGCTGCAACCCGCTATCTATGACGATCCGAACGCCATCGATGGTGATCGAGGTCTCGGCGATTGAGGTCGCCAGCACGATCTTGCGCTTGCCTGGCGGCGCCGGCTTGATCGCCTGGTCCTGCTCGGCCTGGCCGAGATTGCCATAGAGTGGCGCGACGATCGTGTCGGGGCCGAATCGCCCTTCCAACCGCTCGGCGGTACGGATGATTTCGCGCTGGCCCGGCAGGAAGGCGAGGATGGAACCTGGTTCGCCGGCAAATGAATCGGAAATCACCCGCGCCATCACATCCTCGATACGCTGGTCGGTATCGCGATCCTGGTAGCGGATATCGATCGGGAAGCTGCGGCCCATGCTCTCGATCATAGGCGCATCTCCCATCAAAGCCGCGACCCGCGAAACATCGAGCGTCGCCGACATCACCAGTATCCGGAGGTCGTCGCGCAGCCCGGCTTTCACGTCGAGCGCCAGCGCCAGGCCGAAATCCGCATCCAGAGACCGCTCGTGGAATTCGTCGAAGATCACGCATGCGACACCGCCGAGCTCGGGATCGTCGAGGATCATCCGGGC